>NZ_JAGIKY010000009.1:0-140746 GCF_017874695.1 Halarchaeum nitratireducens
TTGTCGTACACAGACTGGACTTCCTCATTCCTTCCGAAAGATGCCTCGATAAGCCGCCGCTATCACGCGGTTTCTCGCTTAACTAAAGACGGATGGTGGATCGAAGAGTTTCAATCCCGTTCTGGGTTTCTACCGCGCTTCGACGCGACTGTGCAGAGCATTGGAGCGAGCGCGTCCACGAGTTTCAATCCCGTTCTGGGTTTCTACCGCGCTTCGACAGGAGGTCGATGATCCGGAGACGCTGACCTTCAGCAGTTTCAATCCCGTTCTGGGTTTCTACCGCGCTTCGACAGGGGGTGTTTTGTCGGGGATAGCACCTATAGTTTTCTCTGACGGTAGGAGAGAGCGGCGGTTGTTCGTGGACCCCTGCTGTACACGGCTTTGAAAAAGGTCCACGAAGGGGGGACGTCAGATAACGTTCGACTGCTCGTCCGGTGGCTCCGTTCCGAGGTCGGTCGTCGCCTTCTGACAGGCCTCACAGAGTCGATACAATCGAATACGGTCGCCATCAGCTGGCTCGATGTGGCTCTCGAGTTCGTCTTCGAGTTCGACCCGCTGGCTCTTCGAGACATCGACTTCAAAGACGCTGTACTGTCGCCACGCGCCGTATCGTTCGAGCGTCCGATAGACGCGCCGCCGATTCCCGTCGTCGCTGACGTCGTACGTCACTGCCAACCTCATCTCGATACCTCCAGCGCGTGGTAGTCGTCGAGTTCACCTGTGATCGCTTTCCGCAGGAGGATCACTTGCTGTCGGATCGCCTTCCGACGGCTCACGCGATAGTCGAAGTGGGGATGTGTCAGCTCCTCGTCCATGTAGTCGTCGAACTTGTCCAGGTACGCTTGGAAGCCGTCGTCGGTGAGACGGTTGTCGGTCCCGAACTGGTCGTGCGTGATCGTCCCGCGGTTGACCAAGCGGGTGACGAACGCGTCGCAGAAAAGCGGCCGGAACTCCTCTTCGAGGTCGAGCGCGAGCGACGGCCGGCCGTGTCGATCAGCGTGGAGTACGCCCAGGAAGGGATCGAGATTGTAGCAGCGCAGCGCGCTCAACACCTCGTTCTTCATCATCACGTACGTCAGCGACAGCAGGGAGTTGATGTGGTCTTCGGGCGGGCGCTTACTGCGCGTCTCGAACGTCCAGTCGTCAACGAGCGTCTCGTCGAGTCGGTCGAAGTAGCGCTCGGCGGCCTCGCCTTCGATGCCGCGGAGATCGTCCTTGTTCGATGCGGTCGAGACGTGCTCGCCAAGGTCCTTGAGCACGGTCGTCCCGCGAACGCCCTTCCGCGAGAGGATTGTCCGCGCGTTCCGAATCTTCGCCGCGATCATGGCCTTTGCGATGGCGAGCTCGGCGTCGTCGTTGAGTGCGTACTGCGCGCGACGGACTTCTGCGATGGTGTTCCGCTCGGGCACGAAACTCCCCCGGTACTGCCCCTTCTGCGTGAAGTAGTTGAGCACGATTCCGTGTTCGTTCGCCGTCGCGACGAACGGCGTCGAGAAGTTCACGCCGCCGAAGACGTTGATCGTGTCGAGTTTTTCGACGGGGAACGACGCGAGTTCGCCGTCGTCCCCCTCGACATCGTAGACGACGACCTGGCCGCCGTCGATACGGACCTGCGAGCCCTGCGTCGTCACGTAGACGACCGAGTCGTCGAACATTCCCTGGCTCTCTTTCACGTCAGGTCACCTGACGACGTCCCCTCCCATCCAGTTCCTTCTGCTTCGGATGGGGAGAGAACGGCTGTTTCACCGGGGCATACAGTACGCTCTCGCTGAGCACGCCTCGCACTTCGAGGGAGTTTGAGTCAGCGGTGGAATCGAATCGACGGACATGGTCTGGATTCGCTGTAGTATCTCGCGGACTGTGTCGCGGTGGTCCTGTGTGATACGGACCGAGTGCCGGGTGTCTGTCGAATAGAGGTAGATGTACCCCACGTTCACGGGCTCGTCGATGGCCTCTTCGAGCAGCATACAGTAGCCGGCAAGTTGGACTTCGTCACTCGGATAGTACGACCCGCTCTCCGAGCGCTTCCGCTCGACCGGGGTCGGTGTTCCGTTTTCCGTGTCCATGAGGTCGATCTTCCCGTGCATCCCGAGGTCGTCCGAGCGGAAGTACCGCTCTGTCACCCAACTCCCACGACGGGACCCGTGCTCGTGTTTCGAGCGACCGTCGACGAGTTCGTACGGTTCGCCGATTTCGTCGTAGTACCGCTGGTAGTAGTATCGACGGGGACAGTAGACGAACTCGTTCAGCGCACTCACGTAGACCAGTTCGTCCTTGAAGCTCGATCCCGGCATCTCAGAGATCGATCCCCAAGCTCTCGAGGTCGACGGCGTTCTGCGACTCCTGTACCGCGCAGTGAAGATAGAGCGCGTCGAGACCGAGTGCGACACACCACTGCTCGTCGCCGAGGGTGAGTGGGTAGAGGAAGAGGAACGTCCCAAGATCGTATCGGTTCTTGACCTTCGAGGGATTCCCCTTCAGGGCGTAGCAGAGCACGTCGAGGTCCTCGTCCATCTCGTCGCGGAGGTGGGCGATCGACGTGATCCGATCCGCTCCGTCGGGATCGACGTCAATCCCGATTCCATCGAGTTCGCGAGGTTTCCGCGTTCCCTCGTCAGCGCCGTCGCCGCGAAGCCAGCTGTATATCTCCGGGATAGCTTGGAGACGTACGCTCCGTCCGTATCCGTCGTCGTTCGTTTCGATCGTTCCGTCGTACGTGCAGTATCCCGTGACGTACGGCGCGAGGTGGGAAACGTCGTCAGCGTGATCCTCCGGGACGAGTTTGTCGAAGTCAGATCGTGAGAAGAACTCGACGTCCCCGTAACGAAGGAGGTAGAACAGGTCGTACGTCTTGATCGGCTCGTCGGCGCCCGGGTCCCTGTCGTAGACGAGGGCTTGTAGCGAGCCGCCGCGGTACCACTGGAGCGTTCGTTCGGCCGCACTGTCGATGACGTCGGCGTGCGTTTCGACGTCCGATCGAGTGAGCGGTGGATCGCCACCGCTGAAGTGTCGGAGGATACGCGCCCACCCTTTCTCGCGGATCTCTTCGGCCCGTTCTGAGTTGGCATCGCGAGCACGCCGCTCGACGTGGTAGTATGCTTCGGCTGCCGAGTACCGCCAGTCGAACGATTCGAACTCCCGAGGGTCGTGATAGGCGTCCTCAAGCACCTCGATGAGACGCACCCGCGGGACACGACCGTCGTGTTCGATCTCGGAAATCGAAGCCGCGACGGTCGATGGAACGTAGCAGCGGGCGGACTGTCGCTCGGATTTCGTTCGGAGACGACCGAGGCGCTGGACGAAACTCGCCCGGTCGGGAGCCGAGAACACGAGACGGTCGACAGAGAAGTCGATACCGACTTCGACGGCGGAGTTACTCACGAGCACGTCGAAGTCGTCGAGTTTCTCCTCGGCGTCGCCGCGATGGAACCCGTCGATTCGAACGACGGTCTGTTCGTCGAGCGCGCTCGAGAGGCGAGTATACACCTCGTCCACTTCGTGTATCCCGTCGAGGATGAAGACGGTCCGTCCAGACCGCTTGGCGAATGCTTCCGTGTCCTCCCAATCAGCACCGAGGAGTTCACTCGCGGTGTCGAACGTCGACGCCGAGCGGACGTCGAGGTCGACGGGCGGCATGACTGCACTCCATCCGTCCGTCGGCGTCTCGTCGAACGGGCGCTCCTCGACGGTTTCGCGACGCGCGGTCACGCGGTGGTACGAGGCGCTCATCGCTTCCTCGAAGCGGTGTTCGAGACGCGTCGTCGGTGTCGCGCTGAGGAGCACGACCTTCGAGAGCGCGCACTGGTACTCGGGGAGGTCGTACATCTCGTCGAGCGCGAACAGGAGCGTGTTCTGCTCTTTTCGATCGGCGCGGTGGAACTCGTCGACGACGACCGTCTCGAGCTCATTGAGCTGTCTGATTCGTGACCCCGGATCACCGGACCGTCCGTAGATGTGCCGCCGCATCATCACGAGTATGTCGGGATTCGTCAGGACGAGAACTGGGCCTTGACGCTGGTGCACGTACGTTCGAAGGAGGCGTTGTAACCGTTCCCCGTTCGTCTCCGCTTTCGGGTACTCGGTTGCGTACCGTGTCCTGAGTGTCTCGGCCGTGATCGGGAGCACTTCGACGTCCGTTCCCACCTTCGGGAAGCTCTCCTCGAGTTCGTCAGTGAGCTGGTCGTACTGGTCGTGGATGAGTGCGTTCGTCGGGTAGACCGCGAGCGCGTGCTCGCCCCGTTCGACGACGGGAGCGAGCCACGACATCGTCTTCCCACCACCGGTCGGACTGTCGTTCACCGCGAGGAACTCGTCCGAGGTGTCGAACAACTCTCGGAGGTCCTGTTGATGGCCGTACGGCTCGAAAGTGTCCCCTTCGACCGGATACGTCGGGTCGTCGTGCCGTCGTAGTTCGACGCCCGAGAGGGGAAGCGTAGCGTTCATCGCTTGGTCTCGAGGAACGTCGCGTCGGCGGGGAGGCGGATGCCGTCGTCGTCCCCCCCGTTCTCTTCGTCTTCGCCGTCCGGATCTAGTACCTCGAGTTCGAGGTACGAACCCTCGTACGATGCCTGCATCACGAGCGGCGTCGGTCGCATCCGCTTGGTTACGAGGTTCCCGACCGGCGTGAGGCTCGTGTCGTACGCCCCGATCGGATGACCGAGATCGAACTCCCCGGATCCTTCCGAGACGGTCAGCGGTTCGGTTTCGATGCGGGCTTTGCCGCGTTTCTTCCCGAGGCGAGCGTAGCCGGGCACCAGTTCCTCGAGCTCGGCCGTATCGAAACCGCGCCCGACGACGTAGCACGTGAGTTCGTTCCCGTGGCCGAGCACGCGACGCCGACCGTACGTCGGGAGATTCCGTTTCGCGTCCGGGTCTTCCTGTGCCGAGTAGTTGATGGTCGCGTAGTCGTCGCTGCTCGTGTTGTACGTCGACGTGATCCGGTTCGCGAGTCCCACCCCGGGGGAGTCGGACGGCGTCGCCGGTGTCACGTACAGCTCGTCGGCGATCGCGTCGGTGTCGTCGAGGTACGTCGGTTCGAACGAGCGATCGACGTAGCGGCCGGAGGCGAATCCGAGCGCGTAGTAGAGCGCCGTGTTCAGGAAGTAGGGTTCGGTGTCCGCGAGCCGGCCGACCTCGCGGCTCGCGAACCAGATCTCTCCCTGCGTCCGGAGCGTCACTTCGAGTGCTGCCGTCATCCCTCAGTCGGTCTGTTCGAGGAACGCGCGTGAGGCGTCCAGTTGCGTTTCGAGGACGTCGGCGAGTGAGTCGCCCGTTGCGGCGTCGAGCAAATCGTCGACGGTGTCGTCCGGGACGCGCTCGAGGTCGAGGCCGCCGCGCTCCGCGTTGACGCGCTCGTCGAAGGCGGACTGAAGCAAGTCGCCGACGAGCTCAGGGTCGTGTGCTGCTGCCGTGATGACGTCCTGGATCGAGTCGGCAGTCGTCTCGTCGGTGTCACGGAGGCGCGTGAGGACGTCCCGGGTCAGCCCGAGGTTCGCCGGGCCCTCTTCGCTCCCGGTGTAGACGCCGAGGACGTGATTCTTAACGCGGCCGAGGCGGGACGTCGCGGCGCCGTAGCGTTTGTTCTTCGCCGTGATCCCGAGGACGAACGCGAGCTCCTCAGGCGTCGCGTCGCGGAGCGTGATGACCGAGGGGAACAGCGTCCCGGGTTCGAAGAAGTCAGGTTCGCGGATCGTCGCCTCCGCGCTCTTCGCGTAGTCGTCACCGGGTGCGTTCTGGAACTTCTCGTCGATCACCGCAGTCGCGTCCCGCAGCGTGTAGGCGGTGTCGTACATCACGCGAGACGTGATCGAGAGCTGTTGGTCGGCGTCGTCGCTCGCGGCGCTCCCGTAGAGGATGCACTCGACGCACTCCTGACACATCTTGTTGACCTGCATCGTACACTCGGTGTCAAGCAGGTCGCGCTGGAGGGACTTGCCGAAGCGCCGATCGCTCCCCGTCTGCTTGCGCATGAACATCAGTCCTGGCGAGTACGTCTCGCGGTCGTCGCCAGACCCGACCGCGACGTTCGCGAGATCGGCGCTCTGCCCGTCTGTCGTGAAGACCGCGTGGCTCTCCAGCTCGCGGAGGACGAGCACGTTCGTGAAGTTGTTCTCCGGGGCGATCGTCATCTCGTCTCGGGAAACGGTGCCGCGCTCCAGTTCGGGGTAGGTGTCGTAGTCGAACATCGTTAGTTGGTCTCCGTGGTGTCGTCGGTCGTCTCGCGCTGTAGCTTGATCGTCGCCGCGTAGAAGCCGTCTGCGAGGTTGTTTGCCCGCCGCTTCAACAGCGACGGCTTCCCCTCGCAACGGTCGACGAGTAACCGCCGGGCAAACGCCTCCGCGTAGCGCTCGATACGTTCGTTCAGCTGGTCACCGCTTCGGCTCTTGTCCGCGGGTACCGGCCACACTTGTTCGCTTCGCTGGTGAAGTTTTTCGAGCCGACCGGCGACGAGAAGCGCAGCCTCGTCTGCACTGAGTCGAAACTCGTTCGAGTCCTTCACTGCCTTCACCGATTCGCGGAACACGCGCTCGATCGCATACGGGCTGTCGTTCCCGTAGACCGGACGCACTGCATCGTAAGCCAGTTCCGCGAGTTCAGTGACGGTGTCTTTCGTCGCGTTCGTCATCTGTTGATAGTCTCCGTTGTAATCTGCATGTCGTTCGTGAGATTCCCGTGGTGGTCGAGGTAGTCCGCTTCCTCGAGCAGGTACCGTGCGGCCCCGCCGTCATCGGAACCCTGGACCGCCCGTTTCAGCAGGTACGATCCGGGAAGCGGCTTGTTCCGGACGATCCGAAGGTACTTCGCGAACCGTGCGTCGTCGAGCGCGAGCTCGTAGCCGAGTCCGATCAGCGCCGCGGCAGAACCGAGGCGCTCCCGGAACTTCGAGAGCGGGATGTCCCGACCGTAGAACCCGCTCACGGTCGAGAACCCCGCGTCGAGTTTCGCCATCTCCGGGAAGTCACGACCCCTGAGGTCGGGAATCGGGGACTCCGAGACGTACGCCCGGAGCCCCATCGCGGACGCGACCGAGAGGCCGACGAAGACGCCGAAGAACTGGAACTCCGTGTCGTTGTCCCTCGGTTTATAGAATGAGAGGGTCTGTGTTCCGAACCCGGCGTCCGACTCGAAGTCCTGTTGGATGCTTTCGACCATCGAACGACCACCCCCGTCGTCGGCGCGTGTCGACTCTCGAAGGACGGTCGAGATCAGCTCAGCGCACGGGGCCGGGCTGGACCGGTCCGCGTCGCTGGTCGCGAGGTCGAACATCGCGGAGGCGAGGTGTCCGACCCGCGTCATCGCCTCGCCAGTGAACTGCGCGAACACCTCCTCGGAGTAGAACTCCCACATCGTCGGCGTGTAGAAGTAGTCGGGGACGAGGTGGACGAAGATCCGGCCAGCGTCGCGACGACTCGAGCCGGTCTCCCGGAGGGAGAACTCGATCTGACACGGCGTGCAGACGAGGAGTTTCTCCGGCTGGCCGGCGTCGGCGGAGATCCGGTTCGAGTACCCCGCTTGGAACGTCGTGAGCGACTTCGGCGCCTCCATGTCGCTCTTCCGCGTGCTCGTCGTGCCCCGGTTGCAGAACGTGCACGTCTTCCCGCGTCGGATCGCGTGATGTTCCTCGAAGGAGTCGGTGAGGCCGTTCATCTCCTCGGTCGGCGGGGACGCCTGTCCATCGACGCGGAGGACATCGCCGATGTACGCGCGGAGCTCGGTCTCGAAGCGGCCCGTGTGTGCGGCCATAACGGCGTCTTCCCACTCCTCCTCGAGCGCGTCGAGGTTCGTGACGAGGAGTTTCGCGACGTGCCGGGGCACGTTCCCGGTCCAGCCGTCGCGGCGGGCGCGGTCCGCGACGTGTTGGCCGATCGCGTACGCGTAGTCCCACTTGCCGCCGGCCGTGAGGTCGATGTCGTCGTCCTCCCGTAGCTCCCGGAGGCCGTCGAGGACGCCCTCATCGACCTCGAAAAGCCGGCACGTGAGCGTGAGCGAGTCCTCGTCCGTCGAGCCGGCGTCCACGATCGGAGCGACGAACGACCGTTCGAACGTGTACACCAGACGCGCGTATCCCGGAGCGACGCGCGTGGTCGTATCGATCTCGATGGGGAGCCGGTCGTTCAGTGTCTCCATCGTCTCCGCCATGCTGTCGGTCGGATCGGCGTCGGGATCGGCGTCCTGCGTCGCCTTCACTGCGACCGCATAGAGGAGGTTCCGTGCGCCCGCGTAGAAGAAGTCTTGATCGTTGATTGTGTAGAAGCCCTGCGACTGCGTCGAGAGGTTCTCAGCGAGCGCGTCGTGGTCGTCGTACGCGGGATGGGAGTCACCGATCGTGGACTGGAGCCGGTTATACACGTCCCCGATCAGTGCGTCGTCGACGGTCACGTCGGGAGCGTCGCCGTCTGTCAAATAGACGCAGCCGTCCTGATAAACGAGGAGCGGCTCGTAGCTCACGCGATCACCGAGGGCCTCACTGACGGCTCCGTTGAGCAGGTTCGTGAGCATCCCCTTGACGTCGTCGAGCGTGTGCTGGCGGAGTTCGAGGTCGGTATCGGGGTACGCGACGTCGAGCGCACGCTGGTTCCGCTCGACGACGGCTGACTCCGGCGTGGGACAGGACGCGAACGCGTCCGCGAGGCGAACGTACGGACGAAGCCGACCGTACGTTCGAGTGGAGTGCTCTGGCTTCGAGTTCCACGTGTTCGCGTGGTCGACCGCGGACGCGTGGAAGTCCTCGATCCGGAGGTTTGGTCCGAACTCGTCGACCCCGAGCGCGTCGACGAGCTCTTCGACCTCCTCTCGTGGGATGTCGTACTCCTCGTCCATCGACTGCTCGCCGCGTAGCTTGTGAAGGTCGTGGACGGCGAACAGCGCGATCACCCGACGGAGATCGTCGTCGTCCAGCTCGTACGCGTCGAACGACGGCGCGACCTCGTTCAGCCACGTGATCGCGAACACGCCGTTCCGCACGTGGTTGAGCATCGACTGGTCGGTGAGATCGTACTTGACGCTCTTTGCGGACTCGAACGCCCAGCCGACGTCGAGGAGTCGTGGGTCGACGTCCGCAAGGTACTCGGCGAGGGCCGGGTGGACGTCTCGGTCTCCCCAGATGGAGTCGTTAACGGGCATTTTGTACTCGAACAGCGCTTTGCGATCGTAGCACGACCGAGCTGATCGGGGCGTACCGAATTCTACCGTCGTATTCGACGGCTCTATATCTCTGTGGGCTGTTTGTGGTTTCCACGTGCCTTTCCTCGATACCAGAATACGTATCCCAAGGGCAAAATTCTAGGGTGGCGTTTGTATAGGTTGTACTATACCCAACATTCGAGTGTACTCCCGACCATATAGACCAGTGCGACCCCCGAAGAAATCCAAGCGGAATTGAAACTCTGTCCGGGTCGTACGAACAACCGTTCATTCTTTCACCTCCACAGAGGCCGTCCCGCACCCACGAGAGACGAACCCGCCCACGCCCGCGTACTCGCTGAAGAGCGCGAGCGCCGTGACCGCTGTCCGGATGGCTTCGCTTGAACCCTTGAATCGATAGGTGCAGTCGGCGGTGAATCCCTGGCGGAGGATTGGGCCACCGTCTTCACCGCGATTGACGAGAACGCTGTGCGTCTCGTACGTGTTCGCGTCGGGCTTCTCGATGAGGTTCGTCTCAAAGTCCTCGCGAGTCATCGCGAGGTCGAGTTCGTCGGCCCGCTCATCCGGGATCGTCGACGACCATTTGCGGAGGAGCGAGCGGAAGACGCTGCCTCGATGGGGAAACATCGTCGTAATCTCTCCACTCTCCTTGATGCAGGTCGGCGTCTCGAAGCGCACCTCGATTTCGAAGGTGTCGTGGTTCCGCTTGACGATCTGCGAGGCTTCGGTGAGGAGCTCCTCGTGCGTCGTGTTCGTACTTGCGAAGTCGCGCACGCGGAAGTTGCCGTCGGCGAGTTCGAGCGTGTCGCCGCTGAAGACGAACGCGTCGGCGAGCGCTTGGAAGACCGACTGATCACGTGGGTCGGCGACGCCCAGCTTGAGGTCGTAGGTCTCGTCGCGGATCACGCGTTTGTGGTGGTCGCGGTGGCTCCCGTCGAAGCTCCCGAGGAGGCCACTGTTCGTCAGGCTCCCGATCGGGGAGTCATGGACGCGCATGCTGACGTCCTCGTCGACGTCGTCGAGCGCCGAGAGCACGGCCCCGTAGATCTGGTAGCCGTTCGCGGTCGGCACCGGGAATGACCCCTTCGGCTCAAGCGTTAAGTCGACCCGACGCATGACACCTCACGAAGCAGGGTAATCGTGTGTCGATTCACGATCACATCTGTACCGGTCACCCTATTGAATATTTTCGTGGTTATGCAAACGTATTTGTGTATGTGAAATACTAGACGTTCAGTTGCACTATATCGAAGCCAAACCGTTTAGTCACACTCGACTGCAAGCGAACGTATGCGCACATACGTCTCGACGATCGGGCATCACAGCCCACGCGTGATGCGCCCGATCCTCAACAACGGCCTCAATGCGGACGACGTTGTCGTTCTCCTCCGACCGCACGACGACACGAGCGACCGGGCGAAGAACGCAATCCGAGACGTCGAACAGACCGTCAACGAACTCGGCCCTGGATCGGATATCGTCGTTGAGGAGATCAGCTACGGATCGTTTCAGACAGCCGTGTTAGAGTGTGTCGACATCCTAGAGGCGGCAGATGGAGCTGTCGTACTCAACTTCGATGGGGGGCCGCGAGAAATCTTCCTGCCGTTGACCGTCGCTGCGATTGCTCGACCGACCGTCGTTGACCTCGCTCTTCAGTTCAGAGACGTGGACGAAGAGATCGAGGAGCTCACGATTCCGAATCTAATGAGTCGTCCATCGGATGCGACCCTTGATACGCTCCGCTATCTCGTCTCTACTGCTGAAGAAATGACACTCCCCCAGCTCTCCAATGAGACTGATAAATCTCGGAGTACCGTCGGCCGACATCTCGATGCACTTGAGGCCGATGGCGCTGTCGAGACGTGGATGGAGGGGAAAACGCGCCACGTCTCTCCGACGCTCGCCGGTCAACTTCGCGTATGAGCACCATCTTCGTGGACCCTTTTCAAAGCCGTGGACAGGTGGGGTCCACGAATCAACTCTCCTCTCATGCGTCTTCAGAGAAAAGTATAGGTGCTTTGCACCGAAATAAGACCCCTGTCGCAACGCGGTAGAAACCCAGAACGGGATTGAAACGTCACCTTCGGCACCACCCACACCTAACCACGACCGTCGCAACGCGGTAGAAACCCAGAACGGGATTGAAACACGTCCGCGACGCGACGCTTCAAGCGCACCACTACCGTCGCAACGCGGTAGAAACCCAGAACGGGATTGAAACGAACCTCGCACGTGGCGAGGACGCGCCGGGGAGGACCGTCGCAACGCGGTAGAAACCCAGAACGGGATTGAAACACCCCTGCTCGTCGATCGAGTCCGCGACCTGCTCGGTCGCAACGCGGTAGAAACCCAGAACGGGATTGAAACACGGATCGACGACGTCCTCGACGTCGGGCTCGTCGTGTCGCAACGCGGTAGAAACCTAGAACGGGATTGAAACGATCGACGGTGCGATCAGTAAGGGCGCGATCGGGTCGCAACGCGGTAGAAACCCAGAACGGGATTGAAACTATTGATCCGCAGCCAGTCGAGGGCATCCGCGTCACTGTCGCAACGCGGTAGAAACCCAGAACGGGATTGAAACAGCGCGGTGTGGTACCGGAAGCAAACCGCGAACGGCAAGTCGCAACGCGGTAGAAACCCAGAACGGGATTGAAACATCCTGGGGGCCGTGCTGTGCGAGTTCCGCGACCTGTCGCAACGCGGTAGAAACCCAGAACGGGATTGAAACACCCGGTCGCCCTCAAGGAACTCCGACACGCTCACGTCGCAACGCGGTAGAAACCCAGAACGGGATTGAAACGGCCGGACGCGATCGTTGTCGACTCCGACTACTTCGTCGCAACGCGGTAGAAACCCAGAACGGGATTGAAACCGAGGAGCGCGGTCTGATGAACGTGAACGACGTCGAGTCGCAACGCGGTAGAAACCCAGAACGGAGCAGTGGATGCGTGCGTTCGAGGTGTAACACGCTAAACGCGATTCCGAGGCCGGCGCTGGCGCTCAGTACGACTTGTACGCCGCTTACCGATCGACCCACCCTTGGACGGAGCACGCCGACTGGGGAGTTCGGGTTCCCGAGCACGCTCGCCGTTAAGACGAAACTTCCGAGAGCGAGACAGCCCAGACCGACCTTCGGGACGAAATCAACGGCCAGCGAGAGCAAACTCATGACTCGGGCGTGATCCGAAAGTGGTCGATGACCTCGGCGAGGAAGCCAGATGCGAATATGAATACGAAGGCGGCCGTCGAGATGTCCGTGAGATCAAGGCCGAATATCTCACGCGGGATCGGAGTAGCGGCGTAGATGATGTGTAAACACCACAAGGAGAGCGGTGTGAGGACGAACACAGAGAGGGCGATCGGAGCCTGCGCTGACGGCTCTTCGAGACTCGCGCCGAGTGCGAGGGCTACTGCCGAGCTCGTGAACAACCACGTTCCGAGCACGTAGTAGACCCCGAAAGTGTCGAAAAGAGTCACTACAGCGTCCCCTACGGCATCAATTATCAGGTGGGGCGTACCCGACTGGATCCGTTAAAACTACCGCCGTAGTGGCCTTCGTAGGACGACGTCTGGTTACGCCACCGAAATGGCGTGCCCTTTTGCTAGGTCCACTTCTCTCGCTGACCGACGGGTCTACCGGAACAGTTCGCGCACCATCCCCGCCCACACGCCGGGCGCGTTCGAGCGTGAGTGTTCCAAGGCGTAGCGGAGGCTGTCCGCGGCGGCCTCGTGGACGCCACGACCGTGGCCGACGAGGATGCGCTCAGGTCGGAGGCCTCGAAGCGTCGAGGGCGGGGTGAGTCGGAGCATCGGGTGGACGCCGAGTTGCTCGTCGGCGCCGTGGAAGAACGGGGCGGTGCCGACGGCTTCGGGGACGACGAGCGTCTCACCGTCGAAGAGCGCGGCCTCGTGCCATCCCGGGACGGCGAGCGTCCGGAGGAGACCGTAGTCCGTGCCGGGGAGCGACCCGTCGAAGCGCTCGGTGGGAGCGTCGACCTCGCGGGTGAGAAACGACGGGAGGTAGACGGGGACGTCGTGGCGACGCGCGACGGTCGCGGCGTCGCGTTCGTGGCGATTGAGCAGGAGGACGACGCCCGCGACGTCGCCGGAAGCACCCGCTTCCGGCTGGCCCGCGGGAGCGTCGCTCCCGCGACCGTCGCCGAACTCGGCGGCGAGGTCGTCGATCCCGGACACGTCGATCGGGTCGACGAGGAACACCCCCGCGTCGGTGTCGAGGACGTGACTGACGCGTTGCATCGCCTCGTCAGGGTGAGCAAGCCAGCTCGTCCCGCCGTCGAATCGGTTCAGTTCCTCGTAGGTGTCGTCGCCGTCGGCGCTCGGCATACGTACGACTTCGTCCGGTGGTCACCTAAGTACTGGGTGGGGGAGTGTGGCCCGCGTTCGCCCGTGGATTCGGGGTCCCGGGAGCGAGTCGGAAACACGACCGTCGACGGCGGCGGGGTTTTTCGTCACGTCGTCCGTGGGGCCGGACATGGGATTGGACGAAGACGCGTTGGAGTACCACGAGCGCGAACCGGCGGGGAAGGTGGCGATCGCGACGACGAAGCCGACGAACACGCAGCGCGACCTCTCGCTGGCGTACTCGCCGGGGGTCGCCGCGCCCTGTCGGAAGATCGACGCCGACGAGACCGACGCCTACCGGTACACGGCGAAGGGGAACCTGGTGGGTGTGGTGTCGAACGGGTCGGCGGTGCTCGGCTTGGGTGACATCGGCGCACAGGCCTCAAAGCCGGTCATGGAGGGGAAGGGCGTCCTCTTCAAGCGCTTCGCGGACATCGACGTCTTCGACGTCGAACTCGATCAGACCGATGTCGACGCCTTCGTCGCCTCCGTCGCCGCCATGGAGCCCACTTTCGGGGGCATCAACCTCGAAGACATCAAAGCCCCGGAGTGCTTCGAGATCGAGCGACGCCTCCGCGACCAGATGGACATCCCCGTCTTCCACGACGACCAACACGGCACCGCCATCATCTCCGGTGCCGGACTCCTCAACGCCCTCGACGTCGTCGATAAGGACGTCGAGGACGTCGAGGTGGCGTTCTCCGGTGCGGGGGCGGCCGCCGTCTCGTGCGCGAAGTTCTACGCGTCGCTCGGCGTCCCGCGCGACCATATCACGATGTGCGACATCGACGGGGTCCTCTCACAGGAGCGCGCGGACGCGGGCGACCTCAGCCGGCACGCCGAACCGTTCGCGCAGGGCGTCGAGCCGGGCGACCTCGCAGACGCGATCGAGGGCGCGGACGTCCTCGTCGGGCTCTCCGTGGGCGGGATCGTCTCGCCGGAGATGATCCGCTCGATGGCCGACAACCCGATCGTCTTCGCCATGGCGAACCCGGATCCGGAGATCGGCTACGAGGAGGCGAAGAACGCCCGCGACGATCAGGTGATCATGGCGACGGGGCGCTCGGACTACCCGAACATGGTCAACAACGTCCTCGGATTCCCGTTCATCTTCCGTGGGGCGCTCGACGCCCGTGCCACGGAGATCAACGAGGGGATGAAGGTCGCCGCCGCGGAGGCGCTGGCGGATCTCGCGCGGGAGGACGTGCCGGATCAGGTCGTGAAGGCCTACGGCGACCAGCCCCTCCAGTTCGGCCCCGAGTACATCCTCCCGAAGCCGCTCGACCCGCGCGTGCTCTTCGAGGTCGCGCCCGCCGTCGCCGACGCCGCCATGGAGTCCGGCGTCGCGCGCGAATCGCTCGATCTCTCGGCGTACCGCGAGCGCCTCGAAGCCCGTCTCGGGAAGTCCCGCGAGATGATGCGCGTCGTCCTCAACAAGGCCAAGAGCGACCCGAAGCGCGTCGCCCTCGGCGACGGCGACCAGGAGAAGATGGTTCGTGCGGCCTACCAGCTCCAGGATCAGGGGATCGCGGAGCCGGTCCTCCTCGGCGATCGGGAGACGATCGTGGCGATCGCGGACGACCTCACGCTCGACTTCGAGCCCGAGATCGTCGACCCCGGGACCGCCGGCAACGAGGCGTACGTCGATCGCCTCCACGACCTCCGCAAGCGCAAGGGGGTGACGCGGAGCGAGGCTTCCGACCTCGTCTCGCGCGACTCGGCGTACTACGGTAGCGTGATGGTGGAACAGGGGGACGCGGACGCCCTCCTCACCGGCCTCACGCATCACCACCCGACGGCGCTCCGCCCGCCTCTCCAGGTCGTCGGCACCGCCCCTGACGCCGAGTACGTCGCCGGGATCTACATGCTGACGTTCAAGAACCGCGTGCTCTTCTGCGCCGACGCCACTGTCAACCTCGATCCGACGGCCGAACAGTTGGCGGAGATCACGCATCACGTCGCGGAGACCGCCCGTCGCTTCGACGTCGACCCGCGCGTCGCGCTCCTCTCCTACTCTGACTTCGGCAGCGTCGAGAACGAGGGGACGGCGAAGCCCCGCGAGGCCGTCGAGATGCTTCACGACGATCCGAGCGTGGATTTCCCGGTGGACGGCGAGATGCAGGCTGACACCGCCGTCGTCGAGGACATCCTCGCGGACACGTACGATTTCGCCGAGCTGGACGGGCCCGCGAACTGCCTCGTCTTCCCGAACCTCGAAGCCGGTAACATCGGCTACAAGCTCCTCCAGCGTCTGGGTGGTGCCGACGCGATCGGCCCGATGCTCGCGGGCATGGACGAACCAGTCCACGTCATCCAGCGCGGCGACGAGGTCAAGGACATCGTCAATCTGGCCGCCGTCGCGGTCGTGGACGCCCAAGAGGAAGAGTAGCGGCCGCGGTGTGGTCGCGGCTCGGTCACGGTCTAGTGCGCTGGGTCGCGGTTCGGCCACAGTGGGGTCGCGGTTCGGCTCGCCGTCACGGTGTGCGATTGCGGTACGGTCACCGCCACCGAGTCGTACCGCGAGCGCGGCGCGCTCGCGGGCTTTTTTAGTGGAGGTTTTTGCTGCGAGCGGTCGCCGGAGGCGGCCCGAGCAGGAAAAAGTCCGTTAGTAGTACCAGGCGTCGTCGTCGAAGTCCGGGTCCCGCCCGTCGAGGAAGGCGTCGCGGCCCTCCGCCGCCTCGTCGGTCATGTAGCCGAGACGCGTGGCTTCGCCGGCGAAGACCTGCTGGCCGATCATGCCGTCGTCGGTCGCGTTGAACCCGTATTTGAGCATCCGCATCGCCATCGGGGACTTCGCGCACATCGTCTCCGCCCACTCAAGCGCGACATCCTCCAGCTCATCGTGCGGGACGGCCTCGTTGGCCATCCCCATGTCGACGGCCTCCTCAGCACTGTAGGTCTTCCCGAGGAAGAAGACCTCGCGGGCTTTCTTCTGTCCGATCTGTTTGGCGAGGTAGGCGGAGCCGAAGCCGGCGTCGAAGGAGGCGACGTCGGGGTCGGTCTGGAGGAACTTCGCGTGCTCCTCGCTGGCGAGCGTCAGATCGCAGACGACGTGGAGGGAGTGGCCGCCGCCGACCGCCCAGCCGGGGACGACGGCGACGACGGGCTTCGGCATGAAACGGATGGCGCGCTGGACTTCGAGGATGTGAAGTCGGCCGGCCTCAGCCTCGTCGATGTCCGCGTCCCCGTTCTCGTCGCCCTCGTCGCGGTACTCGTACCCTTCGTTCCCGCGGACGGACTGATCGCCGCCGGCGCAGAAGGCCCAGCCGCCGTCCTTCGGACTCGGACCGTTACCGGTGAGGATGACGCATCCGACGTCCGACTGGCGTTTCGCGTGATCGAGCGCGGTGGCGAGTTCGTCCACCGTCTGCGGGCGGAATGCGTTGCGGACCGCGGGGCGGTCGAAGGCGATTCGGAGTGCGCCGACGTCCCGGGCGCGGTGATAGGTGAGATCGTCGAAGTCGAAGTTCGCTACCTCCTCCCAGCGCTCGGGGTCGAAGGTCTCCGAGACGGTGTCCATACCGGGTGATCGGGCCGGGTCGCGCTAAAGGCTTCCCTCAGCGCCGCGGGTCGTCAACGCGTCCGTCGCGCCCGTGGGAGTCGGTGTCGGCGGTGTTGATCCCGGGGCGGCCGGCATCGTCCCCGTTCGCTGCGGCGTCGGATACGGGTAGGATCGTCGTGTCGGGAGCGTCGAGGGGGCTGTCGGGACCGGTGAGCCACGCGGTGAGGTAGACGACGCAGGCGGCGACGACGGCGGCCGGCAGTTGGAACGAGACGGCACCGTAGACGACCGTCACGGCCATCGTCGCTCGGGCGAGCGTCTGCCGGTCGGCTCCACCGTAGTAGACGATGGCGGCGAGCGCCAGCGCCGCGATCAGGACACCGACGCCGAGGAGGACCTCTTGGACGATGAGCATGCTGTACACGAGCGCGAGGACGCCGAGGAGAACGACGACGCCCGCGGCGACGCGGTGTGTTGAGGGCATCGTTCGGTGGTGTCGCGTCCGGACGCAAAACGGTACCGCTCGGTACCGCTCGGATCACGCGAGAACGGTCTCGTTCGGGTCGGTGTCTCACGCCCGCGGCCTCGTGGCACCGCGGCGCGTTCACTCGCGCTGATCGAGGATCCGGTCGATGATCGCGCCCGTCGAGAGCAGTTCGTCGTCGTATCGGCGTTCGCGTGCCGACGCTCGGCGGACGGCGCAGTCTAGGCCGCGCTCGGCCAGTTGCGCCGCGATCGCGTCGGCGTCGTGGTGTTGGTCGTAGCCGAGTGCGATGACCGACGGCTCGATCTCCTCGATCGGCGCGAAGATGTCGTCGGGGTGGCCGACGCGCGCCTCGTCGACGGGGTCGAGCGCGGCGACCATATCGCGGCGCTGGCGGTTCGGAAGGATCGGCTGTGCTTTGTGCGTCACGTTCTCCCGACGGGCGACGATGACGTGGAGTTCGTCCCCCATCGCCTTCGCCTCGCGGAGGTAGTGGACGTGGCCGGGGTGGAGGAGATCGAAGGTGCCCTGCGCGACGACGCGCGCCGTCATCGTCGGTCCTCCTCTTCGAGCTCGGCGTCGATGTCGGCCTGCGTGAAGTCGAAGAAGTCCTCCGGGTCGGGAAGCGAGACGTCGTAGACGTCGAGCGTCGCCGGTTCGCCCTCGCGGTCGAACGCGCGCCAGCAGTCGCGCTCGTAGGGCGCGCCGAGGATCACGTGGACGTTCCCCTTCGTGAACATCTGTCGGTCCTGATCGCTCGGCCGGAGGACGCCGTTCGGGTGGGAGTGGATGGTCCCGACCGTGTGGCTGTCGTTCGGCACGAGGTCGGACTGGAGTGTCGCCTGCACGGGACTTGACGTCGTCTTCGGGATGAAGAGCACGTCCGTGATGAGATCGCCCTCGCCGTCGAGGTCGTACTCCGCGGCCGGCGTCCCCCGAAGGACGCCGAGGTACTCGTTCGGGTGGGAGTCCTCGGCCGCTTCGAGGGCGAAATCGAGCGTCTCCCCGGCGATGCCGACCACCGGCCGCGAGCGGAACGCCATACGTCGTCGTGGTCGCCCGCGCGTGCTAAACCTTTCGAGGGCGGGACGAGCGGCGCCGGTCGGCGGACGCAGTGGGCGCGCGGGAACGCCGCTGTGCGCGGAGCCGACGCCACGCGACCTATAAAGTCTTAAACGCGCCGGTGCCGAAACTCGATCCATGACTGACGGTTCTTCCGACGACGACGCCACGCCCGTCGTCTATCGGCTCGCCCCCGAGTGTACCGTCGAGGCTACCGACGTGGGCGAGCGTTACACCGCGACCGTGAACGGCGTGGTCGAATACGGCGTCTTCGTCGATCTCTCAGCGAACGTCTCGGGACTCCTCCACGAGTCCGTCCTCCCCGCCGAGGTCGACTACGACGTCGGTGAGGACCTCGTCGTCGAGCTCACCGAGATCCGCGAAAACGGCGATCTCGGCTTCGAGCTCTACGAGGGCGACGACTACGCGATCGAGGAGCGGACGTTCGCCTACGACCGCACCGCCGCGGGCGCGCTCGCCGGTCGGACCGGTGACACCGTCCACGTCGAGGGCGAGATCGTCCAGATCAAACAGACCGGCGGCCCGACGGTATTCCGCCTCCGCGACGAGAGCGGCACCGTCCCCTGCACCGCCTTCGAGGAGGCCGGCGTCCGCGCCTACCCCGAGATCGAGATCGGCGACGTCGTCCACGTGACCGGCGAGGTCGAGGAGCGCGAGGGCGCCCTGCAAGTCGAGATCGACGCGCTCGAAACGCTCGATGCCGGGGCGGCGGAGCACGTCCGCGCCCGCCTCGACGCCTCCGCGGCCGAGCGCGCGACGCCCGCCGACGTCGACCCGCTCGTCGACTGGCCGGCGATGCGCGAACTCTACCCCGACCTCCAACGGGTCGCGCGCCGCCTCCGCCGGACCGTCTTGGAGTCGCGTCCGATCCGGATGCGCCACCACGCCGACGGCGACGGGATGTGCGCGAGCGTTCCGGTCCAGCTCGCCTTGGAGCGCTTCATCGAGCGCACCCACGAGGACCCCGACGCGAAGCGCCACCTCCTCAAGCGCCTCCCCTCGAAGGCCCCCTACTACGAGATGGAGGACGCGACGCGGGACCTCAACTTCGCCCTCGAAGACCAGACCCGCCACGGGCAGAAGCTCCCGCTCCTCCTCATGCTCGACAACGGCTCCACGGAGGAGGACACGCCCGCCTACGAGACGCTCAGCCACTACGATATCCCGATCCTCGTGGTCGATCACCACCACCCGGATCACGACGCCGTCGACCCGTTCGTCGACGAGCACGTCAACCCCTACCTCCACGGCGAGGACTACCGCGTGACGACGGGCATGATGTGCGTCGAGCTCGCGCGCATGATCGCGCCCTCGATCGCCGACGACCTCGATCACGTCCCCGCGGTCGCCGGCCTCTCCGATCGCTCGAAAGCCAGCGCGATGAGCGACTACCTCGACCTCGCGCGCGAGGCCGGCTACGACGAGGAGTTCCTCCACGACGTCAGCGAGGCGCTCGACTACGAGGCCTTCTGGCTCCGCTATAGCGCGGGTCGGAACCTCATCAACGACGTGCTGAACGTCGGGGGAAGCGAGGAGCGCCAGCGCGAACTCGTCCCGTGGCTCGCCGAGCGCGCCGAGCGCGACGTCGAACTCCAACTCGACGCCGCACTGCCCCACGTCGAGCACGAGACCGTCGACTCGGGCGCACACCTCTATCGGATCGACGTCGAGAACTACGCCCACCGTTTCACCTACCCCGCCCCCGGGAAGACGACGGGCGAGATCCACGACCGGAAGGTCGAGGAGACGGGCGAGCCCGTCATCACCATCGGGTACGGCCCCGACTTCGCCGTCCTCCGAAGCGACGGCGTCCGCATGGACATCCCGCAGATGGTCACCGAACTCAACGAGGAGTTCCCCGGGGCCGGCGTTTCGGGCGGCGGCCACCTCGTCGTCGGCTCCATCCGCTTCGTTAACGGGATGCGCGAGGAGGTCCTCGACGCCCTCGTCTCGAAGATGGCCGACGCCGAGATCGACGAGGAACTGCACAGCACGCTGACGCGCTAGCGCGTCACGTCGCCAGCGAACGCACGGGCGTTCACTCCCACTCCTCGCCGCGCCACCCGACCACGTCGGTCTCGGCGGCCGCACCGCCGGCGCCCGCGTCGGCGCGCACGAACGCGATTTCTCGCCGGAGGTACGCACACGCGCCCCCGACGCCACAGAGTACCGCGATCACCAGCGCGACCGGGAGCGTCCAGACGCCGCCGCGCCAGTCCGCACGGAAGAGTCGCGCGTAGTAGCGCCCGATCGCCGGGTCGGCGACGACGAGTTCCGTCTCGCGATTGGCGGTTACGGCGTTCGCGTTCCAGTTGACGCTCCCGACGAGGACGCGCTCGCCGTCCGCGATCGCGCCCTTCACGTGGAGGTGGCCGTAGCGCCCGCGGGGGTCGGCAAGTTTCGCCCGGAGATCGAGGCTGTCGCGTCGCGCGCGGTCGTTCAATCGCGCAACGAGGGCGGCGTTCTCCTCACGAGCGTACCACGCGCCGCTCAACAGGACGCGGACGCGGACGCCGCGTCCCGCGGCCGCGAGCGTCTCGTTCCAGAGGGCGGTGTCGGGACTGAACTCCATCTGTTCGACGGCGAGCGTCTCGGTGGCGTTGCGGACGAATCCGACGAGCGCGCGCTTCGAGGTGTCCGGCGAGACGACGAGCGAGACGCGATCGGCGGTCGTGGTCAACGGCGCGAACGTCGACGGGTACGTCGCGTTCGCGGGATGGGGCGGCTGGAACGTCGCGTTCGCTCGGTAGCTCGGCCACGCGACGCCGTCGATCCACCCGCTGTCGGCGCGGTGGACCGCGGCGAGGGCGTCGGCGAGCGCCGCGTCGTGGACGACCGCCCCCCAGCCACGGGTCGCGTGCCCGCTGACGCCGCTCGGGTCCCAGTTCTCCGAGGTGACGAGCGCCGCGTCGTCGACGACGGCGTACTTCGCGTGGTGGAACGGGTAGCGCGCGTGCGGGCCGTCGAGAACCGTCACCGTGACGTTCGGCGTCGCGGCGAGGCGATCGAGGACGGTCGCCTCCCGTGCGGAGACGCCGCCGACCGGTCCGCCCTCGACGAGGACGTGCACGCGCACGCCGCGTCCGGCGGCGTCGTGGAGGGCCGCGGCGACGCGCGTCGACGTGAACGTGTAGCCGCCGAGGAGCACGCGACGCTCGGCCGCCCCGAGGGCGTCCGTGACCACGTCGGGAGCGTCGGGGAGCGCGAACACCGTCGTCGGGGCGTCCGTCACCGATCGTACGTCGAACGCCGTTCGGCCGGGCGAACGCCACTCGCCTCGCGCGTACACCTCGCCCGAGGGGGCGTCCGTGTAGCTCGCGGCGTCGACGACGCGCCCACCGCAGACGAGGACGAGGCGCTCGCCGGCGTTGGCGAGCGACGGGAGCGCGCTCTCGATCACGCGGCCGGAGACGAGCGCGCGCGTCCGGTTCGGGGCGGTGCTGAGCGTCACGCGTCCCCGGAGCGTGACGTTCGGCAGGCTGACGGTTTTTTCGTCGTCCGCGAGCGTACACCGTCCGAGGTGCGTCTCCTCGGGGAGCGCGACGGTGACGAACTCGCCGGCGTCGTTCGGGAGAACCGGGTTCGGGTAGAGCGCGACGACGGTCGGGGTTCCGCCCGCGGCGACCGGGTCGCGCTCGCCACCCGCGTCCGTTCCGGCGACCGTCCCGGAGACGCAGGCGACGAGCAGGAGCGCGCAGGCGAGTCGCGCGGCGAGGCGTGTCCGTGGCGTCACGCTCCCGAGTGCGCCCGCCATCGCACAAGAAGGCGCGCTGACGGCGGCGCGGTCGGCACGCTTTAGCGACCGGCGACCCGAGGGCGGCGTATGGTCGCGTTCACGCTGATCGAGGGCGTCCGCATGGCCGGCTACGCGCTGGCGACGCTCGGGATGTTGCTCGTCTTCCTCGAATTCTTCCAACAGCCGAGCTACGTGAGTTACGATCCGGAGTTCGAGAACTACACCGTCGACATCTCTCCGAGGGCGGTCCGCGAGCACACGTGGATCGGCCGGATCGGCGCGCTCTGCGCCGCGGCCGGGTTCGCCGTCGAGTTCCTCGCCTTCTTCCTCTAGTCGAGCGCCGTCGCCGCCTTCTCGGCCTCGGACTGCACGAGGAACGACCGCGTCTCGGCGTGTTCGGCGGCCGTTTCGAGCGCCCGCGCGGTGCCGATCTGGTAGAGCGCCCACGCGGCGCTCGCGCGCACGCCCTCGCTCTCGTCGTCGGCGAGGACGTCGCCGAGCGGGGCGATCGCGCGCGTGTCACCGAGGAGGCCGAGGGCGCGCGCCGCCGCGCTCCGGACGTCCTCGCGCTCCGCGACGAGCCACTGGGCGACGTCCGCCGTGTAGTCGGTCGCGCCGAGCTCGCCGATCGCACGCAGCGCCGTCTTCTGGAGTTGGGGGTTCGAGTCGGAGTCGATGTAGTCCGCGACGCCCTCGACGGCGTCGGGGTGCCCCGTCTTCCCGAGCGCCTCGACGGCTTTGAGGGTGCGCCGCTGGGCCTTCTCCTTCAGGACCTCGATGGCCTCGGGGTTCCCCATGCGGACGAACGCCTCCAGGCAGTGCTTTTGCATGTATTCGGAGTCCCCGAAGTGCTCCATGCAGAGCGCGACCATCTCGGCGTCGTCGCGCTTCGTCCACTCCTTCACCGCCGACCACTCGGGCGGGTAGTCCTTGTGTTTGCCGAGGACGTCGTAGAATCCCTCGTACTGCAGTTTCGCGCGCGAGGAGAGGTCGGCGAACGCCTGTGAGTCCTCAACCCCGGAGTGGAGCGCGTCCGCGAGATCGAGGAGCGCGGCGATCGTCTCCTCGTCCTCGTCGGCATCGAGGGCCGCGTCCTCTACGGCCGCGACCGTCGCGTCGAGCGCGTCGGCGTCGTCGCCGGCGAGATCGGTCCCGAGCTCCGCGGCGACGTCCGTCACGAACGTCTCGATCGCGGCCGCGACCTGCCCGTCGCCCGTCTCCGTCCAGCGCGTGCCCTCGACCGTCGATTTCGCCGCCTCGATCTCGCTCACCACGTCCTCGGCGTACGGGCCGCGTTGCTCTTCGAGTTCGTCCTGGAGGTCTTGGAGTTCGTTCGTCAGCTCTTCTTCGAAGTCGAGGAGCTCCTCGATCTCCTCGTCCTCATCGAGTTCCTCCTCGTCCGGCTGGAACGCCTCGGGGTCGGTGAAGTCGGCGGCCTCGATGTCGGCCTCGATCTCGTCCAGGGTCGCCTCGACGCCGTCGAGGTCGGCCTCCGTCTCGGCGGCCACGAGCGCGTCCTCGGCCTCGCTCAAGCGGGCGAGGAGCGTCTCGTAGCGCTCGCGCTCCTCGGGGCGGGGACCGTCGTCTTCGCTCTCGGTCGCCCCGTCGCCGGCTGTCTCGGCCGCGTCGGGTTCGTCGGCCGGCGCGTCCGTGCTCTCGGACTCGTCGGGGGCCGGCTCGTCCGCGGCGTCCGCCGGCTCGTCGTCCCCGTCACTCATACTCCAGCGTTCCGCCAGCGCGCCTATCAGCGTTTCCCTTCGCCGGTCCGATAGAACCACGGTCCGAGAACCGTGTAGGCGAGCGCGAACGCGAGGAGCGCCCGAGGAAAGAGTCGCCCGAGGACGGTCGGCGCGAGGACCGCGAGCGCCTGCACCGCACCCATCACGAGCGCGTCGCGCACGCGCAGATCCGGATACGGGAGGCGCGTCACCATCGCGGCGGTGAGCACCGCACCGAAGCCGACGAGCGGGGCGGGCGCAGCGACGCCCGCGAGCACCGCCGCGGCGAGCAGCGTTCCCGCGAGCGTCGTCGGGACGCCCTCGGTGTGACCGTTGCCGACGTCGTCGGCCGTGTAGAGGCCGAGGCGGACGACGGCAGCGCCGACGAAACACGCGCCGACGGCGACGGCGACGACGAGCGGCGTCTCGCGCCACGCGGTGTGTGCGACCGCGACGAGGAGCGCGGCGGGCGCGACGCCGAAGGACGCGACGTCCGCGAGCGAGTCGAGGTACGGTCCGACGGTCGACCCGCCGTATCGCCGTGCGAGGATGCCGTCGACGGCGTCGACCATCGCGGCGAGGAGGAGAACGCGCGCGGCGAGCGCGGGCGAGACGGCCGCGGCGACCGCGGCGCAGAATCCGAGCGCCGCGTTCGCGACCGTGGCGACGTCCGCGACGCCGAGTCGCCCCGTAAAGCGGGGGCGGAGGCCGCGCAGACGTGCGCGGCGGCCGTCGTCGGACCCGGGAGGCATACCCCACGCGACGACCAGCGCGTCCTTACGTGTTTATATCCGTCCGGGCGGTGGCGGCGGAGAGCATCCAACGGGGGCGGGTCTCGTCGCCGGCGCCGTCGCTGGCGGGCCGTCGCGCGCCGAAAGAAGGGCGAGAGTCGTTACTCCTCGGTGTCCACGGCGGAGGTCTCCTCCTCCTCGTGGACCTCCTCGGGGTGGGCTTCGAGCGTCGCCTTCTCCACCTCGACCCGGCGGAGCGGGTAGATGGTGTTGGCCTCGCTGTAGATGGCGCTGGAGAGGCGGCCCTCGATGACCGAGTCGATGAGCCCCTCGAAGGTGCGCTCCTCCGCGGCCTCCTCGACGAGGTCGATCATGAGGCGGCGGATGGCCTTCTGCTGGCTGTCGTCCGCGCTCTTCGTCGTGTACGAGACCGGCTGCAGGCGCACGCGGTAGTCGTCCGTCGTCTCGACGGTGATGACCGACGCGATCTTCGAGGAGCCCCGGCGGACGAGGCTGCGCTGGTAGTCGCGCGTCAGCTCGGACTCGATGAACTCGGTGTACGCCGAGTCGCTACCGACGTCCGTCACCTGGAAGGTGAGCTTGAGGTTGTTCTCGCCACCCGACTCGCCCGTGACGTCGTCGAGAGTGGCTTCGATGGTGCGATCGAGCACCTTTTCCGGTTCGTCCGCGAGGGTCTCGCCGAGCTCCGCCCGGTCGAACTGCTCGGGGGCGAGCACGGTGTACCATCGCTTCTGCTGGTTCTGCTTGGATACTGAACGTTCGCTCATGTGTCGTGTGTCATGTGTCGTTTCGCGTGCTGTGCCACGTCCGCTGCCACCGTGACGTTCACCACGTAGTCGTCCGTCGTCGCCCGCAGGCCGCCGGTGTCGTCGCGCCGGATCGTCGTGACCACGGCGTCGCCCTCGACGCGCGTCGTCATCGACTCGGTGTTGTCCGGCCGGATCGCGCGCGCGATCAGCCCGGCGTCGTCGTGCGTCGTCCGGACCGTCGCCGTCCGCGGGGCGTCCTCGGTCATCCCGAGAGCACCCCTCGGACGGCGTCGATCACGGCCTCGGCGTCCGACTCATCCGTCCGCGCGTGCGTCGACGCGCCCGCGACGACGTCGTCGCCGAGCGCCGCCGCGATCGTCGCGTGGGCGTCCGGACCGTCCGGCGCCGTCGCCAGCGCCGCACCGGCGTCACCGACGACGAGCACCGCGGGTTCGTCGGCCCGAGTGTCGCGCAGGAGTCGCGCGAGCGGCCACGCGGGCGCGTCGGCCTCGGCGGCGACGAGCCCGCTGTACCGCGCGGGGTCGGCCGTTCGGAGCGCCGCGTGGGTCGCGCTCGCGTGCTCGCGCCACGCGTCGAGCGCCGTCGGCCGGTCCGCGACGCCGAGCGCGAGCGCCGACGCGAGCCCCGGGTCGGCGACCGCGAGGCAGTCGAGGACGTCCGCGTGGCCCTCGGCGGTCTCGAACGGCCCGTCCGGCGTGACGTGCGGCCGGAGGACGCCGTCGAGCGCCCCGACCGCGCGGGGCGCGGCGTTCTCGGTCGCGTCGAGCGCGACCCGCGACGCCAGGCGGCGCCGCGCGTCGTCGTCGAGTTCCGCCGGGAGGTCGAGCTCCGCGAGCAGCGCGCCCGCCTGCCGGTCGTCGCCCGACCAGTCGGCGTGCAGCCGCGTCGCGTGCGCGAGCCCGTCCGAGAGGTCCGCGACCGGCAGGCCGACGCCCGGCCGGCGCTCGAACGCCTCGGCGAGGTCGCCCGACGGGACGCTCCCCGCCGCGCGGACGCCCGCGAGTGCGAGCGACGCCGCCGGCTCGTGGAGTTCGCGCGCGGCCGCGAGCGCTCCCGTGGAGAGGGTGTCCCCGGCGAGCGTCGCGTCCGCGGGCGTCCCGTCGAATCCGAGCGCGAGCGTCGCGTCGTCGTCAGCGGCGAGCAGGCGATCGCTCGCCGCGCCGCGGGTCGCCGCAACGCTCACCTGATAGGGCGTCCGGATCGCCGCGCAGGCCCGCCCGAGCAGGCCGGCGGCCGCGATCGCGTCGCCGTCCGGTCGCGCGACTATGCGGACGAACGCCGCCTCGCGGCAGCGCTCGGCCAGCGTCGCGGCGTCACCGGACGACTCCGAACGGCCCGTGGTGGACATCAGGGGTTACTCTTCGAGGAGTTCGACCGCGGCCTCGTACGAATACGTGAAGTCCTCGTCGAGCTGGTCACCGCGGTAGTAGTCCGCGAGCCGGCGGATCTTCGACTCCGTGTTCTGGAGCGAACGCCGGTTCTGGTGGTCCTGGCCGTTCTCCTCGACGTGACGGCGCAGGCGGATCGCCTTCTCCAGGAGGTTACGGAAGTCCTCCGGGAGCTCGGGGTCGGCGTCGTTCTCCTCGAGGATCTCGGTGACCTTCTTGTCCGTCGCGAGCTTCACGTCCGGGATCGGCGTCCCCTGGACGCCCTCGTCGCGCAGCTTCATGCCGATCTGGCTGGGGTCGTACCCCTCTTCGGCCAGTTCGACGACGCGCTCCTCGACGGCGTCGGCGTCCACGTCGCTCCACTCCGGGGGTTCGTCTGCCGCCGGCTTGTCCGAACCGGACGAGCCGCGACGGCGGGTGTGCATTCGTGCCATAGTGTGAATTGGAACGACACGAACCGCTGTGCGGCGCTGGGCGCGAAAGGCGCCCGAGCACTGCCACACTCCCAAGCCGCCCAAGCGGACGGCGCGTCGGATATGCGGCCGTGCAGTTCCCTACGTCGTTGTGGGCGTCTCGGACGCTAAAGGGTTTCCACTTCCGCCGGCGTCGAGGCCGGATCGAAGGGTTCAATTACGTCCCCCGGATACGAAGAGTTGCGTTCGCGGGCTCGTAGATCAGTGGTAGATCACTCCCTTGGCATGGGAGAGGCCCCGGGTTCAAATCCCGGCGAGTCCATCTCAGAAATTTTTCCATTTTCTGTGGTCTGGCTGATCACATCCACTTGAGAGGGTTGTCAACGGAGGACGACCACGCATGCAGAGAATGCTCTTCCGTCGAAACTCGCGCTTCTAGTCGTTCTGCTTCAAGCTAGTGGACGTGTTCTAGCGATAGTAAGTTAGATGTAGACCTCCCGCAATTCCAGTAGTGGCCTAGGCTGCCGGAATTTGAACTCATGGGTGAGCGATACAAACGACTCAATTGGCTACAGAATGTCTACGTCGACCCCGATTGGACGCAAACCAAGATCGCTGACGAGTGCGACGTTTCGGTCAGGACCATCGGGAACTGGGTGACGAAGTACGAGATACGCAAGAGCCGACACGGCCCGAAATGGTTGACCGGACAAATACGTCAAAGAACACCTTTCACAGCGTGAAATAGCCGAACTCTGCGATACGGGTAGTTCTACCATAGATGATCAACTCCGCCAGCACGGTATCTCTCGGGGTCGGAAATATCGGAACGAGTCGTGGTTGCGCGAGAAGTACGAGGACGACGGATTGACGATGGAGGAGATGGGGGACACGACCGGAGTTGGACTACAAGCGGTTCAATACTGGATGATCGAGCACGGCATCGAGCGACGTGACCCCGGTTTCAGATCTGGCGAAGATCATCCACTATGGAAGGAGGATAACGCAACTGATCATACGCGCCTCGCCGAGTGGGCCGACCAGGTGAAAGAGCGCGACGGCCACGCGTGCGTCGCGTGTTCGAGCACGGAGCGTTTGCACGCCCACCACGTCGTGCCGAAGTACGAGGACCGAAGCGAGGAGATGCTGTACGGCCTCGACAACGGGGAGACGCTCTGTCGGGCCTGTCACGCGAAGCGCCACCGCGAGCGCGGCGACGAGTCGATCGCGCGCCTCCTCAGGCACACGCCGAACTGACCCGCAGCAGCGCCCTTAGGCCTCGCTCACGCGGAGGACGGGCTTGATCGTCTCGCCGCTCTCGGAGTCGGCGACGGCCTGTTCGATCTCCTCGAAGTCGTAGTAAGTGACGAGCTCGTCGAAGGGGAACTTCCCGCGGCGATAGAGGTCGATGAGGTCGGGGATGAACTGCTGGGGGTCGGAGTCGCCCTCGGCGACGCCGACGATGTTGCGGCCGGTGAGGATGTGGTCGTTGACGTCGTAGCTGGCCTCGGTTCCCATCGCGGGCGCGCCGACGATGCCGAGCGTGCCGCGCTGTCCGAGGGCGTCGGTGGCCTGCTCGGCGACGGCGGCGACGCCGCTCGTTTCGAGGGCGTAGTCGACGCCGCCGACGAGATCGTCCAGCGCCTCGACGACGTCGTCCACGTCGTCGGGGTTGACGACGTCGGTGGCGCCGAGTTCGAGCGCCTTGTCGAGACGCCCCTCTTGGAGGTCGACGGCGACGATGTCCGTACAGCCCTTGACGTCGGCGGCCATGACGGCGGAGAGGCCGACGGAGCCCGCGCCGAAGACGGCGATGGAGGAGCCGGCCTGCGGGTCGAGGGTGTTGATGACGCCGCCGGCGCCCGTCTGGACGCCGCAGCCGAGCGGGCCGAGGAGCTCCAGCGGGACGTCGTCCCCGACGGGCACGACGTTGCGCTCGGTGGCGATGGCGTGCGTGGCGAAGGAGGACTGGCCGAAGAAACGCCCGCTGATGGACTCGCCGTCCTGCGAGATGGGCGAGCTCTCGTCGGCGGGCCGGGAGCCGCCGAAGTTGTGCTCAAAGAACGACTCGCAGTACGCGGGATGGCCGTCCCGACACTGCTCGCAGGTGCCGTCGTAGTCGAAGCTCATCACGACGTTGTCGCCGGGTTCGACGCGCGTCACGTTCTCGCCGACGGCCTCGACGACCCCCGATCCCTCGTGGCCGAGCACCACGGGGAGCGGCGTCGGATACAGCTGATCGCGGACGGTCATGTCAGTGTGACAGACGCCGGCCCCGACGACGCGGACGAGCACCTCGTCCGGTCGCGGATCCTCGAGCTGTACGTCCTCGATCTCGAACGATCCGCCCTCTTCGCGTACGACTGCGGCTTTCGCGTCCATTGTGATGTACCCGTTCGGTGGGTTTCGCGGCGCGCTCGATATAGCTTGGGGAGCGATGAGAGCGAAATGCGGTGAAGGGGGCGAACGGTGAGGGCGAAACGCGATGAGGAGGCGAAGGGGGAAGCAGAGAGCGATGAAGGTGAGAAACAACAGACGTCGACGACGCACACGCTCAAGGCGGGCAAAAACGAGACAGTAGGTAGTCGGAAGACGGATGCCGAGACGACGGCAGCCACCGGAGCCGGGCGCCTCAGTAGCCGAGCTCGCCGCCGAGGTCGAGGGACTCGTCGCCGTCGAGGACGACGACGTCCGCGGTGCTGCCGGTCGCTTCGACCTCGCGGACGAAGTCGTCGGTGTCCTGCTCGATCGGCGGGAAGGTGTCGTAGTGGATGGGGACGGCGTAGTCCACGTCGAGCCAGTCGACGGCGACGGCGGCCTGCCACGGGCCCATCGTGTAGTGGTCGCCGATGGGGACGGCGGCGACGTCCGGCTCCAGATACGGCGCGATGACGTCCCGCATCTCCGTCTGCAGCGCGGTGTCGCCGGCGTGGTAGAAGGTCTGGGACTCGTCGTCGGAGACCTGCGTGGGCTTGGTGTCGCTGATGACGTAGCCGGCGGGCATCCCGCCCGACGCGCCGTAGTCGGTGTCGAGGCCGTTCGTGTGGTCGGCCCGGACCATCGTGATGTAGGCCGATTCGGTCTCGAAGGTGCCGCCGAGGTTCATCCCGGTGCCGTCCTCGATGCCGTACTCGTCGGTGACGTAGCTGACGACTTCCGGGGTAGCGACGAAGTGCGCGCCGCGGAACCGATCGACGTCGGCGATGTGGTCGGCGTGGCCGTGCGTGAGCAACACGTAGTCGGGGTCGAGCTCCTCGGGGTCGGTCTCCGTCTTCGGGTTGTCGAAGAACGGATCGATGAGGAGCGTCTCGTCACCGATCTCGACGCCGAACGTGGAGTGGCCGTACCAAGTGATCTCCATGACGGCATCGACTACTCGCGGACGCGTCATAAAGCCTGTCGGCCGGGTGGATCCCGCCGCCTCCGCGCCGTCGAGCGCGCACCCGCGTCGCGGCGGCCGCGACGGCCGAGACCCGAACCGTTAGGGAGCGCCCGCCGCGAGGGCCCGTATGGACGAACGCACCCTCGGATCGACGGGGATCGACGTGACGCCGATCGGTCTCGGCACGTGGGAGATCGGGAGCGACTGGGGCGAAGTCGGCGAGGCGGAGGCCCGCGAGGCGCTGCACGCGGCGCTCGACGAGGGGATCACCTTCCTCGACACCGCGGACGTCTACGGCGACGGGCGCTCGGAGCGCCTGATCGCCGAGGTGCTCGCCGAGCGAGCGGAGACCCCGACGGTGGCGACGAAGGCGGGCCGCCGCCTCGATCCGCACGTCGCCGCCGACTACGACGAGGACCACCTGCGCGAGTTCGTCGAGCGCTCGCGCGAGACCCTCGACGTCGACGCGCTCGATCTGCTCCAGCTCCACTGCCCGCCGACGGACGCCTACTACCAGCCCGAGACGTTCGCGGCGCTCGACGTGCTGAAGGACGACGGCCTGCTCGCCCACTACGGCGTCTCCGTCGAGCGCGTCGAGGAGGGGCTGAAGGCCGTCGAGTACGACGGCGTCGAGACGGTACAGATCATCTTCAACCCCTTCCGTCAGCGCCCCGCGGAGCGCTTCCTCGATCGGGCGGCCGAAGCGGACGTCGGCGTCATCGTCCGCGTCCCGCTCGCCTCGGGCCTGCTGACGGGCGCGATCGACGCGGAGTCGGAGTTCCCGGAGAGCGACCACCGGAACTTCAACGTCGAGGGCGAGGCCTTCGACGTCGGCGAGACGTTCGCGGGCGTCCCGCAGGACGTCGGCGCGCACGCCGCGGACGAACTCGCCGCGTACACGCCGGCGGACGTGACGCTCGCGCAGTTCGCCCTCCGCTGGATCCTCGACCACGACGCCGTCTCGACCGTGATCCCGGGGAGCACGTCGCCCGAGCACATCGCGGAGAACGTCGAAGCCGCGGAGCTCGCGCCCCTCAGCCACCGCCAGCACGGGGCGGCCCGGGACGTCTACGAGGCGTACGTGAAAGAGTACGTCCACCACCGCTGGTGACGACGAACCCCAACGCTTAGCCTCCGCCGCGCGAATCGGCCACGCATGCGACACGTTCGCTTCCGCGACGAGGCAGGCGCGGTCCGAGAGGGCGAGTACCACGACGACGGAACCGTCAGCTTCGGCGGCCGGACGTACGCCGCCGACGACGTGGACGTCCTCCCGCCCTGCGAACCCTCGAAGATCGTCTGTATCGGGCGCAACTACGCGAAGCACGCCGAGGAGCGCAACGAGGACGTGCCGGATCGGCCGCTGCTCTTCTTGAAGCCGCCGAATGCCGTCGCGGGCCACGGCGACGCCGTGACGCTCCCGCGAGAGCGCGAGAACATCGAGCACGAGATCGAGTTCGGGGTCGTGATCGGCGAGCAGTGCCGGAACGTGGCGGCCGCGGACGCGTCCGACGTCGTCGCGGGCTACACGATCGCGGACGACGTCTCGAACCGCGACGACCAATCGCGCGAGCAGAACTGGGTGCGCGGGAAGGCCTTCGACGGCGCGTGTCCCCTCGGGCCGGTGCTCGCCGACCCCGAGCACGTCGACCCGAACGACGCGGCGCTCGAACTCCGCGTGAACGGCGAGGTGCGCCAGTCCTCGAACACCGAGCACTTCATCTTCGACGTGCCGACGCTGATCGAGGAGATCACGCGGTACATGACGCTCGAAGAGGGCGACGTGATCCTCACGGGGACGCCGGAGGGCGTCGGGCCGCTCGAAGCCGGCGACCACGTCGAGGCCGAGATCGAGGGCATCGGTACCCTCGAACACGACGTCCGTCGGGACTGAGCCGGATCAGGCCCCGAGAACGCCGATTCCGGTGACGGGGACGCCGAGCGCGCCGAGGACGAAGACGACGACGGCGGTGGCGATCCACGCGACGAGCGCGATCAGGATCGCGTTCACCCAGCCGCCCCGGTAGCGCCAGTTGATGACGGCGACGTACGCGATCAGGGCGAGGAGCCCGCCGAACAGCGGGATCCACGAGAGCACCGCCCACGCGATCGCACCGATGAGCGCGGTGATCACGGCGTGCGAGTAGTCCTCGACGCCGGTGATGACGCGTGCGCCGACGTAGATTCCGAGGCCGCCGACGAGGAGGCTGATCACGAACAACAACAGCGAACCGATCGCGCTTGCCATGGGGCGGAGAACGGGGCGGAGGACGAAAAGCGATCGGGTGGTCGCGGGCCGTTCGTCGTGCCCCGCGGGGATCGAACCGGGAGCCGCGCCCGATTCAGAGGCCGGCGGTGAGCGCGCCGGCGTCGAGGAGGAGGAGGAACGCGACGACGCTCGCGGCGCGGAGTCGCGTCGAGGCGTCGCGGGCGGGGCTGCGGACCTTATCGACGGCGATGCCGTCGCGGATCGTCGACGCGCCCATCTCGGTGAGGGCGGCGAGCGCGAGCCAGAGGACGACCATGGCGATGACGAGGTAGCCGCGCGTGCTCGACCAGTAGGCGGTCGTCGTCGCCACGCCCATCGGGCTCGACATGAAGGCACCGGTGAGGAGCTGCACGACGGCGCTGACGCGTGTGACGGTCGTGAGTTTGCTCGTCGCCGATCCGAGGGCGCTGGCCGAGAGCTCCCCCTCTCGTCCGAGCGGGAGGACGGCGTACGTGAAGTAGAGGACGCTCCCGGTCCACAGCGCGGCGAAGATCAGGTGAATCGCGAGGCTCGCGGAGAGTGCTGTCGCCATAGGCTCCCGTGCGGACGGCGGCACCTAAGGCGTAGCGGTCGCGCGACGTGCTCGCGGAGAAGCTCGCGCGGCGTGCCCCCGGTGGATCGTTTTCGGGTCTCCGTCGCGTTGCTCCGTGACGTGGAGCCACGTCACGGAGCGGTGGTGCCAACGATCAAGGCGGTGCCCGCCGTCCGCTTACTCATGCCGACCGTCGTCCTCGCCGACGACCCGAAGCTCGACGCGCAGGTGTTCCGCGACCGCCTCGCCGCCGACGTCTCCGTCGCCCCGCTCGACACGCCTGAGGCGTTCCGCGCCGCCGTCCGCGAGCGCGAAGCCGACGCCGTCGTAGCGAAGGGCCGCCTCGCCGTGACCCACGACCTCCTCGCCGGCCTCGACGCCCTCGCCGTCTACGGACAGGTCTCGGTCGGCCTCGACAACGTCGACGTCGACGCCGCGGCCGCCCTCGGGGTCACCGTCACGCACGCGCCGGACTACTGCGTGGACGAGGTGGCGACGCACAGCCTCTCGCTCCTCCTCGCGTGCGTCCGCGACGTCCCCGCGCACGATCGGCGCGTCAGCGGGGGCACGTGGGACGTGTGGGCGGGCCCCGAACTCCATCGCCTCAGCGGCGACACGGTCGGTCTCGTCGCCTTCGGCGACATCGCGCGGGGCGTCGCGGACCGACTGGCGGGGTTCGGCGTCGACGCCGTCGCGTACGATCCGTACGTGGACGCCGAGGTGATGCGCGAGCACGGCGTCGAGAAGGTCGACGCGGAGGGGCTCCGCGACGCCGCCGACCACCTCTCGGTGCACGCGCCGCTCACGGACGCGACGCGCGGCCTCGTCGACGCCGCGTGGTTCGACGCGCTCCCCGAACGCGGCGTCGTCGTGAACACCGGTCGCGGCGGCGTCGTCGACGAGAATGCGCTACTGGCAGCGCTCGATGCCGGGTCGATCGCGGCCGCGGGTCTCGACGTCTTCGAGACCGAGCCGCCCGAGGGATCGCCGCTCGTCGAACGCGACGACGTGATCGCGACCCCGCACGTGGGATGGTACTCCGCGGAGGCACGCGCCGAGGCGAACGAGACGGTCGCGGCCGACGTCGATCGAGCGCTCGCCGGCGAGACCCCGGTCAACGCCGTCGGACCGGGCGAACGGTAGGCGGCGACACCGCGCATCGGCCGGTTTAAGTCCCGGCGGCGGCTCTCTCGGGACATGCGACCACGGGACCTCTCGGACCACGTCGAGTACCGCGCGGGCCGCGGCATCGAGGAAGTCGCCCGCGAGCTCGGCCGCGACCCCGAGGAGTTCGTCAAGCTCGCGTCGAACGAGAACATGTTCGGGCCGAGCCCCGCGGCCGTCGACGCCGTCGAGGCCAGCGCCGACGAGGTACACCACTACCCCACCGCGGACCACCAGGACCTCACGGCCGCCATCGCCGAGCGCTGGGGCGTGGCGGACGAGCAGGTGTGGCTCGCCAACGGCGGCGACGGCGCGCTCGACTACCTCTCGCGGGCCGCCCTCGAACCCGGCGACGCGGTGCTCGTCCCCGCGCCCGGCTTCGCCTACTACGGGATGAGCGCGCGCTTCCACCACGGCGAGGTGGCCGAGTACGACGTGACGGGCGACGGCGGCTTCGCGCTCACCGCCGACGCCGTCCTCGACGCCTACGACGGCGAGCGGATCGTCCACCTCACGAGCCCGCACAACCCCAGCGGCGCGCGCTTCACGCTCGACGCGATCGAGCGGATCGCCGAGGAGACGCGCGAGGAGACGCTCGTCGTCGTCGACGAGGCGTACGGGGAGTTCGCCGACGCACCGAGCGCCGTCGGTCTCGTCAAGAGGCGAGACGATGCCGACGCGTCGCACGCTACCAGTCACGCCCCGCGTGACGACGTCGCGGTCCTCCGCACCTTCTCGAAGGCGTACGGGCTCGCGGGGCTCCGCCTCGGCTACGCGATCGTCCCCGAGTCGTGGGCGGAGGCGTACGCGCGCGTGAACACGCCGTTCGCGGCGAGCGTCGTCGCCTGTCGCGCCGGCCTCGCCGCCCTCGACGACGACGAGCACGTCGAGCAGACGGTCGAGATGGCGCGGTGGAGTCGCACGTACATGGCCGAGCACGTCGACGCGCCGACGTACGAGAGTCACGCGAACTTCCTGCTCGTGGAGGTGGGCGACGCGAGCGCCGTCGCCGAGGCGCTGCAGGAGCGCGGCGTCATCGTGCGGGACTGCTCGAGCTTCGGGCTCCCCGAGTGCGTGCGGATCACCTGCGGCACCGAGGCGGAGACGGAGCGCGCCGTCCGCGAGCTCAACGAGGTGCTCGCATGAGAGCCGTCGTCACCGGGACGCCGGGCACGGGTAAGACGAGCGCGACGGAGCGCCTCGACACCGACCTCGACGTCGTCCACCTGAACGACGTGATCCGCGAGGCGGACCTGTACACGGAGCGCGACGAGTCGCGCGACAGCCTCGTGGCCGACCTCGGCGCGATCGGCGAGGCGTACGCCGACCGTGACGACGTGCTCGTCGAGAGCCACCTCGCCCACCACCTCGACGACGTCGAGCGCGTGATCGTCCTCCGCTGTGCGCCCGACGTGCTCGAAGACCGGCTCCGGGAACGCGGCGCCGAGGAGGGTGCGGCGCTGGACGCGCGCGAGCGCGAGGCGACGGAGAACGCCGAGGCAGAGTCCCTCGACGTGATCCTCGGCGAAGCGGTCCGAAAACACGGACAGGAGCGAGTCTACGAGATCGACACGACGGACCGGACGCCCGAGGCGGTCGCCGCGGAGATCGAAGCCGTCCTCGACGGCGAGCGCGAGCCGAGCGCGGGCGAGGTGGACTTCACGGAGTATCTGCTGTGACGCTCGATCAGTTCCGGCCGCTCGCGTCCCGCCTGCTCCGGCCGTTCGTGACGGTGTCCGTGCGTCTCGGGCTGACGCCGGACGCGATCAGCGTGCTCGCGTTCCTCCTCGCCGTCGCCGCGGCGGGCGTCTTCTACCTCGGGAGCGCCGCGGGGTACGTCGCGGGCGCGGTGTTCGTCTTCCTGAACGGCTGGCTCGACCTCCTCGACGGCGCGGTGGCGCGCGAGACGGGCGTCGACTCCGAGGGCGGCGATCTCCTCGATCACGTCCTCGATCGGTACGCGGACGTCGTCATCCTCGCCGGCCTCGCTGCGGGCGTCGGCTCGTGGCTGCTCGGCTTCGCCGCCGTCACGGGCGTCCTCCTCACCTCCTACCTCGGGACGCAGATCCAGGCCGTCGGCCTCGGCCGCCAGTACGGCGGCCTCCTCGGGCGCGCGGACCGCCTCGCTCTGGTGGGCGTCGTCGGCGTCCTCTCCGCCGTGATTCCGGTCGTCGGCGGCTTCAGCCTCGTCGCGTGGCTGCTCGGCTTCTTCGCCGTCGTCGGGCACCTCACCGCGCTCCAGCGGTTCTGGGGGGCGTGGGGCGACCTGCGTGGCGCCGAGCGATGACGAGGCGCCACGGTTCGGCGGGCGAGAGCGAAACGACACGGGGTCGGTACGGGGTCGGGCGTCCGCGGAACGGCCCGCGGTGCGTGAGTCGAAATCCGTCGAATACCGGAGTACGGGCGCACGACTGGCCGACGGCGTGTGCTTTATACACGCGGCGGAGCTAGATTAGATATGGTTCAGTGCGAGATGTGCGGGGCCGAAACGGCGAACCCCAAGACCATCAAAGTCGAGGGGGCCGAACTCGACGTCTGCAGCGACTGCACGGAGTTCGGTACCGAGGTGAAGACCGAGTCGTCCTCCTCGACCTCGACGAAATACTCGACCTCGTCCGGTGAGTCCTCGGGGTCGTCGAGTTCCGGCGGGAACTCGTCGGGCGGGTCGCGCCGGCGGCGGCGCGACATGTTCGACGAGATGCAGGAGCTCGCCTCCGACTACGACGATCGCATCCGGAACGCCCGCGAGGGGGCGGGCTACAGCCAGGAGGAATTCGCCTCCGAGCTCAACGAGAAGGCCAGCCTCGTCCGGAAGCTCGAACGCGGCGACATCCTCCCGAGCGACGACGTCCGGGAGAAGCTGGAGAAGAAGCTCGGCGTCAGCCTGCTCGAGGCCGCGAGCGGCGACGAGGAGTGGGAGGGCGGCTCCGACGAGGGCGGGCTCACGCTCGGCGATATGGTCAAGCGCAAGGACTAGTCTCAGGTCGAGTTCTCGCGGCCGCGCCGTCGTCACCCCATCGCTTCAGCGATGTGGCTGTAGTGGGCCTCGAGGCCCATGCCGAGGCTGGCGGCGGCGAGCACGACGGCGAACAGCACGCCGAGGGAGACGAGGGAACGACGCGTCCCGGAGCCCGTCGGGGCGTACGAGGCGGGTAGGACGACGACGGCGGCGAGGCCAGCGGTCACCCAGATGAGTGCCGATACGGCCGGCGAGAGCGTCAAGTCGAAGCTGACAATGGCGCGTGCGCCTTGGAAGAGCAGGAGGCCGCAGACGGCACTCATCCAGGCGAACGGCCGCGGATCGAGGTTGTGGTAGATGGTGAACGCCGCGGAGAGCATCACGACGGCGTAGAGCGTCTGTGCGACCCCGAACAGCTCGGTGTACTGACTCGCGGGGAATCCCGCCCAGTTCGCCCAGAATATCTCCCCGGAGACGAGGAGTGCGATGGCGCCGACGAGACCGAACAGCCACGCGAACGACTGCCTGTCCGAGGGCGGATGGCTGTCGCGCGCCTCCCGGAAGAGGAAGAGCGCGCTCAGCGTCGCCCCGGCGGCGAGGAGCACGAGCGCGACGACCAGTGGATTGTACGGGCTGATCGCGGAGGCTGGCGCGCCAACCTGTCCGAGGAGCGTGCGAAACATCAGCTCGGAGAGACGCGCAGACGGGTTATAAATCCGGACGGCCGGTCGCGTCGCGAGAGACGGGGTCCGTCCGTCGCTTCCGAAAGCGGTAATCCGGAGGTCCGCGAATCCCCACGCGCATGTTCGTTCTCGTCAATCTGAAGGCGTATCCCTGTGACCCGATCGCGGTCGCGGAGGCCGCACACGCCGTCGCCGAAGCGTCCGGCGTCCGCATCGCCATCGCGCCGCAGGCCGCCGACCTCGCCGCGGTCGCCGACACCGGCGTCGAAACGTGGGCGCAGCACGTCAGCCCGAACGGCTACGGGAGCCACACGGGTAGCACGCTCGCGGAACGCGCTGCCGCCGCGGGCGCCGAGGGCACGCTCCTCAATCACTCGGAGAACCGGATGAAGCTCGCGGACATCGACGCGTCGATCGAGGCGGCCCGCCGCGCCGACCTCGAAACGTGCGTCTGCGGGAACAACCCCGCACAGATCGGCGCGGTCGCGGCGCTCGGCCCCGACTCGGTCGCGGTCGAACCCCCGGAACTCATCGGCGGCGACGTCTCCGTGGCGTCGGCCGACCCCGACATCGTCAGGGACGCCGTCGCGGCCGCCGAAGCGGTCGACGACGGCGTCGACGTCTACTGCGGGGCCGGGATCTCCACCGGCGCCGACCTCGACGCGGCGGCCGACCTCGGCGCCAGCGGCGTTCTCCTCGCCAGCGGCGTCGCCAAGGCGGACGACCCGAAGGCGGCGCTCGAAGCCCTCGTCGAGCCGCTGGCGTAAGCGACGGCGCGACAACCGGTTCGCGCGTCGGTTTTCAGTGTGTCTATACTCCGTCGGGTCTACGTATCGGTATGACCGACATGGAACGGCGCCACTACGAGCTCGTGAAGCTGGTCCGCGAGCGCGCCCGCGGGTACTTCCGCACCGCCGTCCGGTATACCGACGACGACTGGCACGTCATCTATCGGCGTCAGGACCTCCCGGACGAGCGCTCGAAGCGCCGCTCGGGGCGGATCATCGCGAAGATCCGCGAGCGCGAACCGCTCCGCGAGCTCGACAGCCCGTTCGGCGAGTTCGAGTCCGTCGTCGAGCTCTACGAGAACGGCGTCTTCATCGTGATCCGGGAGTCGGAGACTGCGGGCGTCGTGCTGTCGCTCGAACGCGGCGCCGCGGAGAGCCTCGCCTCGTTCGTCGTCGAGTGCGAACGCGTCGTCGCCCCGACGGACGACTAGAAGTCGCCGAGCGACGCCTGACCGTCGGTCCCGGTCTCGGTCGCGTCGGTGACGTCGGCGTCGTCGTCGGTCGTCGTTTCCTCGGTCGCTACCTCGGTCGTCGGGCCGTCGAACCCCCCGAGCTGCGCTTGCTCGCCGGCGGTGAACGAGAGGTTCGAGACGCGCACGCCCACCTTCCTGACGGACGCGTCCGCGAACTCCGCGAGGAGGTCGGCGGCGACGTCGCGCACGAGTGGCGGGTCGTCGACGGGACCCGGGAGCGAGCGCGCCCGGGTGTGGACGTCGTAGGGCGGCGTCACGACCTTCACCCCGATGGTGCGGTAGAGGGCGTCCTTCCGGCGCGCGCGGTCGGCGACGGCGTCGGCGAGCGTCAGCGCCTGCTCCCGGACGCGCGCGTGGTCGTCGACCGCGCCGTCGAACGCCGACTCGCGGCTCAGGCTCTTCGGATTGTCGCGGGGCTCGACCGGGCGGTCGTCGCGACCGCGCGCGCGGTCGTAGAGGTCGCGGCCCCGCTCGCCGAAGCGCTCCGTCAGCTCGTAGGGGTCGGCGTCCGCGAGGTCGCCCGCCGTCTCGATCCCTAACTCGCGGAGTTCGCGCGCGCGGACCGGCCCGACGCCGTGGACGTCCGCGACGTCGATCGGCGCGAGGAACGCCTCGACCTCGTCGGGCGGGACGACGACGAGGCCGTCGGGTTTGTCGTGGTCGCTCGCGATCTTCGCGGTGCTCATGTCGGGGGCGACGCCGACGCTCGCGGGGACGCCGACCTCGCGCGCGATCCGCTGTTTGACGTGGCGTGCGAACCCCTCGGCGACGCTCCACGCGGTGCGATCGGTGACGTCGAGGTACGCCTCGTCGATACTGACCTCGCGGACGGTGTCGGCGAGCTCGTGGAGGATCGCCTTCACCTCCGCGGCGACGTCCTCGTAGTAGTCGAGGTCGACCGGCCGGTAGTACGCGCTCGGACCGTCGGGATCGTCGGCGCGTCGGGGCAGGCGATCGAGCGCCGTCGAGATCGCCTGTGCGCTCTCGACGCCGTGCGCGCGCGCCTCGTAGCTCGCGGTCGCCACCGCGCCCACGGTCTCGCCGGCCTCGTACCCCATGCCGACGACGACGGGTTCGTCGCGGAGCGCGGGTTCGCGTCGCCGCTCACAGGACGCGTAGAAGCAGTCCATGTCCACGTGCAGGACGATCCGCTCCGTGGGGTCGGGCGCACCGGGGAGACGACCGCCCGCAGTCATGGCTCCGCGAAGGCGGCCCGGGAAGGAATAGCTTCGGTTCGCGGGCGTCGCGGCGTCAGTGCTCGGTGTCGCGGCCCTGCTCGTACACGAGCCCCCAGAGGGCCTGCTCGAGCTCGTCGTCGCTGGGCTCTCCGAGCGCGTCGTACAGGTTGTTCGGGACGTCGATGGACTGCATACGCGATTGATAGGGGGCCGAAAGGAAAAGCGTGGTGTGAGTACCGAGCGAGTACAAAATCAGGGAGTACGCATCGAGTTAATCTACGCGCCTTCGACGGTCGTCCCCTCCTCGCGGCAGACTTCGAGGGCGTGTTTGGCGGCCATTCCGGCGTCCGTCGCGGTGCGGCCCGCGCCGACGCCGACCTTGAGCGACATGTCGGCCTCCGCGCGGACGCGCTCGATGACGTCGACGTAGGTGTCGCGGTCGAGGTCGGGAACGAGCGCGATGACGTTGTCGCCGCCGACGAAGAATGCGAGGCCGTCGTGTTCGTCGTGGAGCGTCCGCATCAGCGCCGCGTACCCCTGCTCGATGCGAACGAACGTCGAGAAGGCGTCGAGCTCGTCCGTGTACTTGCCGGTCGCGTCGTTCACGTCGAAGTGCGCGATGCGGACGTCGTCGTCGTCGCGGTCGTCCGGTGAAATCGGATCGCCGGCGAGGACTTCGCGGCGCTCGGCGTCCTGCGCGCTCCCGGCCGCCTGCAGGTGCGCGGTCGCGTCGACGAGGGCGTCCGTCGGATTCGCGCCCGTCCCGATGCCGAGGCTCACGGTGACCGGATAGCGGTTGCGTAGCGACTCCTGTAGACGGCGGTGATCGGCCCGGTCGATGCCGTTCGTCACCGCGATCATGTTGTCGAAGCGCGTGAAGAAGGCGTAGCCGTCGCGGGTGCCGAGGAACTGCGAGAGGTCGGCGTAGAGGCGCGACTGGAGGGTCTGGAGGTCGGCCTCACGTCGGGGTGCGGGCGTCACCGTCCACGGGCCGTAGTTGTCCAGTTGGACGAGAGTGACCTGAGCGTTCGTCACGGATACCGGACACTCCGCCCCGCCCTCGCTTATCGCTTTTGAATCGCGTCTCAGAACTGGGTGTCGTTCCGAGTCGACGATCGGTCGGCGAGCGCGCGCGCCGCCGACTGCCGGACCTCGTCGGGCGTCACGTCGTGGTCGTGCTGATAGACGTCGCCGTTCAGTACGTAAACGGCCTCGCGCTCGTTACAGAGGTCCGCGACCGCCTCGCTCGACAGCGACGAGGGCTGTTCGATCTCGGTGCCGAAGAGTTGGAACTGGTCGCACACGCGTTCGTCGTAGAACGCCGTCACCCCACCGGCGGCGTCGAACTGCGTCCACCACGCGCGAACCCACAGCTGGTGGCTCTCGAGCGTCGTCGATCGGACGACGAGGTTCGGGATCGAGGCGCCACCGCCGACGCGGACCAGACACCCCGAGACGTCCCCGGCGAAGCGATGCGGGCCCTTCGCGCCCGACCACGTGACGGCGCGCTCGAACGGCGCGCCCGAGAGGAGGCGTCCCGCCATCCGGCCGACCGCACGTTCGCCGAGCGTCGTCGACACTACGCCGACGCGGGCCCCGCGTTCGACGAGGGCGTCGACGATAGGCCCACCAGTCTCCCGGTCGCCGACGAGCGACACGGCGCGCGCCGAGACGGACGACACACTCATCGGATCGAGGACGCCGTCGCGGCAGGCGAACCCCGCGTCGGTCAGTGGCGCGTCGACGTGAACGAAGCCGTAGTCGGTTTCGAGCGCGTCCCGAACGGCCGCCGTCGTTGGCGGCGCGGTGTCGACCGTGAACGGCTCGGTGACCTCCCGGTGCTCGCGGCCGATCAGGACCGTGGAGAGCGTCTCGCGTGCCGCGCTGCCGACACCGAGGAGTGCGAAACGCTCTTCCGCCACGTCGCGCATCGGCTCGGTGAGCGCGTGCTGGTACCCCGCGACCGAGAGTCGTGTCGCCCCGTGAGGCACACACTCGCCGCTGTAGCCGGTCCGGATCGCGCGGTCGTCGGGCACGTCGTGCCTATCGGTCGTCACCGGCACGAGGTCCCTGACGAGGAACGGGAGCAACGGGGCGTCGGCCGGATCGTCGCGCACCACGGCCACGTAGCGCGCGTCCGGAAGGTAGTCGACGAACGCCGCGCGCGGCGCTTCGAGGTACTCCATGAGCTGCTCGACGATCGGCCGACCGTAGAGCGCCGGCGGGTAGAAGGAAAGCCCACCCGCGACCGGCTCGTACTCCTGGCGCGGCATCTCGTAGTAGCCGGCCGTTCGCACGAACGAGTCGAGGAACAGACAGCGTTCGAGCAGGTTGGTCGCCGCCCGCGGCGAGACCGCGCCGTCGCCCAGCGACTGGCGATAGCCGTTGTCGAGGCGGAGTTCCGCTTCGGACGCCTCGACCACGTCCGCACCGAGGTAGTAGGCGAGCGGCGCGACCGCGTACAGCGACTCGTACGTCGCCGGGGTGGCGATCGTCACGCCCGTCTCGGGCCGCGAAATCGTCGACGGGATCGAGAGGGCGTCCCCGCGCTCGATCCGCGGTGGGTGGCCCCGGAGCGTCGGCCACGAGCGCTCCGGCGACCACTCCTTTACCGCGGAGGCGAGGAAGGGGAGTGCCTCGAGCAGCGCCCCCGGATCGTCGGGCACCGTGATCGTCGCGTGCGGACGCTCGTGGCGCGAACGGGCACCGACCGCGACTCGCGTCGGTTCCTCGAACGTCAGTGTCGTCGCCCCCTCGCCGTGGTGGTGTTCGGTGACGGCCTCGAACGCGGCGTCGAACACCTTCACGTAGAGCTTGCAAGCCGCCTCGATGTCGACGTAATACGTCCCGCGAGGAAACGACACCACGATATCGGAGAGTTGGACGTCGATGTCGCCGCGCTCGTCACGGACACACGACCCCGCGTTCGCGGGCATCGACAGCGTCGTCGCCTCGAAGGAGACTGCGGCGTCGACCGGGAAGAGGAACCGCGCGTCCAACACCCGCTCGACGTCGATCGCGTCGTCAGCGGTGATGCGACACGTCGCGTCCATCACCCGGTCGTGTATTCGTAGCGTCTTCCCCGCCGTCTCGAACTCGATCGGATCTGCCCGCGTCACGCCGTTCCGTACCCTGTCGGTGTACTTACGTGTCGCGGTCAGGGCGGGTGCTGGGAGCTATGCGGGTGTAAACGGGGACGACGGCGAGAGAAACCGCTTAGTGGTCGTGGGCGTCTTCGTAGACCCAGGTCGCCGCGTTGGCGTTCCAGTCGACGAGTTCGTCCCCGTCGAAGAAGAGGTCGATCTCGCGCTCGTTGGCGCCCTCGTCCTCGTGGTCGCTGCCGTGGATGACGTTGTGCCCGAGGTCGTTCCCGAGGTCACCGCGGATGGTGCCGGGAGCGGCCTCCTTGGCGTCCGTCGCGCCCATCAGCTTGCGGACCTGCCGGGTGGCGTCGTCGCCCTCCCAGACCATCGCGAAGACGGGCCCGGACGTGATGAACTCGACGAGGCCCTCGAAGAAGGGCTTGCCCTCGTGCTCGCCGTAATGCTCGTGAGCGAGCTCCTCGTCGATCTGCATGAACTTCCCGCCGACCATCTTGAGCCCCTTGTCCTCGAGACGGCCGACGATCTCGCCGATGAGACCCCGCTGGACGCCGTCGGGCTTGACCATGACGAACGTCCGCTCGTGCTCGTGGCTCATCTATTCGCCCTCGCCGGCGTGGCCCGCGTCGGTCCACTCGAGCTCGCGGGGCTCGCGGCCGAGATCGGCGTTCTTCTCGCACTTCGACGAGCAGAAGTGTACGGTACGTCCGTCGTTGTAGACGAACATCGTCCCCGTGCCGGGTTCGATGTCCGCCCCACAGTAGTCACACTCTCGGGTCTGGGGCATTACTGACCTCCGATGGAGTCGGCTTCGCGGGCCGTCTCGCGCAGCTGGAGGACGTCGCCGACCCGCGTGGGGCCGAGGACGTTGCGCGTGATGATGCGGCCCTGGTTGGAGCCTTCCTGAAGTCGACACTTCACCTGCATCGCCTCGCCGTGCATCCCGGTCTTTCCGACGACCTCGATGACCTCGGCGGACGTGGAGTCCTCCGTCTCCGATTCCTCGGCACTCATCGGTTTACTTCAGCTCCTCGATCTTTTCGCCGATGTCCTCGACGTCGTCCTCGGCGTCGCCGGCGTCGACGACGGCCGCGGCGGCGGATCCGACTTCGAGGCCGGCCGCGACGCCGAGTTCGTCCTGCGTCTCGACGAAGACGTACGGGACGCCCTTCTCCTCCGCGAGCTCCGGGAGGTGGAGGACGATCTCCTCGGGGGAGACGTCTTCGGCGATGATGACGAGGTCCGCGTTGCCGCGCTCGACGGCCTTGGTCGTCTCGTTCGTACCCTTCTTTACGCTGCCGGTGTCGCGGGCGACTTCGAGCGATTCGAGCGCTCGCTCCTGGAGGTCGGCCGGGACGTCGTAGTCGACATAGACTGGCATTTTTATGTTCACCTACTCCCTCGGGCGGGCTTGCGCTCAGTCGCCGACCGCGATTCCCGTGGCGACTCGAAGCATCATGACCCCCCGAAGGCTGTACAACCTATTCCGGATCCCGTGGTTAAAAACGCTTTCAAAGCCCGCCGGGGTGCGAACGCGGGACACGGTTATCGTTCCGGCCACCGACGGCTACAGGGAACGATAACGCCCTTCGGGGTCGCGGGCGAACGACGAGCACATGACCGTCGGAGAGACCGCCGCCGCGCTCCGCGCGGAGGCCCGCGAGACGAACGAGCGCCGCCTCCTCGTCCTCGTCGACGAGACGGACGGGAACGAGAACCGGGACGCGAGAGGCGCTGGCGACGGCGGCGACGGGACCGATCGCGGGCTCGCCGCCGCCATCGATGCGCTCGACGGCGCGGGGATCGATCGCGCCGAGACGACGGTCGTCGGTCACCGCGACGGCATCGGCTGCGAGCGCCTCGAACCCCGCGAGACCGGCGACCTCCTCGGCACGACGCGCGACGCCGTCGTCTACGACGCCCGCGATGAGTGTCGACCGAACGCCCTCGGCCGCGTCGCCGGTGCGGTCGACGGCGGCGGCCTCCTGATCCTCGTGACGCCGCCGCTCGACGCGTGGTCCGCACGCCGCGACCGCTTCGACGCGGGCATGGCCGTCCCGCCCTTCGGCGTCGAGGACGTCTCGGGACGCTTCCGGACGCGCCTCGTCGACACCCTCCGCACGCATCGCGGCGTCGGCGTCGTCGCCCTCGACGAGAGCGGGGAGACGGTGGTCGACGACGGACGCACGCGCCCCGCACCCCGTCTCCCGTCACCCGGTCCGTCGGTGCCCGACGATCACGCCTTCCCGACGGCCGCCTACGAGGCCTGTCTCACCGGCGATCAGGTCGCGGCCGTGCGCGCCTTCGAGGCGCTCCGGGACACCGGCCGCGCCGTCGTCTGCGAGGCCGACCGCGGTCGGGGGAAGACGAGCGCCGCCGGGCTCGCGGCCGCGGGGCTCGCCGTCGAGGGACGGGACGTCCTCGTCACCGCGCCGTCGTTCCGCGGCGTGACAGAGCTCTTCGCGCGCGCGGCCGAGCTGTGCGACGCGCTCGGCGTCGCGTCCGAGCGCACCGAGACGACGCGGCTCGTCCTCGCCGGCGGGGGGTCGATTCGCTACGCGAAACCGCCCGAGGCCGTCGACGTCCTCGACGACTGCGACGTGCTCCTCGTCGACGAGGCGGCCGCGCTCCCCGTCCGGCTCCTCGAACGCTTCCTCGACGCCGACGCCGTCGGCTTCACCACGACCGTCCACGGCTACGAGGGCGCGGGCCGCGGCTTCGACGTCCGGTTCCGCGACGTCCTCGCCGGGACCGATTTCGACGTCACCGACGTGCGCCTCGACGAGCCGATCCGCTACGCCGCCGGCGACCCTGTCGAGGTGTGGGCGTTCCACGCGCTCCTGCTCGACGCTCGGCCGCCCGTCGACCCGCTCGTCGCGGACGCCGACCCGGCGGGCTGTGCGTACGACGCCCTCGACGGCGACGCGCTCCTCGCGGACGAGACGCTGCTGCGCGAGGCGTTCGGCCTCCTCGTCGCCGCCCACTACCGCACCGAACCGGACGACTTGGCCAGAATGCTCGACGCCCCGAACCTCGACGTCCGCGCGCTCCGCGCGAACGGACACGTCGTCGCCGTCGCCCTCCTCGCCCGCGAGGGCGGCCTCGACGCGGCGACTCGGGAGGCGATGTACACCGGCGAGCGGGTGAAGGGCAACATGCTCCCGGACGTTCTCACGAGCCAACTCCGCGACGAGCACGCCGCCGCGCCCGTGGGCACGCGCGTCGTCCGCATCGCTACCCACCACGCCGCCAGATCGCGCGGGCTCGGCTCCGCGCTCCTCGACGGCGTCCGCGACGAGTTCGACGGACGCGACTGGCTCGGCGTCGGCTACGGCGCGACGCCCGCCCTCCTCCGGTTCTGGGCCCGCAACGGCTTCTCCACCGTCCACCTCTCGACGACGCGCAACGACGCCAGCGGCGAGTACTCCGCGCTGATGCTCGACCCGCTGAGCGCGGACGGGCGCGCGCTCGCCGCCCGCCACGAGTCGTGGTTCGCCGACCGGATCGCGGGCGTCCTCGCAGACTCCCTCCACGACCTCGATCCGGACATCGCTCGCGCCGCGCTCGCCGCCTGCGACGCGACTCCCGACCCCGGATTGGGCGAGAACGCGTGGCGCGTCGTCGCCGGCTCCGCCTACGGCTCCGCGATGTACAGCGTCGATCCCGAGCCCGTCCGTCGTCTCGCCGTCTGCGCGCTCGTCCGCGACGACGCGCCGCCCCTCCTCTCGGACGCCGCGGGCGTCGACATCGACGGCGAGGCCGAAGCCGAGCGCCGCGAGCGCCTCTCCGTCCTGAAGCTCCTCCAGTGTCGCCCGTGGGACGCCGTCGCCGACGAGCTCGGCTATCACTCGTCCGGGCAGGCGATGCGGGCGTTCGGCGACGCCCTGCGACCGCTCTGCGACGCGTGGGGCGGCGAGGCCGCCGCGGCGGAGCGCGCGCGACACGGGGGCGAGTGAGATGGACGCGCTCGTCCTCCTCGCGATCGGCCTGCTCGGGTTCGGGATGGTGGCCAGCGTCCTCCCGCTCCTCCCGAGCGGCCTCGTCTCGCTCGCGGGGCTCGGCCTCTACCGGTGGGACACGGGCGAACCCGGCGCGTTCGTCCTCGCCGCCCTCGTCGCGTGCTGTCTCGTCGCGCTCGCCGTCGACTGGTTCGGCGGCGCGATCGGCGCGAGCGCGGGTGGCGCGTCCCTCCGGACGACGCTCCTCGCCGCGGTCGTGGGCCTGCTCTGTCTCCCGCTCGGCGGCCCGATCGTCGTCCTCGCGGGCGTGGCCGTCACCGTCCTCGCGCTCGAATATCGTCGCCTCGGCGACGCCGAGGCGAGCCTGCGGAGCGCGGCCGCGGCGACCGTCGGCGTGCTCGCCGCCGCGGCCGTGCAGTTGGTCTGCACGGGCGTCGTGCTGGCCGCGGTGCTCGTGATCGAGTTCCTGTAGCAGGAGACGCGAACGGAAAGGCGAAGAGCAGAGCAGAGGAGAGGGACCGCGCGCCGAGCTACTGGTGGGCGTAGTACGCGACCGTCTCGTCCTCGTCGGCGCGGTCGTAGCGCGCGAATCCCACGCGGACGAACTGCACGAGGTCGTCCGGCTCGTAATCCGCGTAGCCGGGTTCCGCGTAGCCGTAGACATCGCCGTCCATCCGGCGGAGGCGAACGGGCACGCTGCCCGCCGCGGGCACCCAGTGGATCACGTCGACGCCGTCCTCGCGGACGACGTCGATGTCGTCGTCGGTGTACGCGAAGCCGTCGCCGTCGTAGCGGACGGGACCGTACCCCTTGAGCCAGACGCGCTCGCCCTCGCCGGGGAGGTCGGCCGTCTCGACGAGCACCGCGTCGCCGACCGGGACGTCGCGCTCGCCGCGCTCCTCGTGGTTCGGGTGCACGGGCGGATGCGCGGTGTCCGGGCCGCCCGCGATGGGGACCTCGGTGGCCGCGTACGCCGCCTCGGCCCCCTCGCCCCGCGGCGCGAAGCCGTTGCGGACGAGGAAGGCGCGCGGCGTCTCCTCGTCGATCAGGTCGCGGTTGTTCGCGTAGATGGAGGACATGGCGAGGTCGACGTCGGAGGTGGAGGTGCCGAGTTCGACCATCGCGTCCACGATCGCCTGCCCTCGGATCCCGCGGCGGCGGACGCTCTTGAGCGTGGGCGCGCGCGGGTCGTCCCAGCCGTCGAGGTCGCCCGCCTCGATCTTCGCTTTGATCGTCGACGTGCTCATCTGCACGTCGTAGGCGTCGACCTGCACGTGCCCCCAGTGGACGACCTCGGGGTACTCCCAGTCGAAGTAGTCGTAGACGAACTGCTGGCGCTTCGCGGAGTCTTGGAGGTCGATTCCGCGGATGATGTGCGTGATGCCGAGCAGGTGATCGTCGATCCCGGACTGGAAGTCGAGCATCGGCCAGCAGCGATACGCCGCGGCCTCCTCGCGCGGGTGGGGCGTGTCGACCATCCGGAAGGCGACGAAGTCGCGCAGCGCGGGGTTCTTGTGCTCGATGTCCGTCTTCACGCGCAGCACCATCTCGCCGGACTCGTACTCGCCGTCGATCATCGCCTCGAACTCGTCGCGGACGACGCCGGGGTTCTTCTCGCGGTGCGGGCAGGCCTCCCCGTCGTTCTTCAGCTCGGAGAAGGCCTCGCCCGAACAGCTACAGGTGTACGCGCCGCCGAGCCCGATGAGCTCGCGCGCGTGCTCGTAGTAGGTCTCCATCCGATCCGAGGCTGTCACGACCTCGTCGGGTTCGAAGCCGAGGTAGTCGATGTCGTCGAGGATGCCGTCGTAGGCGTCGAGATCGGGGCGCTTCGTCTCCGGGTCCGTGTCGTCGAAGCGGACGAGCATCCAGCCGTCGTAGCGTTCCTTGTACGTCCCGATGACCGCGGGCATCCGGGCGTGCCCGAGGTGCCACGGGCCGTTCGGGTTGGGGGCACACCGCATCCGGACCTCGTCGTAGTCCTCGACGTTCGGGAGGTCGGGCAGCGGGTGATCCTCGCCCTCGTCCTCCGCGTCGAGCTCTGCGAGGCGCTCCGGCGCGATCTCTTCGAGGCGCGCGCGCTTCTCGGCCTCGTCGAGGGCGTTCACCTCGTTCACGACGGGCGCGACGACGCCCGACACCTCGTCGCCGTGCTCGCGGAACTCGGGGTTCGCGCCCATCAGCGGGCCGAGGATCGCGCCCACCTGCGCGTCGCTCCCGTGTTTCAGCGCGTTGAACAGCGCGTTCGCCTCGGCCTCCCGTCGGATCCGCTCGCGGAGGTCCTCGTCCATACCCGAGCGCTTACCGGGGTACGAGGAAATTCGTTTGGGTTCGCCATCGCCGCGCGGGACGCCCAGCGGCGACGACGCCGATTCCGGCGACGGCCCGGCCGACGACGCGGGCGACTGACGACGTGGGCGCCAGCGGATCCGACGGATCCCGCACTGCCCGCCGCCTCCACAGCGCCTTAGCCGCTCGCCGTCGAACGACGGATATGGTCACGAACGAGAGCGACACGTTCGACATCGGCGGCGAGTACACCGTCCACCGCCTCGGCTTCGGCGCGATGCGGATCACCGGCGAGGACGTCATCGGCCGCCCGGAGAGCGAACCGAACGCCCGCGACGTGCTCCGTCGCGCGGACGAACTCGGCGTCGACTTCATCGACACCGCGGACTCCTACGGACCCGCGGTCTCGGAGCGCCTGATCGGCGAGGCACTCGACGCGACCCGCGACGACCTCGTCGTCGCCACGAAGGCGGGTCTCCTCCGCAACCGCGAGGGCGAGTGGCTCGCACACGGCGGCCCCGACTACATCAAGAACCAAGCCCTCACGAGCATCGATCGCCTCGGGGTCGACTCGATCGACCTCTATCAGTTCCACCGCCCCGACCCGGACACCGACTACGAGGCGTCGATCCAGGCCTTCGCCGAACTGCAAGACGACGGCCTCGTCGATCACGTCGGCATCTCGAACGTCTCCGTCGAGCAGCTCGAGCTCGCGCGCGATCACGTCGACGTCGCCACGGTGCAAAACGAGTACAACCTCGGCGACCGGGAGCACGAGGACGTCCTTGAGGCCTGCGAGGAGTACGACATCGGCTTCATCCCGTACTTCCCGGTCGGGGCCGGCGGCTTCGACGACGAGGCGCGTGACGCCGTCGAAACCGTCGCCGAGCGCCACGACGCGAGCGTCTATCAGGTCGCGCTCGCGTGGCTCCTCGATCACAGCGACGTCACCCTCCCGATCCCCGGAACGTCGAGCGTCTCGCACCTCGAACAGAACGTCGCCGCGAGCGAACTCGCGCTCACCGACGCGGACCGCGCGACGCTGGACGTCGAGTAGCTCCGGACTCCCCGCTCGGTCGGAACCTATTTGCGGCGTGTGGTTAATCGTGAAGGTATGGTGATTCTCGCCGCCGTCGGTGAACAGCACGACCAGGAGGCGATCATCGAGACCGGGCTCGACCTCGCCGAGGCCTACGACGACGACCTCCGGGTGCTTCACGTCATCCCGGAAGACGAGGCCGAATCCCACTTCGAGTCGGTGCGCTCGATAGACCAGTTCAGCGACACCTCCTTCTCGATCGAGATCGAGCGTGCGGAGGACATCGCCGAACGGCTCGTGGAGATGGCGCTCGGCGACGTCCCGGCGACGATCACGCCCGCTGGTCGGATCGGCGATCCGACGGAGGAGATACTCGACGACGCCGCGTCGGTCGGCCCGCGCTACATCGTCATCGGCGGCCGGAAACGCTCGCCCACCGGAAAGGCGCTCTTCGGGAGCGTCACGCAGTCGGTCATCCTCAGCGCCGACCACCCCGTCGTCAGCGTCCTCGCGGAGTAGCGCAGTCGGACGGTTCGCGACGGTACTATATTTTAACAAACATAACTATTACTACTGTAGGTTACGCCCGTACGGTATGGCAACACTCGACGACGTGTTCGTGGTGGACGCCGTCACCCACACGTACAACCAGACCGAGGAGAACTACCGCGTGCCGCGCTACGCCGAGCAGGTCGCCAACGTCGGCGCCGCCCTGGAAGCGAAGATGCCCGACGGCTACCAGCGCACCCGCGAGGCCTTCCTCGGCGACTGGCCGGTCGAGAACACGGAGAACGCCCTCTTCCGCGAGAGCCAGACGGACTTCGCCGTCATGCACCCGCAGTCGATCACCGTCTTCGAGGACGGCCTCACCGCCGAGTCGAAGGCCCGCGCGTTCTTCGAGCGCAATCCGACGCGGACGGCCGCGTTCGCCAGCATCGACGCGATCGGCCTCGACGACCCGCAGGCCGACCTCACGCGACAGGTCGAGGCCTTCGACCCCCACGGCGTGAAGGTGTATCCCTCCTACTGGGAGCCCGACGGCACCCACCACGAGTTCAAGATGAACGACCCCGAGGACGCCTTCCCGCTCTGGCAACACGCCGTCGACCTCGGCCTCGACGTCGTCGCCGTCCACAAGGCCTTCCCGTTCGCCACCGCGCCGATGGAGTCCTACAAGGTCGGCGACGTCGAGGAGGCCGCCAACAGCTTCCCCGAGCTCACCTTCGAGATCGTCCACGGCGGGCTGACCTTCGCCGAGGAGACCGGCTGGCAGATCGCCCGCCACCCCAACGTCTACGTCAACCTCGAACTCACGCTCACCGAGCTCGTGACGACGCCGACGTCCTTCGTCGACTCGCTCCAACAACTCCTCTACGCCGGCGGGAAGCAGGCCGTCGACAAGATCATCTGGGGGACCGGCGCGCCCCACTTCCACCCGCAGCTCCTCTTGGAGCGCTTCTGGAACTACGACTTCCCGGAGATGGAGAGCTTCAGCGGCCCCTTCCAGCTCACCGAGGACGACAAGCGCAAGATCCTCGGCGAGAACTTCGCCGAGGCCCACGGCTTCGATCTCGACGAACTCGAGGCGGGTACGGCGGACGATCAGTACAGCGACGTCGAGATGGCCGACGACCCGTGGTCGACGACCGACTTCGAGGTGGTCGAATGAGCGCGAGCACCGACCCGACCGACGCCACCGACCCCATCGAGGAACGAGCCCGCGACGCCCTCCGGGACGTAGTGGATCCGTGTAGCGCCGCCACCGGCTCGAACTTGAACATCGTCGAGATGGGGCTCGTGAAGGCGATCGAGGTCGACTCCGACGACGGTCGAGCGCACGTCGAGATGCGTCTCACCACCCCGATGTGTCACATGATCGGTTACTTCATCGATCAGGTCGAGGACCGCCTCACGGGCCTCGAACCCGTCGAGCGCGTCGAGCTCGACACCGACGATGGGATGGAGTGGAGCGAGGAGCTGATGAGCGAGGCGGCGCGGGCCAAACGCCGGGACGTCCTCGACGGCTACGAGGAACGCTACCGCGAGGAGCTCGGCGACGACGGCTCGACGGACCGACCGGCCGACGTCGAGACGGGCGGCTGAGCGAGCGGGCGGACGGGGATCGACACACCCCACCGTTGCAAGTGTTCCGTCGGTTCCCGCTGGGGACGGCGTCCCTGCTCGCACGTCGCTGACTCGGAGTCGGGAACGGTCGTGCGCCGTGCTCGCGGTGGTCCGTGAATCACGACCACAGGCCTATCAGCGTGGAGGGACAACGCTAGAGGATGGCAGACGATAAACGCGGCCGAGAGAAGCAAGCGCGGGACGCGGAGCGACGTCGGCAAGAGCGCGACATCGCCACGGAACTGGATCGAGGGGAGGAGTCGGAGCCACCGGTCGAGGCGGCGGCGCTCGACGACGTCGAAGCGGCCCTCGAGTCGGTGCGGTTTCCCGCGTCGGGGGCCGACGTCGTCGCGGCGATCGGCGACCGCACGATCGAATCCGACGGGGAGCGCTACGCGATCGAGGCGCTCGTGCCGGAGACCGACCGGGAGGCGTTCGACTCCCCGGCGGCCGTTCGGGTGACGGTCCGGCGCCCGACGGTCGCTTCGGCGATGAAACGTATCGTCGAGTCCATCGAGACGCGTCAGGACGCGGAGTTCAGCTGGTCACAGCGCAAAGCGTACGAAACGACGTTCCGAGCGCTCGGTTCGATCGACGCCGATGACGACGACGAGGGAATCGCGGTCATTCGCGACTGGGTCGTCGATCGGGTCCGCGAGACGGGGGATCTCCCGTCCTCCAGAGCGGTACGCCGGGAAGCGGCCGAGTTCTGTCGGACGAACGGGTATCAGATCCGGGCGGACGAGTGGCTCGGTATATAGACCGACGGACGCGGGCGGCCGTCGAGGAGGGCGGACTCCGTGTGTCGCAAACGGTCGGTCAGTAGCCGCGTTCGATGAGGTAGTCGGCGATCTCGCGGAGGAGGTATCGTGCCTCGTTGTCGGGGAGGACGTCGAGTTCGGCCTTCGCCTGTGCGGTGAGATCGGCGGCGAGATCGCGGGCGTAGTCGATGCTGCCAGCGTCCTCGAGTTCGGCGACGGCGGCGTCGATGTCGGCGTCGGTGACGTCCTCGGGGTCGTCGGCGTCCACGAGGTCGTCGACCGCGACGCCGTGGTCGCGGGCGTGGACGGTGATGATCGTGCGCTTGTTCTCGACGAGGTCGCTCCCGCGCTGCTTGCCGAGTTGCTCTGAGGGGACGGTCAGATCGAGGACGTCGTCCTGAATCTGGAAGGCCTTGCCGGCGTTGACGCCGTACCGGTAGAGCGCGTCGACGACCTCGTCGTCGGCCCCCACGACGATGGCGGGGACGCTCGCGGCGGCGCCGTAGAGGACGGCAGTCTTGCGCTCGACCATGTCGAGGTACGCTCCGGTGTCGACGTCGGGGCGCGTCTCGAAGTCCACGTCGAGGGATTGGCCCTCGCAGATGCGCGTACAGGTGCGAGCGAGACAGTCGATGGCGTCGAGGCTCGCGGTCGGCTCGGCGTCGGTCCGGAGCATGATCTCGAAGGCCTTCGAGTAGAGCGTGTCGCCGGCGAGGATCGCGGTCTCGTCGTCGTACTCGCGGTGGACGGACGGGACGCCGCGGCGGAGGTCGTCGTCGTCCATGATGTCGTCGTGGATGAGAGTGAACGACTGGATGATCTCGATGGAGACGGCGGCCGCCATGACGTCGACCGTCGTCCCGTCGAGCGCGGGGAAGTCGTCGTACGGCTCGCTCAGCGGTTCGACGTCGGCGAGCGCCTCCGCGACGAGCAGGGAGACGGTCGGGCGGAGGCGTTTACCCCCGGCCTCGAGGAGATAGCGCGATGCCTCGTAGAGCCGTTCGGGTTCGGCCATGGGTAGCTCCTCGTCGATCGCGTCGTTGACGCGTTCGCGTCGGTCCTCGATGGCGGACAGCACCGTGTCTTCGCGCGTGTTCTGGTTCATGACGAGAGTTGGATGATGGTTCCGTTTCGAGCGACGTGGACGTCTTCGCCGCGCTCGTATCCGTCGGCTTCGGCGAGGGCGACGTACCGTTCGATACCTCCTACTGACTGGTGGGCAGGGATAAGGGTACGGGGTTCGAGCGTGCGGCGCATCCGGCGGTGGCCCGCGGCACTGAGGTGACCGGAGACGTGGACGTCCTCGTGCACCTCGGTGCCGCGCCGAGCCAGCCGGCGATCGAGCGTCGCCCGCTGCCGGCGGTTGATCGGGTCGGGGATCACGCGAGCGCCGAACACGACGACGTCGTCCGCCCCGAGAGCGAGGGCGCCGTCCCCGCGGGCGAGGCGCGGGAGGACGGCGTTCGGCTCGCCCTGATGGCCGGTGGCGAGCAGCAGAAACGAGTCGCGGCCCTCGGTACGGACGCGACGGAGGGCACGCTCGATACCGACCCGCGTCCCGTGCGCCTCGACGTCCCCGAAGCCCGGATAGTCGAAGTGCGCGGCCGTCCGCGCGTAGGTCGCCATCGATCGCCCGAGGAGGATCGGTTCTCGTCCGATCTCACGGGCGGTCTCGACGACGCCGGAGACGCGCGCGACGTGACTGGCGAACGTCGAGGCGACGATCACGCCCGGCGCGTCCGCGACGCTCCCGAGGACGTCACGGACGCGGGCGCGGGCGACGGCCTCGCCGGGCGTGCGACCCGAACGACCCGCGTTCGTGCAGTCCTCGACGTACGCGAGGACCCCCGCCTCGCCGAGCTCGGCGAAACGCGCCATGTCGATCGGTGGTTCGAGGACGGGGTCGTGATCGAGGCGTTTGTCGAGTCCGTAGACGACCGCGCCCTCGGGGGTGTGTAACACGGGGTTCACCGCGCCGACGGTCGAGTGCGTGACGTGGACGAACTCCAAGTCGAGGTCGTCACCGAGCGCCGTCACCTCCCCGGCCGCCATCGTCACGAGGTCGCCGTCGTATCCTGGATCGAGTTCGCCCTTCAGGATCTCCATCGTGAACGGTGACGCGATCAGCGGGGCGTCGTAGCGCTCCGCGAGGACGCCGGCCGCCCCGACGTGATCGAGATGGCCGTGCGAGAAGACGATCGCACACACCTCTCCGTCGAGGTCGGCGACGACGCTATCGTCCGGAATCGCACCGGCGTCGATCAGTTCGCGTCGCCCGGCGTGCTCGACGTCGATCCCCTCGCGGACGACCGGCGCGACGTCGAGGCCCATGTCGAAGACGACGACGTCGTCCCCGACACGGACCGCCGTCATGTTCCGGCCGACCTCCTCGTACCCCCCGACCGCCGCGATTTGGATGTCCATTCGGGTGCTCCTCGTCCGGCGCGAGCGTCTCGCTACCGTCAGTGCGTAGGACCGACCGCGACAAAAGCGCCGGGGTCACCGGCCGGTGCGGTCCCGTCTCTCGGCGGCGCGTTTCGGAAGGGGCTTTGCGCCGGCGTCCGGTACGGGTCGGCGTGTGCCGCTCTCCCAACGCGACCCGCATCGACGCCGCCCGAGCGGCGGTGAGACGCCCGTGACGCTCCTCGGTGCGTTCGTGTCGGCGATCCTCCCGATTGTCGCCATCGCCGCCGTCGGCTACGCCATCGGACGCGCCACCGACGTCGCCGTCGGCCCGCTCAACACCGTCGCGCTCAACTTCTTCCTCCCGGCGCTCGTCTTCCACGGCATCGCCACGACGACCCTCGGCGGGGACGCGGTCGTCTCCCTCGTCGTCGCCGTTGTCGCCTACCTCCTCGGGCTCATGGCGCTCGCGTTCGCCGCCGGCCACCTCCTCGACGTCCCCGAGACGCTGTTCTCCGGCGTCGTGCTCGCCAGCGCGTTCCCCAACTCCGGGTTCGTCGGGATCCCGCTCTCCGCGTTCGTCTTCGGCGACCTCGGGCGGACCACCGCGACCGTCTTCCTCACCGTCCAAAGCGTCGTCCTCTACACCCTCGGCGTCTACGTCGTCTCCGCGCGCGAGGGGGACGCCGCCGGCGCGACGAGCGCCCTCCGCGAGGTCGTCCGCCTCCCGCTCGTCTACGCCGTCGCCGCCGCGGCGCTCGTCCGCGTCCTCGGCCTCGTCCCCCCCGTCGATGGGACGTTCATGACGACGGTCGACAGCGTCGGTTCGGCCGCCGTTCCACTCATGCTCACCGTCGTCGGCATCCAGCTCGCCGACGTCGACCTCGGTCACCTCCGTCCGACGGCGCTCCCCGCCGCCCTCAAACTCGGCGTCGCGCCGCTCGTCGGGGTCGTGATCGCGCTCGCCGTCGGATTCACGAACCCGGCGGTCGCCAACGTCTTCGTCCTCGAATGTGCGACGCCGGCCGCCGTGACGCCGCTCGCGCTCGTCATCGCCTATCGGAGCGCGAGCGCCGACGAGGCCGTCGACGTCGCCGAGTACATGAGCACCGTCATCTTCGTCACGACGGTGGCGAGCGTCGTCGTCCTCACCGGCCTCGTCGCCGCGATCCGGCAGGGGCTCCTCTTCTGAGCGCTGTCGCCCTTAGCGGATCACCGTCCCCGGCGTCTCGCCGTCGAGGAAGTCGCCGACGGCGTCGGGGCCGAAGACGGACGCGGGCGCGCGGAGCCCGAGGAGCGCGCGGACCTTCGCGGCCATGCCGCCCGTGACGTCTGTGTCGTCGCTTCCGCCGAGGTAGCGCTCGACGTCCGCGTAGTTCTCGATCGCGGGGATGACCGCCCCCTCGTCGTCCAACACCCCGGAGACGGTCGAGCAGACGCCGACCCGTTCGGCGTCGAGGCCGTCCGCGAGCGCGACGACGAGCTCGTCGCCGCTCACGACCGTCGCGCCCGCGCCGACGTGCGTCACGACGTCGCCGTGGAGCACCGGGACGAACCCCTCGTCGCGTTTCGCGGCGACGGCGTCCACCGAAAGCGAGAGCGTCCCGTCCGCGTCCCGGACGCCCGCGGAGTGGGGGTGGTGGGGGACGGCGGACACGCCGCGCTCGCAGAGCGCGTCACAGACGGCGTCGTTCAGCGTCCGCATCGCCCCGTGAATCTCCCTGATCGCCGTCGCCTCGCGCGTCCCGTCGGTCCGTGACACGCCGTAGGCGGCCGCGTGGGGGTGACCGAACGACCCCCCGCCGTGGACGAGGACGAGGTCGTCGACCCCCGACGCGGCGATCGCGTCCGCGGCGTCCGCGAGCGCGGGACCGTCGACGGTGTCGGGCGTGTCCTTCTCGGTGACGACGCTCCCGCCGAGTTTCAGGACGACGGTCACGGCGATCCCCCCCGACGCGGCGAGTGCGGGACAGCGCGCTCGACGCCGCTCATTCGGCGCGCACCCCGTCAGTGGCGAGCTCGGCGCGGAACGACTCGTCGCACGCCGGCGTGAGCGAGAGTGCGGTCTCCGCGCCCGCGCCGTCGTCGAGCGCGACGATACAGCCGCCGCCGCCCGCGCCGGTCAGCTTCGCGCCCGCCGCGCCGCCCTCTCGGGCCGCCCAGACCATCTCGTCGAGCGAGCGCGCGGAGACGCCGAGCGCCGCGAGCAGCCCGTGGTTCACGTCCATCAGTCGCCCGAGTTCGGCGACGTCGCCCTCGCGGAGCGCCTCCTCACCCCGGCGAACGAGGTCGCCGATGGAGGCGACGGTGTCGCGCGCGAAGTCGTACTCCTCGCGGAGCGCGCGCACGCCCGCGACGAGTTTGCCCGTGTCGTGGCTCGTCCCGTCGTACCCCACGACGAACGGGAGATCGGGCGTCGCCAGCGTCCGGCAGTCCGACCCCTCGACGCGGACGGCTCCGCCCACCGCCGAGCAGAAGGTGTCCGCCCGCGAGGCCTCGCCGCTCTGCACGTCCCGCTCGACCTCGTACGCGCGCTCGGCGATCGCCTCCGGGGCGAGATCGACGCCGAGCTCACGCGTCGCGGCGTCGATCGCCGCGACGACGACCGCGGCCGAGGACCCCAGTCCCGCGCCCAGCGGGATGTCGCTCTCGATCGTGACGTCGAGGCCGGCGTCCGGGCGGTCAGCCGCGTCCCGCGCCGTCGCCATCGCGGCGTCAACGTACCCCATCGCGGCCTCGACGAGCGGCGTCGGCACGTCCACGTCGGGTGCGTCGTCGCTCGCCCCGTACTCGACGGTGAACCCGTCGAGCGTGAGGTCCGCCGCGCTCACGCGCTGTCGGTCGTCGCCGCGCTCCGCGACCGTCACCGTCGCGCGCCGCTCGATCGCACAGGGCACCGCGGGCTCGCCGTAGACGACCGCGTGCTCCCCGAAGAGGTACACCTTCCCCGGGGCGCTCGAACTCGTCGGCATACCCGAACACGCGGCGGCCGCGCGTAAGTACCCTTTCGCTTCGGGGCCGGTCACGCCACCTATGCCCGACGGCGGCCAAGCGGCGGTATGCGACCCGTCATCGACCACGTGCCGTTCGTCGCCCCCGACCTCGACGCGCTCGTCGAGCGCTTCGAGAACGCCGGCTTCGCCCCCCAGTACGGCGGCGAGCACGCCGAGACCGGGACGGAGACCGCGATGATCGTCCTCCCCGACGGCTCCGCGCTCGAACTCCTCGCTCCCGCCGGCGCCGACATCGATCCGGACGACGGCCACTGGCCCGCGTTCGTCGCCGCCGGCGCCGGCCCCTGCGCGTGGGGCGTCGACGCCGGGAGCGTCCACAGCGAACTCCAGCGCGCGATCAGCCACGACGTCACCGTCCGGGGCCCCCTGCGCGAGCGCCGCGAGACCGACCGCGGCGTCGCCGAGTGGGACGTCGGCTTCCTCGGCGGTCCCGACTCCCCGCTCCCCTTCGTCGTCTCCGATCGGACACCGCGCGAGTACCGCGTTCCCGACAGCGCCCTCTACGGGTCGCCGCTCTCCGGGATCGGCCGCGTCGTCGTCGCCGTCGACGACCTCGACGGCGCGATCGCGCGTTTCACCGATCTCTATCGACTCCCCGCACCCGAGCGCGACGACGACGACACGTTCGGCGACCTCGCGGCCTTCCCCGGCCAAGACGTCGTCCTTTGCGAACCGAGCGGCGGCCCCGTCCGCGAGCGCGTCGAGCGCTTCGGGGCCTGCCCTGCGACCGTCCTCCTCAGCGGGGACGTCTCCGACGCCGCCGCCCACCACCCGCTCCACGGCGGGCGCACCCTCTTCGGCAAGCGCGTCCGCTTCGTCGACGGCTTCGACACCCGACTCGGCGTCCTCGAGCGCTGACGACCGACGCGGACACGCGCGACAGCGTCGCCACTCTCGACCGGGAGTCTTCGAAAGGAAGAGTCGTCGGCGTTAGATCTCGCTCTCGAAGTCCTCGAGGCTGTAGGACGGCTCGGCGCCGCGCTTGTCGAGGACCTCGTTCGCGAGCAGCCAGTAGACGACCGAGAGCGCGCGTCGACCCTTGTTGTTCGTCGGAACGACGAGGTCGACGTTGCTCGTGGAGTTGTTCGAGTCGCACATCGCGATGACCGGGATGCCGACCGTGATCGCTTCCTTGACCGCCTGGCTGTCGCCGATCGGGTCCGTGACGACCAGCACGTCCGGCTCGATGTAGCCGTCGTACTGCGGGTTCGTCAGCGTCCCCGGGATGAAGCGACCCGTCCGGGCGCGCGCACCGACCGCGTCCGCGAACTTCTCCGCGGGGAAGCGACCGTACTGACGCGAGGAGGTCACGAGGACCTGCTCGGGGTCGTAGTTGGCGAGGAAGTCCGCGGCCGTGCGGATGCGCTCGTCCGTGCGCGAGACGTCGAGGACGTAGAGGCCATCCGTCCGCACGCGGTGGATGAACCGCTCCATGTCCTTCGTCTTCTGCTGTGTGCCGATGTGGACACCCGCGGCGAGGTAATCCTCGACCGGGATGAGGAGGTCGGCGTCCTCGTCTGGCATTACGTCTTCCGTCCCTGCGGCCGGCTCGGGGGCCTCCGTGGCGTCGGCGTCGTCGGCGGCGTCCGCCTCGACGTCGACCTCGACGTCGGTCGCCTCGGACTCCGCGTCCGCCTCGGGGGCGTCCTCGAGTTCGGCCTCGCTGTCTTCGTGCTCGCTCATAGTGCCTCGTCCGCGATGCGGATGAGTTCGTTCAGCTTGGCAGTGCGCTCGCCTCCGACCGCGCCCGTCTTGATGAACGGGGCGTCGGTCGCGACGGCGAGGTGTGCGATCGTCGTGTCCTCCGTCTCGCCGCTCCGATGGCTGACGACCGTCTCGTAGCCGTTCCGGGTGGCGAGTTCGATGGCGTCGAAGGCGTCGCTGAGAGTGCCGATCTGGTTCGGCTTGATGAGGATGCTGTTCGCCGCATCGACGTCGATCCCCGCTTCGAGGCGCTCGACGTTCGTGACGAACAGATCGTCGCCGCAGATCAGCGTCTGCGAGCCGACGCGGTCGGTGAGGTCCGCGAACGCCTCGTAGGCGTCCTCGTCGAGCGGGTCCTCGACGTACGCGAGGTCGTACTCGTCGACCAGTCCGGCGACGTAGTCGATCTGCTCCTCGGTAGAGCGGACCTCGTCACCGTAGACGTACTCACCGTCCTCGAAGGTCTCTGCCGCCGCCATGTCGAGACCGAACTTGATGTCGAAGCCGACGTCGTCCGCGACCGTCTCGACGGCCTCCTCGACGAGCTCGAACGCTTCCGCGTCCGAGATCGAGGGGGCCCACGCGCCCTCGTCGCCCTTCGCTGCGGGCGTACCGCGCTCCTCCAGCAGCGAGCCGATCTCGCCGTGGACCCGCGCGTTCGCGAAGACCGCGTCCTTCACGCTCGGCGCGCCGACGGGTGCGCTCAGGAACTCCTGGATCGCCGTGGCCTCCTGGGCGTGCTCGCCACCACCGACGACGTTCCCCAGGGGAATCGGGAAGTTCCCGCCCCGGAAGGCGCCGCCGAGGTGCTGGTAGAGCGGTGCGCCGAGGACGTCCGCCCCGGCCTTGGAGGCCGCCATGCTGATGGCGACCGCTGAGTTCGCGCCGATCTCCGAGAAGTCCGCGGTGCCGTCGGCCGCGCGCAGGGTCTCGTCGACCTCGCGCTGATCGCCGGCGTAGACGCGCCCTTCGAGTCGGGGGACGGCGTGCTCGCGGGCCGCCGCGATGGCCTCGTTCACGGGCAGCTCGATGGCTTCGTACTCACCGGTGGACGCCCCGGAGGGCGCGGCCGCGCGGCCGAAGCCGCCGGACTCGGTGAGCACGTCCGCTTCCACGGTCTTGTTGCCGCGCGAGTCGAGGACCGCGCGCAGGCGAACCGTTTCGATGCGTGTCATTACTGTTCCCTCCGGACGGTGAACGGAAGCGCGTTCGCGTCGTACTCCTCGGCGGCGATCAGGATCGGCTCCGTCTGGTCGGTGTCGACCAGTACGGGCGCGCCGTAGGAGACCTGGAGCGCTCGCGCCCCGATGATGCGTGCTTTCTCGTAGCGGTTGAACTCGGGCATTACTGGTAGGGTGAGACCACGTCGACGAGGTCCTGGTGCGAGACGAACATGCGCCGACAGCAGTGTCTGTCGAGGCCGAGGTCGTCGAGGACCGCTGCGGGATCCTCGTCGCCCTCCTTGCTCGCCGCGCGCGCCTTGAACTCCTCCCAGTGTTCACCGATGACGGTGCCGCACGTGAAACACCGGACTGGTACCATCATGATCGATCCCTCAGCGGTAGGACTTCTGGTAGCGCGCCCGCGCACCGGGCCCGCCCCACTTCTTCGGCTCCTTACGCCGCGCGTCGTTGACGAGGAGCTGACGGTCGAACTCCATGAACGCATCGCGGAGCTCGGCGTCGTTGCGGAACTCGACGATGCCGCGCGCGATGGCGGTGCGGACGGCGTCGGCCTGACCGGCGTAGCCGCCGCCGCTCACGCTGACGTCGACGTCGATCTCGTCGCGGATGTCCTCGCCCGCGATGCGGAACGGCTCCAGCATCTTGAGACGCGACATCTCGGGATCGACGAGCTCGACGGGCGTCGAGTTGATTCGCACGCGACCCTCGCCTTCGGTGACCGTCGCGCGGGCGACGGCCGTCTTCTTCTTGCCGCTCGTGTTGGTTACCATGTCTTGTTAGCACCCAGTTCCTCGGAGATCTCGCCGAGGGAGACGAACTTGATGTTCGAGAGGCGATCGAGCGAGGTGCCATCAAGCACCTCGCCCTCCTCGTCGAACTGGTTTCCGACGTAGAGGCGGACGTTCTCGAACGCCTCGCGCCCGCGGTCCGTCTTGTACGGGAGCATCCCGCGCACGGCGCGCTTGAAGATGCGGTCGGGGCGTTTGGGGTAGTACGGCCCGCTGTCCGAGCCGAGCTCGGCGCGCTTGCGGTACGTCCCGAGGACGTCTTCCTCGGTGCCCGTGATGACCGCGTCCTCCGCGTTGACGACGGCCACCGTCTGGCCGTCGAGCGCGAGCTCCGCGACGTTCGATGCGACGCGGCCCATGATGCAGTCACGGGCGTCGACGACGACGTCCGCGTCGAACTCTGCGGCGCTCATCGGATCACCCGGACGTTGGATCCTTCGGGGTTTTGTTCGACTGCCTGTGCTAGCTGGACGACGTCGCCGTCCGCGTGCTCGATCTTCGTCTCCGCGCTGGACGAAAAGTCCACCGCGGCGACGGTCACGGACTTCCGGAGGGCGCCCGAACCGAGCACCTTGCCCGGGACGACGACCGTTTCGTCCTCGTTCGCGTACCGTTCGATGCGACTCAGATTCACCTCAGCGTGCGTCGATCGCGGCTTCTCCAGCCGGTCTGCGACGTCATGCCACACGTCCGCACCCGAATCGCGGGCGACGGACTTGAGTTGGGCGATGAGACTACTGAGTCTCGGGCTCGTCTTGCTCATGCTTCTGGCTCCTGATGAGAGTATAGGGGTGTGGAGTGCAGGGAGCAGGATTTGAACCTGCGAACTCCTACGAGACAGCGCCCTGAACGCTGCGCCTTTGGCCAAACTTGGCTATCCCTGCACGCCCACTGAGAAGGCGCGGTCTTACCGACAACACATGGTTCCCGCCGCCCCGTAAAGGGACTTTCGATCCCCGCCGCGGGCGTGGCCGACGCTACTCGCGTGCGGCCGGCGTCCGTCGGCGTGGGGTGGCGGGACATGTATCGTCTTACAGACTGACCTTCTCGCGTAGTTCGTCCGCGCGCGTGGACAGCGTGCCCACGGCACGGAGGACCAGTTCGTCGACGGGCATCGACCCGTCGGACTCGACGTGGAAGACGAAGGCGTTCGGGACGTCCTCGACCGTGACCTCCTTCCCCGGATACCGGTTCGTGAGGTCGTGATCGAATTCGGAGGTGGCGACGAGCTCGTCGCCGTCCTCGATGACACCGCGAACGATCTGCGCTTCGTCTTCACCGTACTCCGAGGCGTCGTCACCGACCTCGACGTGCTGGAGGTGCCGGTAGCCGACGGCCACACCGCCCTGGAACTTCGCGTGATCGCGTCCCCGGCCGAGCTTCGCCTCGGCCTCGGCCTCCAGACGCTGTCCGTCCTTCAGCTCGATGAGGGGGATGTTCTCGTCGGCGGGTTCGACCTGTGGGTCCGGCGAGACCAGGTCGCCGCTGTACGCGGTGGCCGGTCCCTCCACGTCGATGGCCAGGGTGACGGTGTCGTCCTCGTCGAACTCGCCCTCGGGGGTCGTCAGCGGAACGAGCCCCATGCGGAGGGCGAGCACCTCGTCGAACAGGACGCTCGAGTTCTCCACGAACCGCACCGTATCGATGGAGAGCGTCGGGACGTCCGCGAGGATGGCCCGGCGGATGCCGTTGGCGAACGCGGGCGTGATCCCTCTGACGAGGAAGCGCGCCTCGCGCTCCGTGTCTTCGATGAATTCGACGTCGAAGTCCGTTGCCATGTGGTGTGGTTAGTATCCGCTGTTCTTCGGCGGGCGGGTCCCGTCGTGGGGGATCGGGGTGACGTCCTCGATGCGGCCGATCTCGAGGCCCGCGCGAGCGAGCGCTCGGATCGTGGCCTGCGCGCCCGGACCCGGGCTGCGCTGGAGGTTGCCACCGGGGCCGCGCACGCGGACGTGCACGCCCTCGATACCCTGCTCTTTGAGGTCTTCGGCGAGCTGTTCGGCCATCTGCATCGCGGCGTACGGCGAGGCCTCGTCACGGTTCTGCTTCACCACGGCACCGCCGCTGGACTTGGCCAGCGTCTCGGCGCCCGTCTCGTCGGTGACGGTGAGCAGCGTGTTGTTGAACGAGGCGTGCACGTGTGCGATGCCCCACTTGTCGTCGGCTTCGTTCTCTGCCATTGGATTACTCCTGGTTGTCGGCGCGAGCCGGGTGGAGCTCGTCGTCCAGCGGGCTCGTCTCGTCGAACGCGACGTCGTCCTCCTCGGCGACTGCGACCTTCCGCGACGGCGCGGTCACGCGGCTCTCGCCGACGATGACGTGGCCGTGGGTGACGAACTGCCGCGCCTGCTGCGGCGTGTTCGCCAGCCCCTTGCGGTAGGCGACCGTCTGGAGGCGGCGTTCGAGGACGTCGGTGACGTCGAGCGAGAGGACCGCGTCCAGCTCGTCCGCGTCACCGAGGATCCCGTAGCGCCGGAGGCGGGCGACGAACTCCTCGCCCTCGTCGCCCTCCTCGGTCACGCGACCGAGGAGCTCGCGAGCCTCGCGGCGGTAGGAGCGCAGTTCGGACTGCGCGCGCCAGAGCTCCTGTTTGTTCTTCAGGCCGTAGCGGCTGAGGAGATCGGACTCCTCGGCGATCCGCTCGCCCTGATAGGGGTGGTTCGGCGTCTCGTAGAACTTGGTGTTCTCACCGGGAAGCGCCATTATTCACCCTCCCCCTCGGCTTCTTCTTCCATCTCTTCTTGCAGGGCCTCGACGTTGACACCGATGGTGCCCTCGGTACGTCCGGTGGACTTCGTGCGCTGACCGCGGACCTTCTGTCCGCGCTCGTGGCGCACGCCCTTGTAGGATCGGATCATTCGCATCCGATTGACGTCCTGATTCCGTGTGAGGGAAACGTCGTTACCCGTGATGTGTTCTGTCTCGCCGGTGTAGAAGTCGTTCCGGCGGTTCGCCAGCCATTCTGGAGCTTCGTCGGCGAAGTTCTCCACGGCCTCGACGATGCGCTCGATGGGCTCGTCGTCGAGACGGCCGAGCGTGGCTGTTCGATCCACGTCGGCGTTGGCGGCGACCACGCGGGAGACCCGGCGGCCGATGCCGTCCATCTCGGAGAGGGCACGCTCGACGGTCTTCGTCCCGTCGAGGTCCGTCTGCCCGATCCGGACGAAGTATCGGATGTCCTCCTCCTCCTCGTCCGGCTCCTCTTGTTGTTCTTCGCTCATGATTGTCTCGTGTGGAGAGGCGTCGTGGCGGGGATTTGAACCCCGGAGGCGGTGAGCCACAGAGTTAGCAACCCTGCGCCTTGACCAGGCTAGGCTACCACGACCCGCTCGGTGGTTTACTGTCGCCCTCAGCGGACTCGGGACCCGGCGTCCCTACAGTGACTACACTCACACCGAGCCCCCGACCCTACTTAACTATCACGAAACGCCGGAACCGTGTGAGCTAGCGACGGGGGAGCCAGTAGACGGCGAGGACGACCGCCCAGATGGTCGCGACGGTGGCGAGCACGTCGGGATCGGTGCGGTGGAGGTGCCAGAAGAGCGCGATCAGCGCGACGGCGGCGCCGAGCGCGCCGACGGCCGGAACGACCGCGCTCACGAGCGAGTCGCGTCTGGTGTACGCGACGGCCGAGATCACGCCGAAGATACTGATGAACGCCCCCGAGGCGAAACTCGTGATCGACTGGAGGCTCCCGTAGACGGTGAGAACTGCCGTGAGCGTCCCGAGAACGAGAAGCGCACGCACGGGCGACTCCGTCCCCGGGTCCGCGCTCCGCTGGTGGCCGACCGACGCTGCCACACGCTCGTCATCGCCAGTCTTGGGGACGTTGTGCGCGGCGTCCGCGACCTGCTGGCTGAGGCGGGCGGCGGAGAACAGCGTCGCGTTCAGCGCCGAGGCCGTCGAGAGCACGGCGGCGACGGCGATCAGGGCGAAGCCGACCTCGTGGAAGACCGGACGCGCTGCGTACGCGAGCGCCGTCTCGGCGTGTGCGGCGATCGTCTCCGCGGAGAGCAGGTTCGTCGTGACGACGGCGACGAGCACGTAGAGGAGCGTCGTGAACACGATGCTCACGTAGATCGCCTTCCGGACCGTCGCTTCCGGGTCCTCGATGCTGTCGAGGTCGAAGGTGAGGAGCTCCCACCCCTCGAAGGCGACGAACGAGAGGGCGGCCGCGGAGACGACGCCGCCGCCGACGTGGTGGAGCCCGCTCCGGAGGGTGCCCTGCGTGTAGCCGTAGTAGACGCCGGCGACGCCGACGACGAGCAGGATGGCGACCTTCGTGGCGACGAGCGCGTCCTCCGCCCGGCCCGAGGCCCGCGCGCCGACGACGTTCAGGCCGACGAAGGCGACGACGCCGAGCGCGGACACGAGCGGTCGCGCGGGTATGCCGAGGACGGTCTCGACACCGACGAGCTGGAGCGCGTAACTCCCGAAGGCGTAGGCGTACATCGCCATCGTGCCGACGTAGCCGAACGTGAACACCCACCCGATCACGCCGGCGAGCCACCGCTTCCCGGTGAACTCCGCGACGTGGTCGACCGGACTGGCGACGGCGTCGTCGCTCTCCGCGATCAGGCGGACGAAGGAGTAGCCCGCACAGAGCGCGAGCGCGCCCGACGCAACGAACGCCAGCCACGCGGCCGTGCGCGCGTTCGCCGCGACGACGCCGAGAACGGCGAAGATGCCGCCCCCGACCATTCCGCCGACGGCGAGCGACACGGACTCGGAGAAGCCGATCGTCTCGCCCATACTCGCCGACGCGTCGGCGGACACCAAAGAACCCGGGGTCGTCGGGGGTGCGAAACGGCGGAGGCGGTCGTCCGGCGGGGCGCCGACCTAGTCGTCCGCGATCGGGACGTCCGCGGGCGCGTCGATGTACTCCTCGTTCACCGTCCACCCGCCGTCGCCGTCCTCGATCATGTACTCGCCGTAATAGGGGACGCGGTTCCGCACGGTCTCGCGGAACGTCGATGCGATCTCCCCGCGCGTCATCTCGCCCATCGAGCGCAGGTCGTCGTTGCGGTTCAGACACCCCTTCAAGTATCCTTCGTGTGTCACGCGCACGCGATGGCAGTTCGCGCAGAACTCCTCGTTGCCGACGGGGTCGACGATCTCGATCATCCCGCCGTCGACCCAGTAGCGCTTGCGGTCGTGCATCTCCCGGCTCTCGACCCGGTCGGCCCGCCCCGCGAGCCAGTCGTGGACGGCGTCGATGTCGACCGCCCACTCGGGCTTTCCCACCAGTTCGGGCATGAACTCGATGAGCTGGAGCTGGAGCCCGTCGTTCTCGGCGACGTAGTCGACCATCTCCGGGACGTACCCCTTCGTCTCCTCGAAGAGCACCATGTTGAGCTTCACGGGGTCGAGACCGGCCTCGACGGCGGCCTTGACGCCCTCGATGACCCGGCCGTACGCGCCGGATTGAGTGACTTCGCGGAACGCCTCCTCGTCGAGTGCGTCCTGCGAGACGTTCACGCGATCGAGGCCGGCCTCGACGAGCGCGTCGGCGCGCTCCGGGAGGAAGGTGCCGTTCGTGGTGAGCGAGACCTCCATCGAGTCGGGCGTCCGGCGGACGATCTCCTCGAGGTCGTCGCGAAGCATCGGCTCGCCGCCCGTGAACTTCACGGCGTCGACGCCGAACCCCTCGACGACGTCGAGGAAGCGGACGACGTCGTCCGCGCTCATCTCGTGGTCGCGCGCCGCCATCGGGCCGCGGGTGTCGCCGAGCCCCTCGTTGTGGCAGTAGACGCAGTCGAAGTTACAGCGGTCCGTCAGCGAGACCCGGACCCCGGTCACTTCGCGACCGAACCCATCCTCGAGCATGCGGGGATATGGCACGTCCGGACGGATAAGGACGCGGGTAGGGGCGGCGGTGCGCGCTATGTCCCGGTGCGCGCGCCGGCGTTGCGAACCGCTTATGCTTTTAGGTCCGCCTAAGAAACGCATGGGAAACGGGACCGAATCGTCCGTCGACGTGGCCGTGGTCGGCTGCGGGCCCGCCGGCTGTGCGGCGGCGCTCTGCACCGCACGTGACGGCCTCGATACCGTCGTTTTCGACGGCGGCGACGCCTCGATCGAACGCTGTGCGTACGTCGAGACCTACCCGGGGTTTCCGGCGGGCATCGACGTGCCGACGCTTCGCGCACTCCTCCGCGCGCACGTCGAGACGGCGGACGCGCGCCTCGTGCGCGAGCGCGTCGCGGACGTCACGGACTCCGAGGGCGGGTTCCGGATCGAGACCGCGGCGGGGCGCACCGTGGCGAGCGAGCGCGTCGTCGCGGCCACACCTCTCGACGCGGACTACCTCCGCGGCCTCGACGACGAGGTGGCGATGTTCTCCACGCACGTTCGCGAGACGGGGACACACCAGCGCTTCGACGGCACGTACGCGGACGCGGACGGGCGGACGCCCATCGATGGGCTCTCCGTGGCCGGGGGATTGGCGGGCCGGGGTGATCAGGTCCTGCTCGCGGCCGCGGACGGGATGCGCGTCGGCCGGCGGCTCGTCCACGGGGCGCGCCGCGAGTTCGGTTACTGGGAGGCCGCACTCCCGCACAAAGACTGGTTGCGCCGGATACCGGACGCGGACGACGACTGGGAGGAGGAGCGCGACTGGGACGAGTGGTTCGACTATCACCGCCTCCCGGACGGCGAGCACGGGATGGACGCGGAGCGCGTCGAGCGCGTCCGCGAGCGCGAACTCACGCTCGTCGCGGCCGCTCGCCTCGACGACGCAGCGATAGAGGCGCGCACGAAACGCGGACAGCGTCGACTCGCCGCGCACCTCGACGACGAGGCGCTCCTCGCGACACTGGACGACGACGTCATCGACGTATACGCTCGTGAGCGTGGGCTCGGCGCGATCGAGTGAGAACGAGTGTCACAGAAACACCTATAGTGTTTTAGGCTAGCCTAAAATCATGGGGTGCGGAAGCGACACCAACCACGCACCGACGCGACGGGACGCTATCAAGGGCGGGAGCGCCGTTCTCGGCGGCGGATTGCTCGCCGGGTGCAGTTCGAGCCGTCGCGAGCCGGACGCGACCGCGACGGCCGAGGCGACCAGCGACGGCGCGACGACGGAGGACGTCGACCCCTACGAGGTGACGGTCCGACCCGGCGGGACCGGGACGTTCGACGACCTGCCCGAGACGTACGCCACCATCCCCGGCGTCTGGATGGATCTCGCGATGGGGTTCGGCATTCCGCCGAAAGCGGTCGCGTCGTTCAATCGCATCTCCCTCGACTACTACGACGCCCTCCCCGGGGTCGAGTTCGACGCCGACGACGTCCTCACGTTCGGCACCGACGGCGAGAGCGGGAGCTACGACAAGGAGGTGCTCTACGAGATCGACGCCGATGTCCACCTCATGGACCCGCGACTGCTCAAGCGCTACTCCGGGTGGGACGAGGGCGACCTCGACGAGATCGAGGCGAACGTCGGCCCGATCCTCGGCTCGTTCATCCGTTTTCCCTACGGGGGACGGGACCCCTACTACTCGCTCTACGAGGCGTTCGAGAAGGCCGCGGAGATCTTCCAGCGGCGCCAGCAGTACGAGGCGTGGGTCGACCTCAAGGAGGAGGTGTACGCGACGATCCGGTCGCGCGTCCCCGATGAGACGCCGACCGTCGCGGCGTTCAACTTCCAGTTCGCCCCCGACGACGGGAAGTTCCATGCGGCGAACGTCTACGCGCCGCGTAACGATACGCGGAGCCTCCGTCTGCTCGGCGTCGAAGACGCGCTCCCGGCGGGCGAGTACGTTCCGAACGCCGCAATCGGCTACGAGGAGCTTCTCGAACTCGACCCCGACTACATCGGCTGTATCGGTGACCTCTCTTACCGGAGCGAGGCGGAGTTCGAGCAGATGATCCAGAGCGCGCAGAGCCACGAGACGGTCGGGACGCTTCGCGCGGTGCAGGAGGGGAACTTCGTCCGCACCGGCGGGAAGCGCATGGGCCCCATCGTGGACCTCTTCTCCGCGGAAGCCACCGCGAAGCAACTCTACCCCGAGGAGTTCGGCGAATGGCCGGGCTCCATCGACGAAGTCCCCGAGGACGAGCGCCTCTTCGACCGTCAGCGCGTGGCGGACGTCGTCAACGGTGAGCTCTGAGAGCGGACACGAGCGATCGCGACCGCCGGCGCCTTCGCGGCGCGTCGCGGTCTCGATACCGTCGTCTCGAACGGCGAGGAGTCCTCGCCGTTCGGGCTGACGACGGCCACCGGGAGTCGCGCGCCCGACCTCGACGTAGTCTATCGACCAGACTCCCGAAAGCGGCGGCGCGACCGGGCGTCACAACCCTTATTCACGCGACGGCGCCTAACGGCCCCATGAACGAAGCGGACGTCGAGGAGGCGCTGGGCGGTGTCGCGGATCCGGACCTCGGTGAGGACATCGTCACCGCGGGGCTCGTCAACGAGGTGTCGGTCGAGGACGGCGTCGCGCACGTCTCGCTCGCCCTCGGGACGCCGTACTCGCCGGCGGAGTCGACGATCGCCGATCGGGTCCGCGAAGCGATCCGCGACCTCGGCCTCGAACCGGAGCTCTCGGCCTACCACCCCGAGCAGGATTCGGGCGCCGAGGACGACGTCCTCCCGAACGTGAAGAACGTCATCGCGGTGGCGTCCGGGAAGGGCGGCGTCGGGAAATCGACGGTCGCCGTGAACCTCGCGGCGGCGCTCTCGGATCGCGGGGCGCGAGTCGGGCTCTTCGACGCCGACGTCTACGGGCCGAACGTCCCGCGGATGGTGTCGGCGGACGAGGCCCCGCAGGCCACCGAGGAGGAGACGCTCATCCCCCCGGAGAAGTTCGGAGTGAAGCTGATGAGCATGGCCTTCCTGACGGGCGGGGAGGACGACCCCGTGATCTGGCGCGGCCCGATGGTGCATAAGGTCCTCACCCAGCTCGTCGAGGACGTCGAGTGGGGCTACCTCGACTACCTCGTCATCGACCTCCCGCCGGGGACGGGCGACACGCAACTCACCGTCCTCCAGACGATGCCGGTGACGGGCGCGGTGGTCGTGACGACGCCGCAGGACGTGGCGATCGACGACGCGCAGAAGGGCCTGGAGATGTTCGGCACCCACGACACGCCCGTGCTCGGAATCGTCGAGAACATGAGCACGTTCGTCTGTCCCGACTGCGGGTCCGAACACGACGTCTTCGGGAGCGGTGGCGGCGAGGCGTTCGCCGCGGAGAACGACCTCCCCTTCCTCGGCGCGATCCCGCTCGATCCCTCCGTCCGCGCGGGCGGGGACCGGGGCGCGCCGGTCGCGCTCGACGAGGAGAGCGACGTCGGCGCGTCGTTCCGCGACCTCGCCGGTAACGCGGCCGATATGGCCGGGATCCTCAACCGCCGGGCGCTGGACTGACGGCGTCGGCTAGCGGCGGATCTCGCCGAGAGGGTATCTTTCATAATTTTTCCTTGGTAATGGATAGCAAACGATTTAGTGAGTGCCGTGCGAAAATTTTCCTAGCGTCCCACGCAGGGGGCCAGGATATACACTATGACTGACGACGAACTCATCTGGCGAATCGCGGGCGGTTCCGGTGACGGAATCGACTCGACGAGCCAGAACTTCGCAAAAGCTCTGATGCGCTCGGGGCTCAACGTATTCACTCACCGGCACTACCCCTCGCGCATCCGCGGCGGCCACACGTACGTGGAGATCCGCGCATCGTCGGAGGAGGTCACGTCCCGGGGCGACGGCTACAACTTCCTCGTCGCGCTCGGCGACTCGTTCGCCCGGAACCCGAAGGAGAACGCCTACTACGGTGAGGAGGAGGTCAAGCCCCTCGCCGAGAACCTCGACGAGCTCCGCGAGGGCGGGGTCATCGTCTACGACTCCGGGCTCCTCGACACGGACGAGATCGAGAACTTCGACCGGCGGGTCGAGGAGAACGACTGGCACGTCTACGACGTCGACCTCCGCGGCATCGCCAAGGAGCACGGCCGCGAGATCATGCGGAACACCGCCGGCGTCGGCGTCACCGCCGCGCTCACCGGCCTCGACACCACGTACATCGAGGATCTGATGGGCGAAGCGATGGGCGGCGACATCCTGGAGGCGAACCTGAACGTGCTCCACGACGCCTTCGAGCACGTCCAGGAGGAGTACGACGCGGACGCCCACGACGTCACCGTCCCGACCGGCGAGCACGACGAGGAACAGGTCCTCGTCTCCGGGAGCCACGGGATCGCGTACGGCGCCCTCGACGAGGGGTGTCGGTTCATCGCGGGCTACCCGATGACGCCCTGGACGGACGTCTTCACCATCCTCACGAACCTGATGCCCGAGGTCGGCGGTATCAGCGAGCAGGTCGAGGACGAGATCGCGGCGGCGGCGCTCGCCGTCGGCGCCTCGCACGCCGGCGTGAAGGCCATGTCCGGGTCCTCCGGCGGTGGCTTCTCGCTGATGAGCGAACCCCTCGGTCTCGCGGAGATGACCGAGACGCCGCTCGTGCTCGTCGAGTCGATGCGGGCCGGCCCCTCCACGGGGATGCCGACGAAGCCCGAGCAGGCTGACCTCGAACACGTCCTCTACACGAGTCAGGGCGACAGCCACCGCGTGGTGTTCGCGCCCTCCGACCCGGTGGAGTGTTACGAGCAGACGCGGACGGCGTTCCAGATCGCCTACGACTACCAGATCCCGGTCATGGTCATCTACGACCAGAAGCTCTCCGGGGAACACCGGAACGTCCCGAAGAGCACCTTCGACGAGGAGCCCAACCCGGACCTCGGGAGCGTCCTCACGGAGGAGGAGCTGAAGGACCAGCCCCACGGCGAGACGGGGATCTATCACCGCTTCCAGCACGAGGGCGAAGACGGCGTCAGTCCGCGCTCCATCCCCGGGCAGAAGGGCGGGCGGTATCTCGCCACCGGGAACGAGCACACCCCCGAGGGGCACATCAGCGAGAGCCCCTCGAACCGGAAGGCGCAGGTCGATCGGCGTAACGAGAAGCTCGCGGCGATCCGCGAGGCCCTCGACGCCGACGAGCGCCAGGAGGTCTACGGCGACGAGTCCGCCGACTACGGCGTCATCTCCTGGGGCAGCCAGTCGGGCACCGTCGAGGAGGCCGTCGAGCGTCTGAACGCCGACGGCCACCCGGTCAAGGGGCTCAGCGTCTCCGAGATGGCACCCTTCCCGACGGACCTCCTGACGGAGTTCATCGAGAGCGTGGACGACGTGCTCGTCGTCGAGATGTCCTCGACGGCGCAGTTCCACGGCGTGATCCAGAAGAACCTCGGGCAGTACGGCGAGAAGCTCTCCTCGCTCCTGAAGTACGACGGCAACCCGTTCGAACCCGCCGAGATCGTCGAGGCGGTCGAAGAACACGGGAGCGGCGAGGAGCTCTCCTCGAACACGCGGTTCGAAGCCGCGGCAGGTAGTGATTAAATCATGAGTGCGTTTAGCGCAATCGGCGAGGAACGAGAGGTAGAACAGGACGAGTTCACGCCCAGCATCGAGCCCCAGCCCACGTGGTGTCCGGGCTGTGGTGACTACGGTGTGCTGAAGGCCCTGAAGGGCGCGATGTCGGAGCTCGGGAAGAACCCGGAGGAGATCCTCCTCGCGACGGGGATCGGCTGCTCGGGGAAGCTCAACAGCTACTTCGACAGCTACGGGTTCCACACGATCCACGGCCGCTCGCTGCCGGTCGCCCGCGCGGCGAAGCTCGCGAACGACGGCGTCGAGGTCATCGCGGCGGGCGGTGACGGCGACGGCTACGGCATCGGCGGGAACCACTTCATCCACACGGCCCGGGAGAACCACGACATGACGTACATCGTGTTCAACAACGAGGTCTTCGGCCTGACGAAGGGCCAGACCTCGCCGACCTCCCCGAAGGGCCACAAGTCCAAGACCCAGCCGAACGGCAACGCGAAGACGCCGCTGCGTCCGCTCTCGCTGAGCCTGACGGCCGGTTCGTCCTACGTCGCCCGGACGGCTGCGGTCAACCCGAACCAGGCGAAGGAGATCATCAAAGAGGCCGTCCAGCACGACGGCTTCAGCCACGTCGACTTCCTCACGCAGTGTCCGACGTGGAACAAGGACGCGAAGCAGTACGTCCCGTACGTCGACATCCAGGACTCCGAAGAGTACGGTCACGACGTTCACGACCGGCAGGCCGCCCAGGAGGCGATGTACGAGACGGAGAACGCCCTCTACGAGGGGACCGTCCTCACCGGTCGCTACTTCGTCGACGACGAACGTCCCTCCTACCAGGAGGAGAAGCGCGCGCGCGGCGACATGCCGGAGGGAAGCCTCGCGGAGCGCTACTTCGAAGACGGAGAGTGGGAGCGCTCCTACGACTTCATCGACCGGCACGCCTGATCTTCGGATTCGGAAGATATTTTTTCCGCGGTACCAAACGATACTGCGTGAGCAGTGATTCGACCGAGAAACGGATACTCGCGGCGCTGGAGGAGGACGCGCAGGCCTCGTACGCGGAGTTGGCCGAGCGGGCCGACGTCTCGAAGCCGACCGTCCGGAAGTACGTGAACGAACTGGAGGAGGCGGGCGTCATCGTTGGCTACTCGGCGGAGGTGGATCCGAAGAAGCTCTCCGGGCAGTCCATCGCCATGGTCGGCATCGACGTCGAGTCCGAGCGGTACGTCGAGGCGACGCGCGCGTTGAAGGATCTCGACTCCATCCGATCGCTCTACACCTCCTCCGGCGACCACATGCTGATGGCGGAGGTCCGCGCCGAGGACGGGAACGCTCTCGGCGACGTCATCAGCGAGGACATCCTCGACATCGACGGCGTGACGGCCGCCCACCCCTCGTTCCTGCAGGAGCGCCTGAAGTGAGCGACGCACGCACCCTCGCCGAGCGATCCGATACGCCGACGACGCCGGTCGCGGTGGAGACCGGTGCGGACATCGACGCCTTCGTCGCCGCCAACGACGTCGCGCTCGTCGACGTCTACCGGCCGGGCTGTACGCTCTGCGACGCCATCGAGCCGATCGTCGGCGCGGTGGCGAAGGCCTCGGGCGTCGCCGTCGCCACGTGCAACCCCCAACGCGACCTCGACGTCGTCGACGACTACGATATCCGCTCGGTCCCGACGCTCCTCCTCTTCGTCGATGGCGAGCTCGTCGGCCGCCTCGCCGAGGGGTTCCAGGGCACCGACGCCGTCTTCGCGTTTCTCGCCGAGCACCTCGATGCGAACCGCGACGTCCTCCCCGATGAGTACCGCTAGCGACCCGAGTGGTTTTCCACTCCCCGCCCGTACGCACCACATGGCCGTTTACGAACGCGAGTCGTGGGTGCGTGCGCCGCTCGATCGAGTGTGGTCGTTCCACTCGGGCGTCGGCGGGCTGGTCGCGCTCACGCCCTCGTGGGTGAACATGCGCGTCGAGCGCGTCACGGGACCCGACGGCGAGCCCGACCCGGACGTCCTCGATCCGGGATCGCGGGTCGAGCTCTCGGTCCGCCCCTTCGGCGTGGGCCCCCGGCAGGCGTGGACGTCAGAGATCGTCGAGCGGAAACGCGGCGACGGCGTCGCGTACTTCCGCGACGTCATGACCGAGGGGCCGTTCCCGGAGTGGGAACACACCCACCTCTTCTACGCGGACGGCGAGCGCACGCGCTGTCGCGACCGGGTGCGCTATCGGACGCCGACGGGGCCGCTCGCGCCGGTCGCGGACGAGGCGGCGAAGGTCGGCCTCGATGCCTTCTTCCGGTACCGTCACCGCCGCCTCCCGGCGCACGTCGAGTAGGCGGGCCGTCCCGGCGGGAACGCTTATCCGGTATGCGAACGCACGTCGCGACATGGCAGAGACGGACGTCATCGTCGTCGGTGGCGGTCCCGCCGGCCTCAGCACCGCGCTGTTCGCGTCGAAGAACGGGCTAGACGCCGTCGCGTTCGACACCGACGCGACGTGGATGCACAAGGCCCACCTGTTCAACTACCTCGGCATCCGCTCGATGGACGGCGACGTCTTCCTCGACCGGGCGCGCGAGCAGGCGACCGCCGACCACGGCGTCACGCTCCACGAGGAGACGGAAGTCACGGCGGTCGAGGCGGACGAGGAGGGGTTCGTCGTCACCGCGGGCGAGGAGCACACCGCGGACTACCTCGTGTTGGCGACCGGGGCGAACCGCGACCTCGCCGAGGAGCTGGGGTGCGACTTCACGGACGAGGACGTCGTGGACGTCGACGTGACGATGGAGACGAGCGTCGACGACGCGTACGCGACGGGCGCGATGGTGCGCGCCGAGGAGTGGCAGGCCGTCATCTCCGCGGGCGACGGCGCCGCCGCCGCGCTCAACATCCTCACGAAGGAGAAGGGCGAGCATTACCACGACTTCGACACGCCCGCCGACGTCTGAGGCGGGACGGGGCGTGGACGTCGTTCGGTGCCGTCAGGCGAGCAAAAGACGGAGGTTGTAGACGGTGAAGAAGCTCCCGGCGAGCGTCAGCACGATCGGTGGGAGAGTGAGCGTGGACCGCGTCGTTATCGGCGCTCGTCGGGGTCGCTGAACCGGCCGCCGAAGGCGCGTGCGACGACCTCGTTGAGCGCGGGGTGGACGTGGATCGTGTCGCGGATGTCGGCGACGGTGCCGCTCCCGGCCCGCATCGCCACGCAGACCTCGTGGACGAGTTGGGAGGCGTGGGGGCCGACGACGTGCGTCCCGAGGATCTCGCCGTCGGGCGCGACGAGGACCTTGACGAAGCCGGGCGGGTCGCCCATCGCCGAGCCCATCGCGGTGTCGGCGTACTCGTAGCCGCCGACGCGATACTCGCGCGACTCGGCGCGGAGGTCGGCCTCCGTGACGCCGACGGCGGCGACTTGGGGGTCCGCGAAGACGGCGTGGGGCATCGCGGTGTAGTCGACGGCGTCGCGTTCGTCGCGGAGCGCGTTCGCGATGACCGTGCTCGCCTCGTGATTCGCGGCGTGCTTGTAGGGGTAGCGCCCGACGACGTCGCCGAGCGCCCAGACGTTCTCCGCGCTCGTTTCGAGGTAGCGGTTCGTCGCCACGTACCCTCTGTCCGTCGTCTCGATCCCGCCCGCCGCGGCGTCGAGGCGATCCGTGTTCGGGACGCGGCCGGCGGCGACGAGGAGCTGATCGCCGCGGACGGTCGCGGCGTCGTCGCCATCGACGGCCTCGGCGTCGAGCGCGATCCCGTCGCCGGTCTCGCGGACCGCGCTCGCCTCGAAGCCCGTCCGAACGTCGAAGCGCCGCTCGTAGCGCTCGGTGAAGTGCCGGGCGATCGCGGGGTCCTCGCCGGGGAGGAGCGCGCCGCGGCGACCGACGATGGTCACGTCGCTTCCGAACGTCCCGAAGTAGTGGGCGAGCTCCGCGGCGACGTAGCCGCCGCCGACGATCACGAGGTGCTCGGGGGGCGCGTCGGCGCGGAGCGCCTCGGTGCTTGTCCAGTAGTCGACGTCCTCGATGCCCTCGACGTCCGGGATCGCCGGTCGGGTGCCGGCGGCGACGACGACCGCCTCGCCGCGGATCGTCTCGTCGCCGACCGCGAGGGTGCGCTCGTCGACGAACCGACCGGTGTCGTCGAAGAGCGTGTGGTTCTCTGAGGCCTCGATCCCGCGGCGGATCGACGCGCTGTCCCGATCGACGTGGTCGGAGACCTCCGCGACCATCCCCGAGAAGTCGACGTCCTCGACGGTGGCGTCGATGCCGAACTCGTCCGCGGTGTCGACGCCGCGTTTCACGTCGGCGCGGTGGACGAGCATCTTCGAGGGGACGCAGCCGCGATTGAGACACGTACCGCCGAGCGGGCCGTCCTCGACGACGGCGACGTCCTGTCCCTGCCGAGCGGCGACCGAGGCGACGTCCAGTCCGGAGCCCGAGCCGACGACGACGAGATCGAAGTCCTGCATACGCGGCGCTTCGACCGCCGGCGGGGAATAGCTTCGGAGACGTCGAGCGCGCCGCCCCCGCCCGAAGCGAGCGCCGACCGAACCGAGAGGCGCGAGCGGGGGGAGAGGACGAGGGTGGAGGGGGGACGGCGTTCAGGAGAGGTCGACGACGACGGGGAGGTGATCGGAGGGATAGCGCCCGTTGGCGTACTGATCGCTACAGACGGCGCGGGCGTCGACGGCCCACGCGTCGCTGAGGAGGACGTGGTCGATCGTCCAGTCGGCGTGGAGGGTTCGATAATCGTTGCGCGTGGTGTTCGGGCCGTGGTCGTACGTCGCGGCGGCGCGCGAATCGCGGAGCGACTCGGTGAGGGCGTCGTGGGCGGGGTCGCCCGCCTCGCAGTTGAAGTCGCCGAGGACGATCGCCGGGGCGTCGCTCGCGGCGACGCGCGCCCGGACGAGTTCGGCGCCGCGCTTGCGGGCCGTCCGGCCCTCGTGGTCGAGGTGGATGCAGTAGACGACGAACTGCTCGCCGCTCGCGCGCTCGCGGAGGCGCGCGGACGTACAGACGCGAGGGTGGGCGGCGTCCCAGCCGACGCTCCCGGCGACGGTCGGCGTCTCGGAGAGCCAGAAGGTCTCGGACTCGACGAGCTCGAAGCGGTCGTGGGCGTAGCCGACGGGGACGTACTCGTCGGTCGCCTCGCCGGCGCCGCGCGAGCGCCCGACGAACCGGTATCGATCGAGGCGTTCGCGGACGTCCGCGAGCTGACCGGCGAGGAGCTCTTGGAGGCCGAGGACGTCCGGATCGTGATAGCGGATCGTCCCGGCGACCGCGTCGCGCCGGTACGGCCAGCCGTCCTCGCCGTCCTCTGGGGTGTCGACGCGGACGTTGTACGTCATGGCGCGCACGGGATCCATCACCACAGCGTTCGCGCGCGGCGGGTAAAAAAGGTTGAGACGAACGACGAGCGTCGATCCGCGGGCTCTTATTCGTCAACGGCCTACGGACAGCGATGACGCTCGTCGCCACGTTACACCTCCACTGTGCGGACCTCTCGCTCGTCACGGCGTTGGCCGCCGCCCCCTCAACGACGGTCGAGGTGGAGGCGACGATGGCGGCGGATCCGAGCCGTCCGGTGTTGTTCGTGTGGGCGAGGGGTCGGGAGCTCGATCGCTTCGCGGACGCGCTCGCGTCGGCCGACGACACCGCGCGGATCAACTGTCTCGACGACGGCGACGACGTCGGTGGCGACCAGCGACTGTATCGGGTCCAACTCGCGCCGTCGACGCCGTCGGTCTACGAGACCGCGCTCGACGTCGGCGCGCCCGTCCTCGACGTCGGCGCGACCCCGGAGTACGCGTCGTTCCGTCTCCGGTTCCCCGACCGGGACGCGCTCGTCGCGTTCCGCGAGGCGCTCGTCGACGTCGGCATCGACGTCACGACCCGCTCCCTCGGGGCGAGCCGCGACGCGGAGGCGGAGCGACTGACGCGAAAGCAACGCGAGACGCTGGCTGCGGCGGTCGACGCCGGCTACTTCTCGGTCCCGCGTGAGGCGACGCTGGCGGACGTCGCCGGGGCGCTCGACGTCTCCCGGCAGGCCGCCTCCGAGCGGTTGCGCCGCGGGCTGGAGTCCCTCGCGCGCGACGCCGTCGACTGCGTCGACCCTCCCGGCTGACGATCAGCGCCCGAGTCGGGATCGCGCGCCCGCACCGACACGGCTCACGCCGCGTCGAAGCACCCGAAGCCCGACGTACAGGAGCGCGTAGGCCGCGCTGAGCGCGAGCGCGAGAGCGGTCGTGGCGGCGACGACGACGGACGAGCCCGCGCCCGCGGTGATCGTCAGCCACTCCTCGCTCAGCGTCGGACGCTCCGAGTAGGACTCGTGGAGGTACGGCGCGAGCGCGTCCGCGGGGCGACGGACGAGCGACGCGAGACAGCGGCGGGCGAACGCGGCGGGACCGGGGAGCGACATGGGTCGTGATCCGCGCGGCGCGGACAAAAACGTGCCCACCGCGGCGGGCGGTGGCGTCGCCGCGCCGTCCTCTCGCCGTCTCCTCGCCGTCGCCGCGACGCGAGGCTATTTGCCGGCGGCGGGCGACGCCGGTGACGTGAACGCGATCGCCACCGCGGATCTCCGCAAGTCGTACGGCGACCTCACGGCGCTCGCGGGGCTGACGCTCGACGTCCCCGCCGGCGAGCTGTTCGGTCTCCTCGGACCGAACGGCGCGGGCAAGAGCACCACGATCCGGATCCTCACCGGCCAACTCCGCCCCGACGCGGGCACGGCGTCCGTCCTCGGCGTCGATCCCGCCGCCGATCCGATCGGCGTCCGCGAGCGCGTCGGGATCCTCCCCGAGCAGGAGTCCCCGCCGAGCTTCATGACGCCGCGCGAGTACTTCGACTTCGTCGGGTCGGTGCGCGACCTCGACGCCGCGACGGTGAACGAGCGCGTCGAGACGTGGGCCGACCGGCTCGCCTACGGGGCGAAGCTTGACACGATGCACACCGACCTCTCGCGGGGCCAACAGCAGAAGGTGATGATCACCGCGGCGTTCCTCCACGACCCCGACCTCGTCTTCATCGACGAGCCGCTGGCGAACCTCGACCCGATCGTGCAGGAGGCCGTAAAACGCTTCCTCCGGGAGTATCGAGACGCCGGGAACACGGTCTTCCTCTCGACGCACGACATCGACGTCGCGGCCGACCTCTGCGATCGGGTCGGGATCGTCCACGAGGGTGAGCTGGTGGCGACGCGCCGCCCGGCGGCGCTCGACGGCGACCGACTGCTCGACGTCTTCCTCCGCGAGGTCGGTGCGGACGCGAGCGTCGGGGCTGACGCGGGCGCGGGCCGCGACACGGATGTGAACGCGGGTGCGGACGCGGACGCCGGTGCGGAGTCGAACGCCGACGCGGACGCGGGGCGATGAGCGCCGACCGCGCGGTGCTCGCGGCGATGGTCCGCGAGGAGTGGCGACTCCACAGTCGGCTGTTCGGCGGGCGTCGCTTCGCCGCGTTCCCCGTCTTCGTCGCGCTCGTCGGCGGGCTGACCGCGTGGGCGCTCGGGACGACCGGCACGGGGACGGAGACGGTCGTCGCGGGCGCGCACGTCCTCGTCGCGCTCTTCGGCCTCCAGACGGGCACGGTCGGCCTCGTCGGCCGCGACGCGATGCGCGGGCTCTTGGGCGAGACGACGCTCGTCGTCTTCAGCGCGCACACGCTCCCGCTGCGCCAGCGCCGGCTCCTCGGGCTCTTCCTCCTGAAGGACGTCGGCTACTACGCCGTCCTCCTCCTCCTGCCGCTCGCGGTCGCGTTCGCGCCGCTCCTCCCGCTCGCCGAGCTCGCGCTCCTCTGGCTGACGCTCGTCTGGACGTTCGGTCTCGGCCTCTGCGCGACGGTCGCGGCGGTGTCGCTCGCCACCCGCGGCCGCCCCGGCAAGGTCGTCGCCGCGCTCGTCGCGTGCGCGATCGGTGCGGCGGCCGTCGCGGGTCTCCCGGTCGCGGCGGCGACGCCCTACGCGCTCTTCGTCGCGCCCGGCTTCACGAGCGCCGTCGCGGCCGCCGTCCCGCCGCTCTGTCTCCTCGCCGTCGCCGCGCTCGCCTACGACCCGGAGCACGAACCGCCGGCGCGCACCGCCGAGAACGCCTACCGCGCGTGGCGGCGCCGCGTCCCCGCGTGGGACGACCCGGTCTTCGTCAAGACGATGCTGGACGTCTCGCGCTCCGCCGGCGGCTACTGGAAGGTGCTCCTCTCCGCGGGCATCCTGGTGGCCGTGAGCGCCTTCCTCGTCTCCCTCGCCGAGTCCGTCGTCGGCCTCCGCGTCCTCCCCGGCGTCGCGTTCGGGTCGATCCTCGGGCTGACGGCGTTCACGACGTACAACTGGCTCACGCAGTTCGACGACCCGACGACGTACGCGACGCTCCCGATCGATACGAGCGCGGTCTTCGACGCGAAGCGCCGCGCCTTCGCGGTGCTCGGTCTCCCGACCGGGGTGGCGTGCTACGCCGCCGCCGCGCTCTGGCGTGGCACCGCCCCCCTCGACGCGCTCGCCGGCCTCGCGCTCTGCGTCGGTCTGCAGGCCTACCTGTTCGGCCTCACGGTCGCGCTCGCCGGTACCCGGCCGAACGAGTTCCTCTTCGACACCGTGTTGTTCGCGGGCTTCACGCTCGGCGTCGCCCTCCCGCTCGTTCCGGTACTCGTCGTCGGCTTCGTCGCCGCACCGCTGAGCGCGCCGCTGGCCGCGGCGCTCGTCGTCGCGGGGCTCGCGCTCGCCGGCGTCGGTCACGTCCTCTACGGCCGCGCCGTGCCGCGCTGGCGCGAACGCTATCGGGAGTGACCGCCCGGGTCGCCCTCGCCTCGACACGAGCCGTCGTCCCGAGCCGTCGTCACCCCTAAAGCCGCGGCGCCCCTTCGATCGCGTATGAGTGACGCCGAGGGGGACCTCCCGCAGAGCGACGCCGAGTGGCGAGAACGCCTCGACGACGAGGAGTACCGCGTCCTCCGCGAGCGGGGGACGGAAGCGAAGTTCACCGGCGAGTTCATCGGCAAGGACGACGACGGCGTCTACCGCTGTGCGGGCTGCGACGCCGCGCTCTTCGACTCCGAGACGAAGTTCGACGGCGAGGGATCGGGGTGGCCGAGCTTCGACGACGCCATCGAGGGCAGCGTCGAGCGCCGAAAGGACACCAGCCACGGGATGGTTCGCACCGAAGTCGTCTGTGCGAACTGCGGCGGCCACCTCGGTCACGTCTTCCAAGACGGCCCGACGGAGACCGGCGAACGCTACTGCATCAACTCCTGCGCGCTCGACTTCGCGGACGAGGACGGCGACGCCGACCGGTAGGAAAGCGCCGGAGAACCGAGCGGGCGTGGCGCGACCCGTGAGGACGTCGGTGCCGCCACGACGAACGCGGCGGCGACCGGAGCGGGACGCCGCGGTGACCCGCCACCCCTATCGTCGTGCGCGTCGACTCCCGGACGTGACGAGTGAACGGGAGAAGATGGTGGCCGGCGAGCGGTACGACCCGAGCGATCCCGAGCTGGTCGCGGCGCGCGAGCGGGCGCGAGAGTTGACCGCGCGCTACGACGACACCGCCCCGGGCGCCGACGGCGAGCGACACGAGATCCTCGAAAGGCTGCTCGGCTCCGTCGGCGAGGACGTGTCCATCGAGCCGCCGTTCCACTGCGACTACGGCGAGCACGTCCACGTCGGCGACGGCTTCTACGCGAACGTCGACTGCGTGATCCTCGACGTCTGCCGGGTCGAGATCGGGGACGACTGCCTGCTCGGGCCGGGCGCCCACGTCTACACGGCGACGCATCCGCTGGACCCGGCCGAGCGCGCCGCCGGCGAGGAGTACGGGGAACCGGTGGCGATCGGGGATCGGGTGTGGCTCGGCGGGCGCGCCGTCGTGAACCCGGGCGTGAGTATCGGCGACGACAGCGTCGTCGCGTCGGGAGCCGTCGTCACCGAGGACGTCCCGGAGGGCGTCGTCGTGCGCGGGAACCCGGCGCGCGTCGCGACGGAGATCGAGTAGCTACTCCAGCCCGACGGGCGGCAACACCACGCAGGGGACCTCGACGCGGCCGACGAGCGCGCGCGCGGTCCGGCCGAGGCCGGACTCCGCGCCGGGACCGGGTTCGTGCGCGCCGACGACGAGTTCGTCGACGCCGCCCCGTTCGAGTTCCTCCCGGATCTCGTCGACGGCCTCGCCGTCGCGGACCGCGGTCTCGACGGTCGGCGTCGTGAGGCGCGCCGACGCGACGTTCACGGCGTCGCCGGCGTCGCGCGAGCCGTCCTCGGTGACGCCGACGACGCGAACGGAGTCGCCGGCGTCGAGCCGGGGACCGAGGTAGTCGCAGGCGGCCGCGGTCGTGTGGACGGAGTCGGTGGCGACGAGGAAACGCGTCATACGGGGTCCTCAAGCGCCGCCGGCAAAAAGCCACGTCACTCCGCGTCCGCGTCGGTCACGGCGCGGTACCGCTCGAAGAGCGCGCGGGCGCGCTCGCTCTCGCCCGCTTCGGCCTCGACCGCTGAGTCCTCGACGGCCTCGAACTCCCGGTCCTCGTGGCCCGCCCACTCCCGCAGCGCCTCGTTCGCCGCCTGCGCGTGCTCCTCCGCGGCCGTGACGAGGCCGTCGGCGGCGGCCCGCTCTCCGTCGTCCGCGGCCTCGAACGACTCGCTGTAGACGACCGTCCACTCGTCCGTACCGAGGTCGTAGCCGACGCCCTGCACGCTCCTGTCGCGCACGAGGACGAGCGCGGAGACGAGGCGTTCGTCCTCGCCGCGGGCGGTGTGCGCGCTCGCCGGCGCGACCATCCGGAAGGCGTCGCTGCGGTGGAGCGCGCGCCCCTCCGCGATCGTGAGCGGTCGAGACGGCAGTGAGTCCATCGCCATGGCTCACGGGACGCGTCGGAGGAAGAAGAGCCGGGCGGTTCCGGGCGGCTTTATGCGACCGGCGGACGCCCTCTCGGCCGTGTCACTCGACGGCCGGCGGTCGATCGGGGTCGGGATCGCGCTCGGCGCGGGCGTCGGCGTGGGCGCCGGGGCGGCCGCGGCATTCCTCGACGCGGCGGACGCGGCGAGCGCGGTCGGCGTCGGCGTCGCGCTCGGCCTCGGACTCGGCGTGACGCTCGGCGCGCTCCTCGTACCGATCGCGCGCTGGGCGGTGGGACGCGCCGACGGCTCCACGCCGCTCCTCGCGGGCGGCACGCTCTGCGGACTCGGCGCGGCCGGGCTCGCGTGGACGGCGCTCGACGCGTCGCTCGTCGTCGCCGGGGTCTGGACGCTCGCCGGCGGCCTCCTCGGCCTCCTGCTCGCGGCCGCACACCGCCTCGACGGACACGTCACCCGCTCGGGGACGTGAGCGTCCGCTTCGCTCGCGCGTACTCGCTCGAAAAAACGCGTTCGCTCGTTCGTGCCGGGATTAGACACGCGTGACGTTCGTCGCGCGCGGGCCCTTCTGGGCCGCCTCGATGTCGAACTCGATCTCCTCGCCCTCGGTGAGGTCCGCGCCGCCGACGTCTTCCATGTGGAAGAAGACGTCCTCGTCCGCGTCGTCAGTCTCGATGAATCCGTAACCGCCAGTTTGGTTGAAGAAGTCAACCGTTCCGCGTGCCATTACGGACGAGAGTAGGACGGACGCGACCATGAGGCTTGCGCGGCGCCCGATAGCACGGGTGTCAGCCCGCGGCGCTCACCGGCTCGCGCCGGGCGTCGGATCGAGCGGGACGGTCTCGGCGATCGTGAGCGTCGTCGTCTCCCCGCCGAGTTCGACGGTGAAGTCGCCGGCCTCGACGACCGGATCGGCGTCCCCCGGTACCTCGCCGGGGACGACGGCGAGCGCGGCGAGCGGGAACTCGACCGTCACGCGCCGCGAGCGCCCGGGCGCGAGTTCGACCTTCTCGGAACCGAGGCGTTTGCGCCGCGGGTACTGGACGGAGCCGTACGCCTCCGTGTAGCAGGCCTCGGCAAGCGCGGTGCCCGTCCGGTCGCCGGTGTTCGTCACGGTCACGCTCGCCGTCGCGGTGCCCGCGCTCGCGGCGTCCGCGACCGTGGACGGCGAGACGGTGAGGTCGGAGAACGCGAACTCCGTGTAACTCTGCCCCGCGCCGAACTCGAAGAGCGCGTCCGCGTTGTCCTTCGCGGGGTGGTACTGGTTGTAGTAGTTCGGCACTTGCCCGACGCCGTCCGGCCAGCGGAAGGCGAGGCGTCCGCCGGGGTCGGCGTCGCCGTAGAGGACGTCCGCGACGGCGCCGCCGGCGCTCCCCGGATAGTACGCCATCACGAAGGCGTCGAGCTTGGCGAGCGTCTCGCTCGTCCCGCGCGGCCGGCCGGCGACGAGGAGACCGACGACCTCCGTGTCGAGGTCGGCCACGGCGTCCACGAGCTCGCGCTGGGCGGCCGGGAGGGCGAGTTCGTCCGTGTTCCCGAACCCCTCGGCGTACGGTCCCTCGCCGAGGACGAGGACGACGCGGTCGGCGGTCTTCGCGTCCGCGACGATCGCGGCCTTCGTCTCGGCGTCGAGCGACCACTCGTCGTCGCTCCAGCGGTTGAACGCGTAGCCGGTCTCGTGGACGGCGACGCCGCCGATGGCCCGGGAGCGGACGCCCTCCGCGATGGTCGTCGCCCACGGTTTCGCGTCGTCGGCGTGGAGGCCCTGCCAGCCGATGGTCCACCCGCCGCACTGCGCGCGGACGTCGTCGACGTTCGGGCCGGCGAGCACGACGTTCTGCGTCGGGGCGAGCGGGAGCGCGTCGCCCTCGTTCTTCAGGAGGGTGAGGGACTCGCGGACGGCCTCGCGGGCGGCGTCCTTCGCGCCGCCGACGACGTCCGGGGCGCGCGTCGGGTCGACGTACGGGTCGTCGAGGAGGCCGAGTTCGGCCTTCAGTTCGAGCGAGCGCCGCGCGGCCTCGTCGATGCGCGACTCGGATACCTCGCCGGCCTCGACGAGGCCGCGAAGCGCCGTGTAGAACTCCTCGACGTGCGTCAGGTCGGAGAGCATCGCCATGTCGACGCCGGCGTTGACGCCCGCCTTCACGGCCGCCCGGAGGTCGGGGGCGTACTCGTGCATCTCGACCATCCGGTGGAAGTCGTTCCAGTCGGAGACGGCGAGGCCCTCGAACCCCATCCGGTCGCGCAGGACGTCGGTGAGGAGCCACGAGGAGGCGTGGGCGGGGACGCCGTTGACGGAGCCGCTGTTGATCATCACCGTGAGGGGCTCCTCCTGGAGACCCATGTGATGGGGGACGAAGTGGTTCTCCACGAGGTCGCGGACCGGGATGCGGGCGGGACTGCGGTCGTCGCCGTTCTGCGGCTCGCTGTACGCGGCGAAGTGCTTCACGCTCGCGGCGACGCCGCCGTGTTCCGCGTCGCCCTCCTGGAGGCCGCGAACGGCCGCCGCGCCGAGCTCGCCCGTCAGGTGCGGGTCCTCGGAGAGCGTCTCGTAGAAGCGTCCCCAGCGGGGGTCGCGGGCGATCCCGCTCGTCGGGGCGAACCCCCAGTGCGCGCCGATCGCGGACGCCGAGTCACCGGTGTGTCTCGCCGCAGTCGCCATCAGCTCGGGGTCCCGCGTCGCGCCCATCCCGACGTTGTGCGGGAACGCCGTCGCCCCCTCGACGGTGACGTTCCCGTGGACGGTGTCGAGGCCGTAGACGAACGGGACGCCGTTTCCCTCGCCGATCGCGTACTCCTGGAGGGCGTTGACGCCCTTGGCGAGTTCGACGGGATCGCGCGACGGCGGGTAGGCCGAGCCGGTGAGGAGCGAACCGACGTGGTAGTCGGTGAACAGCGACGCGATCTCGCTCGCGTCGACCGTCGAGACGTTCGCCTGGATCATCTGCCCGATCTTCTCCTCGACGCTCATCTCCGCGAGGATCGCCTCGACGTCCGTCTCCGGTGGCGCTGGTCGCGATCCGTCCCCGTACGCCTGCATCTCCCGGGCACTGACCCCCTCGGAGCCGCCGGCGACGGCGGCCGCACCGAGCGCGCCCGTCGCCTGGAGGAACCGTCGACGCGAATGCGTGATCTTTTCCGACATGTTTCACCGCGAATTGATCGTACGTGATGTAAAAACATTACTATCTATGTACGTAACGATAGTCAAAGATACCGCGGCGGCGCGCCGGTGACGGCCAGTCGGCGAGCGTCGTGTTCGTGTCGTCGTCGACTCGCGCGTCGCGAACGCGTTCGCTACGGGGCGCTCAAAGAGTCAGGCCACGGTCTCGTCCGCGTTCAGGTCGTCCGTCCGACGGCGGCCGGGCGAGCCGGCGTCACCGGCGTCGCACGAGGACGACGAGGAGCGCGCCGAGGAGCGCGAGCGCGCCCGCGAGGAGGCCGAACCCGGGCGACGAGCCGCCGGACGTCCCCGGGGAGCTCTCGCTGCCCGCGAGCGACGGACGGATGTCGTTCACCGCGGCGACGTCCGGGCCGTTCACAACCGTCACCGTCTCGTTCGCGTGCACGACGCGGTACGCGCCCCGATAGCCGTCGTCCCCGGAGACGATCCAGACGCCGTCCTCGCGGGTCGCGCCGTGCGCCTTCAGCGCCGCGACGTAGCCGGCCGCGAAGTCGCCCGCGTCGGTCTCGGTCTCCCACGCGGTCTTCCAGACGAAGCCGTCCGCGTCGCCGTTCCGGTAGGGGAGCACCGCGTCGCCCGCCCACCCCGCCGAGGCCGGCGCGGCGTAGCGGAACGTCCGATAGCCGTCGTCCGCGCGGATGTCCGTCGGCACGACGCCCGCGTCGTAGCGCGCGCTCTGCCACCAGAGCCCCATGAATATCGAGGCCTCGCCGAGCGTGTCCGTCCCGTTCACGCCGACGCTCGGATACGTCCGCCAGCCGTTCGTCGCCGCGTCGCGATCGACGGCGACGTCCGTCACCGCGGGGGCGTCACCGTGGATGACCTCGCTCGTCGTGGTCGGCGGGTCGCGCCACGCGGCGTCGACAGCCGCCCAGCCGCCGCGCTCGATAAGCTCGTTGACGTATCCCGGCCCGCTCGCGTACGGGAAGTAGAGCGTGTACTGCAGGCTCTGAGGGGGCGACGGGTCGGTCGACGCCAGGGAGTCGGACGACGAATCGTCGCTCGACGGCGTGGCGACGCAGCGCCACGTCCCGTTCGTACAGCGCCGGGTGTACTGTCGCTGGACGTATCGAGCCTCGCCCTCGATGAGCCCGCTCGTGGCGAGTTGCGCGTCCTGCGTCTCGCCGCCGTACTTCGCCGCACCGAGGTCGTAGGTCTGATCTTGGAGGGCGTGGGTCAGCTCGTGGGCGAGCGTCGCCCGGTCGATGTACGCCCGCTTCCCGGAGGGGACGATGATCTCGATGGCGTCGTCGCTCGGCGAGTAGAACCCTTGGACGCTGTTCGAGTAGTACGAGGACGTCGCCGAGGAAAGGTTCGTCTCGTCGCCGACGATCAGGGCGGCCTCCCACACCTGTTGGTTCCACCGCGCGTACGTCGCGTTCGTCGGCGCGTTCGATCGGTTCGCGCGGTACGCGTCCCGCGACATGACGTTCACGGGGACCGGCGTCTCGAAGTCGTGCCCGCGGAGGCGTTCGACGCGCGCCATCGTCCGCCGGACGTACGCGCGGATCTCCGCGTCGCTCAGCCCGTCGGACTGATCGACGTCGATCGCGGTGTCGTACCGATAGCCGTCGACGTAGCCGATAGATCGGTTCGAGTCGGTCGCGTCGTCGGCCTGTGCGGGCGCGGGAGTGTCGGTCGCGGGCGCAGTCGCGCTCGCGCTCGCGCTCCCCCGATCGACGCCCGACGCGCCGGCGGCTGTCGCGTTCGCCGTCGCCGCGCTCGACGCGACGAGGAGAACGACGACGAGAAGCGTTCGCAGTCGTGTGCGCATCTACCGGTTCTTCGGGCGGCCCGGCAAAGTCCCTGTGGGTTACGAGCGCGGCTTCACGACGGTATCGCACGACGGACAGGCGGCGTACGCGGCCTCGCCGTCGTCGTCCTCGTACTCGATGAGCACCGCGGTCGCGGGGACGTCGGCCCCGCACTCCGGACAGCGACCCAGCGCCCCGTCGGTCCCGTCGGCACCGTCGGCGTCAGTCATTCCCGTATCGAATACGAGTCACCGAACGGCCATAACTGTTCGGCGGGGAGGGGAAGGGTCTTCCGTGGCGGTCGCCTGCCCGCGGGTATGCACGGCGTGGAGGTGGTCGAGACGGCGGCGGCGTTCCGCGAGGCGCTCGCGGTCCGATACGCCGTCTTCGTCGACGAACAGGGCGTCCCGGCGTCGGTCGAGGTGGACGACCACGAGGCCGAGGCGACGCACTTCCTCGCCCGTGTCGACGGCGCGGCCGTCGGCACCGCACGCTACCGGACGGCCGAGTCGGGCGCGGCGAAGATCGAGCGCGTCGCCGTCCGCGACACCCACCGCGGCGAGGGATGGGGCGCGCGCCTGATGGACGCGGCCGAGGCCCGCGCCCGCGAGGCGGGACACGACCGCGCGGTCCTCGACGCCCAGACGAGCGCCGCGGGCTTCTACGCCGCGCGAGGTTACGAGCGGGTCGGCGGCGTCTTCGACGAGGCGGGGATCCCGCACGTCACGATGGAGCGTCCGCTCGACGAGTAGGGGGCCACGCGAACCGGTCGCCGGGCCGCGGATCGTCTGCCGCCGCGCTCGCCGCCGGGACGGATCCGATACCCGATCCCCGCGTCTCAGAGTTCGACGTCGGTCGCGGAGTCGACCGCGAAGCGGGTCGCCTCGGGGTCGCCCGCAAGGACGTCGGAGAGGCCGGCGACGAACGCCTGGAAGTGCTCGCTCTCCTCGTGGGCCTCGACGGCCGCGGCGTCCTCGTAGCGTTCGACGAACCGGAGGACGGTCTCGTCCTCGACGTCGACCGCGGCGTGATAGTCGATGACGCCGGGTTCCTCGGTGGACGCCGCGACGACGTCGCGGGCGAGGTCGAGCGCTTCCTCGCGGTGATCCGGGTCGATCGGGAAGGTCGCGTGCACGACGATCATCACGGGCGCCTAGGACGACCCACCGCAAAAGCCGTCGGGTGGCGGTAGTCGTAGCCGTCACCGAGTCCGGAGGGACAGCACTAAGAACGGACGCGACGTGCGGGCGAGTATGGACGACGAGCGCAGACGCGTCCTCGACCTCCTGTGCGAGGACGCCCGGTACACGGCGGAGGACGTCGCCCGACAACTCGACCTCACCCCGGAGGACGTCGAGGCGCACGTCGAGGCCCTCGAAAACGCCGGGGTCGTGCGCGGCTACACCGCGGTCGTGGACTGGGCGGCGCTCGACGACGGAATCGTCGAGGCGAAAGTCGAGTTGAACGTCGAGCTCGACCGCGAGACGGGATACGAGGACATCTCCCGTCGCATCGCCAAGTTCCCCGAGGTGACGGCGTTCCAGCTCGTCAGCGGCGACTACGACTTCGCCCTGGAGGTCCGCGCCGACACGATGAACGCGGTGTCGCGCTTCGTCTCCGAGGAGATCGCCCCGATCCCCGAGGTGACCCAGACGGTCACGCACTACGTCATGGAGACCTACAAGGACGACGGGATCGAGTTCGACGACGGCGAGACGGACGACCGGCTCTCGTACTCCCCATGAGCCGCCTCTCCGAGCGCGCGGAGCGAACGCCGCCGTCGGGCATCCGGCGGTTCTTCGAGATCGCCGAGGAGATGGACGACGTCGTCTCGCTCGGCGTCGGCGAACCCGACTTCAGCGCGCCGTGGCCCGCCCGGAAGGCCGCCATCGACGCCCTGGAGCGCGGACAGACCTCCTACACGTCGAATCGCGGCCGGCGCGACCTCCGCGAGGCCATCGAGGCCCACGTGACGCGCTACGGGCACGAGTACGACGCGGACGAGGAGATCCTCGTCACGACGGGCGTCAGCGAGGCGATGGACCTCGCCATGCGCGCGCTCGTCGACCCCGGCGACGTCGTCGCGGTCGCCGAACCCGCCTACATCTCCTACGGACCGGACGCCTCGTTCGCCGGCGGGGAGGTCCTCCGCGTGCCGACGCGGGCCGAGGACGAGTTTCGACTCACGTACGACGCCTTGGAGCGCGCCGGCGCGGAGCGCGCCGACCTCCTCGTGCTCTGCTACCCCAACAATCCGACGGGCGCGGTGATGGACGCCTCGGGGTTCGCGGAGGTCGCGACGTTCGCGCGCGAACACGACCTCTTCGTCCTCTCGGACGAGGTGTACGCGGCGCTCACCTACGAGGGCGAACACGACAGCATCGCCACCCAGCCGGGGATGCGCGAGCGCACCGTCGTCTTCAACGGCTTCTCGAAGGCGTACGCGATGACCGGCCTCCGATTGGGGTACGCGATGGGTCCCCCCGAGGTCATCGACGGGATGAACCGCATCCATCAGTACACGATGCTCTCCGCGCCGACGACCGCGCAGGCCGCGGCGCTCGAAGCCCTGCACTCCTGCGACGACGCCGTCGTCGACATGCGCGAACAGTACGACCGGCGTCGGCGCTTCGTGCTCTCGCGCTTTCGGGAGATGGGTCTGGAGTGCTTCGAGGCGCGCGGGGCGTTCTACGTCTTCCCGTCGGTCCCCGGCGACGACGAGCGGTTCGCGGAGGAGCTCCTCCGCGAGGCGGAGGTCGCCGTGGTCCCCGGGCGCGTCTTCGGCGACGGCGGCGAGGGTCACGTCCGCGTCTCGTACGCGCGATCGCTCCCCGAGCTCCGCGAGGCCACGAACCGCATCGAGGACTTCCTCGCCGAGCACCGCTGAGCGCGGGCGCGAACCGTCGCGGCGACGGCCGATCCGGAAAATCCGGTGAGCGCGACGCGAACCGATCAGAACTCGTATTCGTCGCCGAGCGAGCGCTCGCTCGTCTCGCGCATGTCCGCCTCGAACTCCCCCATCTCGGCCTCCTCGTCGCTCCCCGACGTGGCGTCGTAGACGTTCAACCCCGTCGAGAGGAGCTCTTCGACCGCCTCCTTGCGGTTGAAGAACTCGCCATCGTCGACGAGGCGGTCGATTTCGACTTCGAGATCGCTCGGGAGGTCGACTTCGGCGGTAGGCATCGTGGGGGGTGGTTTCCGCGCGGGACGTTTCAACCCTGCGGCCCGGCGCTCGCGTCGCCCGCGTTCCCGTAGACGGTGCCGACGAGGACGGCCACGACGCCCACGGCGAGGACGGCGCCGAGGACGAAGGGCGGCCACGGCGAGACGACGTAGAGCGCGGTCATCGCCGGCGGCCCGACGGTCCGTCCGAGGCTCCCCGCGCTCTGCGTGATACCGAACGCCGCGCCCTGCTCGTCCGGCGGCGCGGCCGCGGAGACGAGCGTCGAGAGGGCGACGTTCAACAGGCCGTTCCCGAACGAGAGCACCGCGAGGACGACGAGGAGGGCGACCAACGCGGGCGTGAACCACGGTGGCGCGCCGGCGAGCAGGGACGGCGGGACGACGGCCTCGCCGATGACCGGGGTGAACGGGACGGCGGCGAGCGAACCGACGAGCGCGAGCGCGCCGACGACGGCGAGCGCGTCGTCGCGGTACCGACGGGAGAGCCGTCCGACGACGACCGCCTGATTCACCACGCCGAGCACGCCGATGTACGTGAGGAGGAGCGCCGTCTCGGCCTCCCCGTAGTCGAAGGTGTCGGCCGCGAACGGGACGAAGACGACCTGAATCCCGGAGAACGCGACCGAGACGAGGAGGAAGGTCGCGACGTACGGGCGCAGCGCCGCCGAGCGCGCGGCCCCGAGGAAGCCCGAGACGACACCGGTGCGGCGCGCGGAGCCGCGGTGACGCGCGGGCTCCGGGAGGAAGGCGTACGCGGCGACGCAAGCCAAAGCGGAGAGACCCGCGGCGGCGAAGCTCGGGAGGCTGAACCGCGTCGCGGGGACGAACGCGGGGAAAGCCGCGCGGGCCTCGGCGACGACGGGGTCGCTAGCGAGGAGGCCGCCGAGCGCCGGTCCGAAGACGAAGCCGAGGCCGAAGGCCGCGCCGATGAGGCCGAGCGCCCCCGCGCGCTCCTCCCGCGTCGTGACGTCCGCGATGTACGCCTGTGCGGTGGCGACGTTCCCCCCCATCGCGCCGGCGATCATCCGCGCGACGAAGAGGGCGCCCACGCCGCCCGCGACGCCGAACAGGGCCTCGAACTCCGCGCCGAGGCCGAACACGGTCCACGCGACGGCGCTCCCGGCGACCGAGAGCATCAGCACCGGCCGGCGGCCGTGCTCGTCGCTGAGGCGACCGAGAAGCGGCGCGAAGACGAACTGCAACAGCGAGTACGACGCCGCGAGCAGGCCGATGTAGACGTCGCTCACCCCGAAGCTCCGGACGTAGTAGGGGAGGATGGGGATGATGATGCCGAACCCGAGGAGGTCGATGAAGACGATGGCGATCACGGTGGCGAGCGCGCGCCGCGGCCGATCGAGTCCGGTGGGCGCATCACCGTCGGATTCGCCGCCCGCGTCCGCGCTCGTCGCCTCGGGGTCGCTCACCGCGGTCCCCCGTCCCGGTCGTGCATACCGCGCCGTGCAAGCGCCGGCGGCAAGTCGGTTGCGACCGCGGCAGCGCGAACCGGACGATATCTAAGGGTCGAGCGCATACGCCCGGTGACGACCCGCACGGGGACAGCATGAGTGCATCCGACGACGACCTCGACCTCGCGCGCGTTCTGGATGCGCTCAACGACGCGGACTGTCGGGCCTTCCTCGATGCGCTCGAAGAACCAATGACGGCGAACGAACTCTCGGAGGCGTGCGACGTGCCACTCTCGACGACTTACAGGAAACTCGAACTGCTCACCGACGCGACGCTCGTCGACGAGGAGACGGAGGTCCGATCGGACGGCAGACACCGCTCGCGCTATCGGGCGGCGTTCGACTCCCTCGAAGTCGCGTTCGACGACGACCACGACCTCGACTTCGACGTCGAGCGACCCGCGCGCGGCCCCTCCGAACGCCTCGCGGACATCTGGGCGGAGGTGCAAAAGGAGACGTGACCCCGATGGGAATCGGACTCGCGACCCTCGTGACGATCCTGAAGACGGTGACGCTCCTCCTCGGGGGTGCGATCACGTACTTCGCCTACGAGGCGTCGATCCGCACGCACTCGCGCTCGATCCGCCTGCTCGCGCTCGGCTTCGGCGTCGTCACCCTCGGTGCGCTCTTCGCCGGCTTCGTTGACACGCTCCTCCACGTCGACCCGATGCTCGCGCTCGTCATCGAGAGCGGGTTCACCGGCGTCGGCTTCGCCGTCATCCTCTACTCGCTCTACGTGGAGGACTGAGCCGGACTGGCCACGTCCGTGCCGGAATCGACGGCTTCTCACCGGCGAAGGACGAACGCGGCACAACGCGGACGCCACGGACATGACCGACGGAACGCCCACCCACGACGAGAGCGACGAGACGGACGACGAGCACGACGGCCCGGTCGACCGCGACCAACTCGCGCACGCGACCCGCCTCCTCCTCGACGCCATCGGCGAGGACCCCAGCCGCGACGGACTCGTCGAGACGTGGGAGCGTCGCGTCCCCGCCGCCTACGAGGAGCTCACGCGCGGCTACCGCGAGGACGAGCGCCCGACGATGCGGACCTTCGACGCCGACACCGACGACCTCGTCGTCAAGACCGGAATCCCCGTCTACTCGCTCTGCGAACACCACCTCCTTCCGTTCCACGGGGTCGCACACGTCGCCTACCGACCGGACGGAGAAGTCGTCGGGCTCTCGAAGCTCGCGCGCTACGTCAAGTGGGCGTCCCGGAAGCTCACCGTCCAAGAGCGTCTGACCCGCGACATCGCGGAGGGCCTCGATGAGGCCGTCGCGGCCGACGCCGTCGCCGTCGAACTCTCCACGACCCACCTCTGCGAGGCGATGCGCGGCGTCGAGGCGCACACCACGACGACCTCGCGGGCCACCGTGGGCGACCTCAGCGCGGACGAGCGCGACCGGTTCCGCGACGCCATCGCCGCCGAGCACTGATGCAGCGAACGGTCGCCGGGACGACCGTCCGCGGCCTCGACGTCGGCCCCGAGACCCGCTGTGCGCACTACGACGCCGCCCGCGACGTGATCGCCATCCGCGCGGCGTGCTGTGACGCCTACTATCCCTGTCGCGCCTGCCACGACGCCGTCGCCGACCACGAGCACCGGGCGGTCCCGCGCGACGCCTTCGACGACCCGGCGGTCCTCTGCGGGGCCTGCGGGGCGGCGCTCACCGTCCGCGAGTACGCCGACTGCGACGACGCGTGCCCGTCCTGCGGCCACGCGTTCAACCCCGGCTGTAAACGCCACTGGTGCAGGTACTTCGCCGAGCGATAGCGACACGGGCGGCTCTGCGAGCGGAGAAAGTGAATGAAAGGGGGGCCGCACTCGCCTCGTCAGGCCTCGGCGAGAACGTAGGCGGGACCGGAGGTCCCGCTCGCACTGACTTCGGCTTACGCCTCAGCCAGTACGTCGTCGAACTCGCCGTCGTCGACGCGGGCCTTGAAGCCGCGCGCGTCCTCGCCCTCGATGGTGACGCCGAGAGAGGCGCAGGTGCCCGCGACTTCCTTCGCGGCGTTCTTCGTGTCGTACGAGAGCAGGTCGGACTTCTTCTGCTCCGCGATGGACTTCAGCTGCTCGATGGAGAGGTCCGCGACGAAGTCCTTCTGGGGCTCGCCGGACCCGGTCTCGAAGCCGGCCTCGTCCTTGATGAGCTCCGCCGTCGGCGGGACACCGACGTCGATGGAGAAGGAGCCGTCCTCCTCGTACTCGACGGTGACGGGGACTTCCGTGCCGTCGAAGGCCGCGGTCTGGTCGTTGATCTCCTCGACGACCGCCTGCACGTCGACGGGCGTGGGACCGAGCTCCGGGCCGAGGGGCGGGCCGGGGTTGGCCTGCCCGCCGGGGACGAGCACTTCGATGGTATCAGCCATGCGTGGACGCAATCGCGCGGCGGATTTAAACCGTTCGAAAGCCGGCGATCGCCGCGGCCCGCGGGCCGCCCCCTCACGGGAGACTGATGCCCTGTCGGGCGAGGTAATCACTCGCGGCCCGGATCTCGACCGGACTCCCGATGATCCGAACGACGCCGTCGCGCTCGAACAGCGTCACGGTGAACCGCTCGTCGAGCGGCGCGTCGAGGCCGTCGAGCGCCCCGGCCGGGAGGACGATCTGCGTGCTGTCCCGGTAGCGCGACGGATCACCCATACCGATCCTGTCTCCCGAGCTGCTGAATAAACGTGTCGAAGATCGTGAGAGACGCGCGCGACGCCCGGACGAAAGTGATTTCCGGCGAGACGGCCCACGTTCGGCCAATGGGACTGGAGGCGGAGATCGAGGAGCTCGAAGAGGAGATAGCGAACACTCCGTACAACAAGTCCACGGAAGCGCACATCGGCCGGCTGAAGGCGAAGCTCGCGGAGAAAAAGGAGAAGCTCGAAGCCCAGCAGGCCGGCTCCGGCGGCGGCGGCGGATACTCCGTCAAACAGCAGGGCGACGCGACCGTCGCGCTCGTCGGCTTCCCCTCGGTCGGCAAGTCCACGCTCGTCAACGCGCTCACGAACGCCGACAGCGAAGTCGGCGCGTACGAGTTCACCACGCTCGACGTCAACCCCGGGATGCTGAAATACCGCGGTGCGGACATCCAGATCCTCGACGTCCCGGGTCTCATCGAGGGCGCCGCGGGCGGGCGCGGCGGCGGGCGCGAAGTCCTCTCCGTCATCCGCTCGACCGACCTGATCGTCTTCGTCCTCTCCGCCTTCGAGATCGACCAGTACGATCGGCTCTACGACGAGCTCTACGACAACAAGATCCGCCTCGACACCGAACCGCCCCACGTCCGCATCTCGAAGAAGATCAAGGGCGGCATCGACGTGAACACGTCGGGCGACCTCGAACTCGATCACGACACCGTCCGACAGGTCCTGCGCGAGCAAGGGTACGTGAACGCGGACGTCACGATCCGCGGCAACCCGGACGTCGACGAACTCGTCGACGGCGTCCTCGACAACCGCGTCTACCTCCCCTCGCTCACCGTCGTCAACAAGGTCGACCTCATCGAGCCGTCGTACGTCGACACGGTGAAGGAGAACCTCCGCGCGCGCGACATCGATCCCGAGGAGGACGCCGTCTTCATCAGCGCACACGAGGAGAAGGGCCTCGACGCCCTCAAGGAGCGCTTCTGGGACGAACTCGACCTGATCAGGGTCTACATGGACAAACCGGGCCGCGGCGTCGACTACGACGAGCCGCTCATCCTCCGACGTGGCGAGACGGTCGACGACGCCCTCGACAAGCTCGGCGGCGACATGGACGAGCGCTTCCGGTTCGCGCGCGTCACCGGCCCCTCCGCGAAACACGACGACCAGCAGGTCGGCCGCGACCACGGGCTCGAAGACGAGGACGTCCTCCGGCTCATCGTCCGCAGATAGACGCCCCGACCCGTCTCGTTCGGTTCGGTTCGGTTCGGCGGCGGGGCGTTCGAGAATGGGAGATCGACGACGAGGGTCGCGTCGATCGTCTCCCCCGACCGAAAAACCCTCGACGGGCGCGCCCGAAGGCCGCGTATGTCGCGTCGCCGCGCCGTTCGTATCCTCCTCCTCCTCTGCGTCGTCGGCGCGCTCCCGTGGACGATCATCCGCTGGACCGGAAGCGCCGGGGTACAGTACGGGGCGTTCTTCGCGTACGGGCTCGGCCCGCTCAGCGGTCCGCTCGGCGAGCGGTTCATGCTCCTCCCGCGCTACCTCGCGGTGGCGGTGGTCGACACCTACTGGCGACAGGCGTGGCCGACCGGGGCGTTCCTCTTCGCGTGTGCGCTCGGGAGCGCCGCGCTCGCGCTCGTCGGCCGCGAGGACCGCCGCGTCACCGCCGGCCTGCTCGTCATGAGCGGCGGGGCCGAGTTGCTCTACGCGGTCGGGCTCGCGGGGTCGCGCTCGGACCTCCTCGTGCTCCCCGTCGCGCCGCTGCTCTGTTGGGCCGTCGCCCTGCTCTGCTATCGGGACGGCCTGCGACGCCTCGTCTACCTCCGCCCGGCAGAGGCCTGATCCGCCGACGCCGGTACGCTTAACGCCTCCGCGATTCACATCTCGGCCATGAGCGAGAGCGACTACGTGCTCGATCACGTGATGATCCGCGTCGGCGACCTCGAGGAGTCCCTCGACTGGTACACCGGCCACCTCGACTACGTCGAGTACGGCCGCTGGGAGGCCGAGACGTTCACGAACGTCTACCTCGGCCCCGAGGACCGACAGGAGGAGGACGCCGTCCTCGAGCTGACGTACAATCACGACACGAGCGAGTACGACATGGGCGACGCGTGGGGCCACATCGCCGTGCGCGTCGAGGACGTCGCGGCGGCCTACGAGGAGCTGATGGAGGAGGGCGTCGAGGACTACCGCGACCCCGAATCCTGCGGGGGGTCCTACGCGTTCGTGACGGATCCGGACGGCCACGAGGTGGAGATCGTCGAGCGCGACCACGGTCAGAAGTGGAGCCTCGATCACACGATGATCCGCGTCGAGGACGCCGACGAGGCGCTCGGCTTCTGGACGCGGAAGTTCGGGTACGAGCCCGACGGCCGCTGGGAGTCCGATACGTTCGCCAACTACTTCATGAAGCCAGCGGGAGCGAGCGAGCGCGCGATGACCGTCGAACTCACCTACAACTACGACGGGCGCCGCTACGAGGACGCCGACGGGTGGGGTCACCTCGCGGTGCGCGCCGACGACTTGGGTGAGGCGTGGGACGAACTGATGGAGCGCGAGGCCGCGGAGTACCGCGACCCCGAGTCCTGCGACTGGAACTACGCGTTCACGAAGGATCAGGACGGTCACGAGATCGAAGTCGTGACGCCCGACACCGACGTGATGGACGACTGACGGTCGCGGTGGCCGGCGATCGGCGACCGACTAGCTCCCTTCGTCGAGTGGGGCCGGGCCGACGTGTTCGGCGACCCAGTGGCGCTGGCGTTCGAGCCAGCGGCTCCCCGCCTCGGTGACGACGTAGGCGTTCGTCCGACCGTCGGCGTGGCGTTTTTCGACGAAGCCGCGTTCGCAGAGCGAGTCGAGGTGGTGGTAGAGTTGCTCGCTTCTGATCTCGGCGTCGTGGTACGCCTCCAGTTCCCGTTTGATGTCCTGCCCGCACGGATCGCCGTAGTCGACGACCAGCACGAGCATCTCACGTTGCAGGGCGTGGAGTGTCCGCATCGGCTGCCAGTTTTGCGGGAGGTGTTATCAACTTATTGTGATCCGGGTCGGGGTCGACCGACCCGCACCCGCTCGTCACTCGGGCGTCGTGAGGTCGTCGGGCGCGCCGGCGAGTCCGCGGAGGGCGTCCGCCTCGACGTGGTGGAGGTCGCCGGGGACGATCAGCATGTGGAGCGGGCCGCCGAAGTCGGCGTCCGCGAGCGCGGAGAGCCGATCCGCACGCACCACGGGGTCGGGGCTCCCGGCGCGTGCGACGACGACGCCGAGCGCGTCGGGATCCCACGCCTCCGCGAGCAGATCCGCGGCGTAGTCCGCGCTCATGTACGCCTCGAAGTCGGGGTCGGGGCCCTCGGGACCCCGGCCGACCTTGATGTCGAGATAGCACAGCGTGTGCAATCCCCGGGATCGGTTGTCCTCGATGGTCTCGATCACCGAGCCGGGCACGACGTCCGCGCCGTGCGCCCACTCGAAGGGGAGCGTCGTCGCCTTGCCGAAGCGGTAGTTCTGGAGCCCGGTCAGACTGGAGGCGGCTGATTCGGCCGTCGGCGCGTGGACGACGCGGGTCTCGACGCCGCGCTCGTGCGCGCGCAGACGGAGGTCGACGTGGGTCGTCGAGATCATCGTGTCGCCGGCGGTGAGGAAGACGGCGTCGCCCGACTCGGCGGCGTCGAGAATCGGCTCGGGGCGCTGTTCGACGCCCGCGCGATCCCGCACGTCGATCTCGACGCCGTGGTACGCCTCGATGTCGGCGACGTCCGCGCCGACGAGGTGGCTCGTGTAGAACTCCGCGAAGACCGCGCCGGCGTCCGCGTCGGCGATCGCCTCGCGTCCTTCGACGGTGATGGAGGACTCGTCGTAGAGGCCGAGTCCGACGAACGTGAGCATGCGTACGCGTGGGGCCGCGGCGTGGATACGGGTTTCGTTGCGCGCGGTCGTCGGTCGACGGTCCCGCGGCCCGCCGAAACGCCAGCCGTAAGGCCGCACGGCGCGCAGTCCCACGTATGCACGCGCCCTGCGTCCGCGTCCCGACCGAGGAGGGCGAAGCGACGCGCCGCCGACTCGCCGACGCCGACCTCGTCGACGAGTCGCTCGACATCGTCGTCGAGGACGGCGCGCTCTACATCCCCGTCACCGGTCAGGACGCCGTCCCGGACGGCCTCCGGGTCGTCGAGCGCGACGTGCCCGAGCGCGAGACGCCGACGTCGCCCGCCGACCTACTGGGGTTCGAGCCGTCGTACGAGCGCCTCGGCGACGTCGTCATCCTCGACGAGGACGACCCGGCGCGCGCCGCGCGGATCGCCGACGCCATCGTCGAGTCGAACGTCCGCGCGGAGACCGTCGTCAACCGCGCCTCCAAGGTGAAAGGCGAGACGCGCGTCCGCGACTGGGACGTCCTCGTCGGCGAGAGCACGGAGACCGTCCACCGCGAGTACGGCTGCGAGTTCGTCCTCGACATCGCCGAGGTGTACTTCTCCCCCCGCCTCGCCACCGAGCGCCATCGCGTCGTCCAGCAGGTCGCGGACGGCGAACGCGCCGTCGACATGTTCGCCGGCGTCGGCCCGTACGCGATTCCGATGGCGAGAGCGGGCGCCGAGGTCGTCGCCACCGATATCAACGACCGCGCGATCGACTACCTCCGAGAGAACGCCGAGCGCAACGACGTGGCCGACCGGATCACCGCGTACGCGGGCGACGTCCGGGAGATCGCCGACGACTACGCGGGGTGGGCCGAGCGCCTCGTGATGAACCTCCCGCACACGGCACAGGAGTTCCTCGACACCGCTGTCGCGCTCGCCGGTGAGGAGTGCGTCCTCCACTACTACGACATTCAACACGAGGACGAGCGCTACGCGCCCGGCGAGGCCGCGATCCGCGACGCCGCCGAGCCGGCGTACGACGTGACGATCGAGACGCGCCACACCGTCCGCTCGTACGCGCCACACGAGTACAACGTCTGCCTCGACGTGCGACTCACGCGGAGCTGAGTAGGGCCGAAACGGGAGCGCGGAACCCAGTGAGCCCGCGGGCCACGCGGAGCGAAACGGGCGAAGCGCCCCGCTCGGACCGACGTGACGCGAGCGCGCCGGGGCGCGGAGCCGCCGCGGTGCGACCCCGTAGCGTGAGAACGTCCTCGCCGACCGCCCCCGATTCGCAAGCCTTATTCCTCCCATGCGGCTACGAGAGAATGAGTACGAGCGCCCGACCCGGGCGACGTGTGCCGGAGTAGCTCAGCTGGCAGAGCGATTCCTTCGTAAGGAATAGGTCGAGGGTTCAAATCCCTCCTCCGGCTCTCCTCTCGGCGTCCGACTTCGCAGCGACGTCCGTATCTCACTCTTCGGCTCGGTCATCGATCGGCGATCGCCGCTCGTACCGTCCTGAGCGACGCGACGGGAGATCGGGCCGCCGTTCGCGTCCCGGGGCGTATCACGGACGAAACGACGGGCGACGACCGAGGGGCCGGCGCGGCCCGGTCGGGCCGAGTGGACGACGGACCGCGTCCAGCCCGTATCTACAACTGTCGGGACGCCGTTGTCCCGCGCATGGAACGCGTGAACCCGGCGACCGGCGAGGCGCTCGATCCGATCGAGGCGGACGACGAGACGGCCGTCGAGGAGGCCCTCTCGACGGCCGAGGAGACGTTCGCGTCGTGGCGCGACGCGCCGCTCTCGGAGCGCGAAGAACTGCTCGCGAACGCGGCTGACGTGCTCCGGGAGAACCGAGACGAGTACGCGGAGCTCATGACGACGGAGATGGGCAAGCCGCTGGCGGCGGCGCGCTCGGAGGTGGAGAAGTGCGCGTGGGTGTGCGACTACTACGCCGAGCACGCGAGTGAACACCTCCAAGACGAGCGTATCGGGGCGGAGCCGGGCGTCGACTCGTTCGTCGCGTACGAGCCCCTCGGCCCGATCCTCGCCGTGATGCCGTGGAACTTCCCGTTCTGGCAGGTGTTCCGATTCGCCGCGCCGCACCTCACGTCGGGGAACGTCGGGCTCCTCAAACACGCCTCGAACGTCCCGGGCTGTGCCGCGGCCATCGAGGACGTCTTCCGCGAGGCCGGCTATCCGGACGGCGTCTTCCAGACTCTCCTCGTCGGTTCGGACGCCGTGGACGACGTGATCGAGGACGAGCGCGTGAAGGCCGTGACGCTCACGGGAAGCGAGCACGCGGGACGAGCCGTCGCGGAGACCGCCGGTGCGGAGTTGAAGAAGACCGTTCTCGAACTCGGCGGGAGCGATCCGTTCGTCGTCTTCGACGACGCGGACATCGCGGCGGCGGCCGAGACCGGCGCGCGTGCGCGGACGATCAACTCGGGACAGTCCTGCATCGCCGCGAAGCGCTTCATCGTCCACGAGGCCGTCTACGACGAGTTCGTCGACGCCTTCGTCGCGGAGATGGCGGCCCTCGACGTCGGCGATCCGACGGACGACGTCGACCTCGGCCCGCAGGCCCGTGCGGACCTCATGCACGACCTCCACGACCAGGTGGAGCGGAGCGTCGCGGCGGGCGCGACCGTCGAGCTCGGCGGCGACCCCCTCGATCGGGACGGCTTCTTCTATCCGCCGACGGTGTTGACGGACGTCCCGCGCGACTCGGCGGTCGCCGACGAGGAGGTCTTCGGGCCGGTCGCGCCGGTGTTCGAGGTCGCCGACGAGGCCGGGGCGATCGCGCTTGCGAACGATACCGACCTCGGGCTCGGGGGATCGGTCTGGACGGCGGACCGCGAACGCGGGACGCGCGTCGCCCGCGAAATCGAGAGCGGTGCGGTGTTCGTGAACGAGCTCACGAAGTCGGATCCGCGCCTGCCGTTCGGCGGCATCGGCGACTCCGGCTACGGGCGCGAGCTCGGCGAGATGGGCATCCACGAGTTCGTCAATCGGAAGACGATCTGGGTGCAGGACGCCGAGATGCCGGAGGACGGGCCCGCCGGGGAGTAGCGAGGGCGACGGACTCCCGCGGGAGGACGGACTGTCAGCGGAGGAGACGCCGGCGGGCGTGCGGTTTTCCCGCCGCTCGCGGAGCCGTCCGTTAGAGGAGATCGCGGCGGTCGACGATGATGCCGTCGACGCCGCGTTCGGCGAGGCGTTCGGCGTCGGCGACGGTGCGGACGGTCCAGGCGTTCACGTCGAAGCCGCGTTCGTGGGCGCGCTCGACGATCGGGGTGGCGAGACAGCGCGCGACGGACGGGTGGACGGCGGTGCACTCGATTTCGGCGGCGACGTCGAGCGGCGTCTCGCGGTCGTCGTCGAAGAGGAGCGCGCGGTCGAGAGCGGGCGCGACGCCTCGACTCTCGTGGAGCGCGTCGACGAGGAACGAGGAGACGAGGACGTCGTGATCGTGCCCGCCCGCGAGCGCCGCGACGTCGTCGGCGAGCCCGGTCTCTTTCAGCTCGACGTTGAGCGCGAGGTCCGACGGGACGGCGTCGAAGACGGCTTCGAGGGTCGGGACGCCGTCGCCGGTGTCGAGGACGTCGCAATCGGCGAGGTCGGCGTAGGTGAGGTCGGCGACGCGACCACACCGGTCCGCGACGCGGTCGATCGTGGCGTCGTGGACGACGACGAGCTCGCCGCTGGCACAGCGGCGGACGTCGACTTCGACGGCGTCGACGTGAGCGGCGACTCGTCGGATCGCGTGGACGGTGTTCTCCGGGTACTGCTCGGCGCAGCCGCGGTGGGCGATGGTCCGAACGGCACTCATGGGCGCACGCGCGCTCCGGGTCGGGTGTGATCGGGGTCGCGGGACGGACACACGGAGATTGCGGTGCGCATATCGGTCGGGAGTAGCCCGCGACGGTTGACGGTTACTAGGAGCGCTCCGAAGCGATAGGGAGCACTCGGGAGTGCTCGGGACGGTGGACAGTCGCGGGACCGGCTACGGTTCGCCCCGCCGCGATCGGGTGAGGACGGCCGGGTCGGCGGCCCCCACACACCACTACTGCAAGTGTTCTCGGGAGGTCGGGTGGATGGGGGCGGGGGTACGGTAGGGGAAGTGGAGTAGATCGAAGGGTGGACCGAAAAGGGGCGACCGGGTGGAGGGGCTGACGTCGCGGCGCGGGCGAGACACCACCCCCACACACCACCGTTGCAAGTGTTTCGGCGCGGGGAGTGGAGGTGGGGGCGGGGTGGACGTACGGTGGGAGAGAGTGAGTAGAGCGGGGCAGGATAGGTCGAGTGGGCCCGGGGGAAGGGGAGGGAGTGTGTATATCGATGGGAAATGAGTGAGTGAGTGAGTGAGTGGGAGGGTAGATGAAGCGAGGAAGCACGGACGGAGCGAGGGACGGCGGAGGTGAAGCGAATCGGGGAGTCGAGAACGGACGAAACAAGTGCGACACTTGTAACAGTTGCATCGGTGGGTTTTAGCCGACCGGGTGATTCCGTCGTGGCATGACGGTGTTCGAGCGGACTCACGCGATCTTCGACGACGAAGACGTGCTCCGCGATGACTATCAGCCGGAGCGGATCGAGGAGCGCGACGAGGAGTTAGAGGAGTACAAGGCGTACTTCCAGCCGGTGATCAACGGCAAGCAACCGCGGAACATCTTCCTCTACGGCAAGACCGGCGTCGGGAAGACCGTCGCTACCAAATACCTGCTCTCGCACCTCGAACGCGACGCCGAGCGCTACGACGACCTCGACGTCACGACCGTCTACCTCAACTGCGAACACCTCACCTCCTCCTACCGCGTCGCCGTCAACCTCGTAAACGAGCTCCGCGAGGAGGGCGAGGAGATCTCGACGACGGGGTACCCGCGAGACGCGGTCTACGACATGCTCTGGGCGGAGTTGGAGAACGTCGGCGGGACGATCCTCGTCGTCCTCGACGAGATCGACTACATCGGCGACGACGACAGCCTCCTCTACCAGATCCCGCGGGCGCGCTCGAACGAAAACCTCCACGAGGCGAAGGTCGGAATCATCGGCATCTCGAACGACTTCAAGTTCCGCGAACAACTCGATCCGCGCGTCGAGGACACGCTCTGCGAGCGCGAGATCCACTTCCCGCCGTACGACGGGAACGAACTCCGGAACATCCTGGAGAAGCGCTCGGCGCTCGCGTTCGAGGACGGCGTGCTGTCCAGCGACGTCGTGCCCCTCTGCTCGGCGCTCGCCGCCCAAGACCGCGGGAGCGCCAGACAGGCGCTGGACCTCCTCTTCGAGGCGGGCGACCTCGCGCGGCGAAACGGCGACGAGAGCGTCACGGAACACCACGTCCGCAACGCCCGAGCACGCTTGGAGAAGCGCCAGATCGAGGAGTCGATGAAGGACCTGACGAGCCACGACCACCTCACGCTCTACACGATCACCGCGCTGACGGTGTTCGGCGAGGAGATGCCGGTCCGTCGGCAGACGATCTACGATCGCTACGAGGACGTGGCGACGAGCACGGATCACGACCCGCTGGCGATGCGGAGCCTCCACGCCCACCTCTCCGACCTCGTGATGCTCGGCATCCTCGAACGCCACGAGCGCAACGAGGGACGCAGCGGCGGCGCGTACTACGAGTACGAGCTCGGCGTCGACCTCGACGCGGTTGTCACGACGCTCGACGGCCTCGCCATCACCGGGAACCTCGATACCGACCGACTCCGCGGCGCCGCGGTGCGACAGGGCCTCATCGACTCGTCCTGACGCGACCGATCGGTACGGCGACGCCGAGCGGTGAGCGACGCCCAACCCACGTATCCCGTCGAGACCGACCGGCGCACGGCCCGAAGAAACGGCGTAGCTCGTCTTTCGTCCGTATCCGAGTCACTCCGACGCGACTATGAGTACCAATATTCCTTGTGATAGGATCAATTGTTACTACTACTAGCTCTAGCTAGCGTCTAGCTAGAAGTGAGAGGGAGAGTTCGGGTGAGTCGAGGGAAAGAGCGCGTGACGAGACGGGGGGGTCAAGAAGGGCGACAGAGAGGGTCCGGACGGAAGATGGAGGGTCGAGAAGGGAGGCTGAGGGAGTCAGGCGGAGAGTCGGGATCGCGTCGTCGTGGCGTTCGTGTCGTCACGGCCCCTCGTCTCGACGGCGTTCTCGTTGCCGCGCGTCCCTCCGTTCTACCCACGTGGACCGTCGCGTACCGGCTGTACGCCCCGTGAGACGACACGGTACCGATGGTGGATCTACACGGAGCCACCGGCGACGCCGTCATCGATCCCGTCCCCCTCCCCCACGCCGCTTCTCGAAACACTTGCAGCAGTGGTGTGTGGGGGATCGCAGACCCGCTCGTCTCACCCGTCGCTGATCCACGAAACACTTGCAACGGTGGTGTCCCCCCGTCGACTCGGATCGCCACACCGCTCACGGACGCGGAGCGACCCGGACCCGAGAACACTTGCAACGGTGGGGTGTGTGCGCCACAACACCACCCGACGATCGTACCGCCCGCTTCACTCGCACCGTCCGACTCGAACGCGCTCCCCCTCCCCTCGACCGCGCCGTCGACGCGTCACTCGTACGTGCGGGTGGCGAGCACTGTGCCGTTCGCGGCACGGACGGTCACCGTGTCGCCGCCGTTGTTCCAGACGGGGCATCCGGCGTTCCAGTAGTAGTCGCCGCGTCCGTCAGTGCCCGCGCCCGTATGGAGCCTGAGGGACGCGTCGGGTGCGAGCGTCACCCCGTCGGGAACCGTGTACGCGTGGTCGGCGGCGTCGCTCACTCGCGTTCCGCCGAGGTCGAGCGTCGCGTCGCCCGCGTTCCGCAGGACAACGTACTCGTCGTTCAGGTTCTCGGTGTCCGGACCCGCGGCGTCGGCGTGGACGTCGACAGTGATCGGGCCGTCGGTCCGACTCGTCGCAGTGTTCGCGTCGTGACCCGTTTCGCCGCCCGTCGCGCCGGCGTTCGCCCCGCTCGCCCCGCCCGTCGCGGTGGCCGCGCACGTCCACAGGCCCGTCCGGTTCTCGTAGGCGGCCGTCTCGGCCCGCCGGAACGCGGGCTCGCGCGAGAAGTCGCTGTCGTCGTAGACGCGCGCGAGCCCCCGGTCGATCAGCGCCGCGTTGTGGTTCGTCCCGTTCACGTACACGTACGCGAGCAGACGACCGTAGTACCCCCGACGGTCGGTGTTCGGGTCGAACGCGAGCGTGACGTTCGCCCCCGCGAGCCGCGAGGTCGTGTAGTCGCTCGCCTCGTGCCCCCACCCGCGGAGGCAGTCGCGGGTCGCGGACGTGTTCGCCAGCCCGCGGAACTCCCCGGGCGTGTTCGTCACCCACACCTCAGGGGTGTCGACGCCGACCAGTCGGATCGTCTCCTCGGTGCCGTTGGCCAAGCGGACGTCGACGGTGTCTCCGTCCGCGACGTCGACGACGGTGGCGTTCAGCGTCCCCGCGAACGCCGCCGCACTCTCCGCCTCCGACGGTCCGCTCCCGGTGTCGCCCGCGCCGGCGGTCGTCGCCTCGCTCGCGTTCCCGCCGATCGCCGTCGTCCCCGCACCGCCCGCGCCACCCGTCGCGCACCCGGACAGCACGCAGAGCAGACAGAGGGCGATCGCGAGTCCGGTTTCGCGTCTCACGGCGGTCGTTTCGGGCCTCGTCCCTTAACGTCCTCGGCCGCTCGGACGACCCCGATCACCGCCGCCACCTCACTCGGCCGACGCCGACGTCGTGCCCGACCGGCGGAGCGCGTCGGCGACGAGACCCCGGACCGCCGCGTGAGCGTCGTCGACGATCACGGTTTCGTCTGCGACGGCTACGAGGCGCGCGTTCGTACCGACGGCCCGCGCGTCGTCGGGGACGACTACCACGTCGGCGCCCCGGCAGTACGCGGCGGCCCGCTCGAACGCGTCGTCGCTCACGGCCCCGAAGGGCGGCGTCGTCACCGCGGGGCGATCGAGGCGACGCGCGGCCTCGTGATCGAGGCCGCCGTCGACGACGGGGCCGACGGTGACGCGATAGCCAGCGGTGACGAGCGGTTCGAGGAGTCCGACGGCGGCGTCGCCGGCACCGAGGACGTGGACGTGCGCGTCCCGATTCGCGGGATGCGTGAGCGGCGTGACCGAGGGGGTGCCGGTCACGGGATCGGTGCCGACGGCGGTCGTCGCGTCGAAGGCGTCGCGGAGCGCGTCGCGGGTCACCACCTCGGCCGGCGGGCCGGCGGCGTGGACGCACCCCCCCGAGAGCACGACGAGGCGATCGCAGTAGCGCGCGGCGAGTCCGAGATCATGGATCGCGGCGACGGCCCGCCGTCCGTCGTCGACGAGGTCGCGGATCAGGTCGAGCGTGCGGATCTGATGGTTGACGTCGAGCCCCGCGGTGGGTTCGTCGAGGAGCGTCACGGGCGTGTCCTGCGCGAGCGCGCGGGCGAGGAGGACGCGCCGGCGCTCCCCGCCGCTGACCGCGGTGACCGGTCGGTCCGCGAGGTCGGTGAGCTCGCAGCGTTCGAGCGCCGCCTCGACGCGCGCCGCACCGTCCGCGTCGTCCGCGGGGCGCAGGCGCGAGCGATACGGGTGCCGACCCATGGCGACCACGTCGTGGACGGCGAAGTCGAAGGAGAACGCGCTCGACTGGGGAACGACGGCGACGCGGCGGCTCGCGGCCTTCGACGTGAGCGCGTGGACGTCGTCGCCGTCGACGCGCACCGACCCCGCGTCCGGGGTGAGGTAGCCCGCGAGCGTGCGCAGGAGCGTGGTCTTGCCCGCTCCGTTCGGTCCGACGAGACCGACGAGCTCGCCCGCTTCGACCGAGAGCGAGACGCCGTCGAGGACCGTCGCCCCGCCGAGAGAGACTACGAGGTCGGTCGCGTCCATTTAGAGCTCGTGCACCTCGCGTTTCCGGAGGAGGTAGAGGAAGAAGGGCGCGCCGACGAACGCGGTGGCGACGCCGACGGGGAGGCTGGTCGCTCCGAGGCGCGTCGCGGTGTCGACGGCGACGAGGAAGACGCCGCCGGCGAGTGCGCTCGTCGGGAGAAGGATGCGATGGTCGGGGCCGACGAGGAGGCGCATGACGTGAGGGACGACGAGGCCGACGAAACCGATGATGCCGACGAACGCGACGCACGCCGCGGTGACGACCGCCGAGACGGCGAGGAGGACGCGCTTGGTGCGCTCGACTTCGATGCCGAGCGCGTGGGCGTCCTCCTCGGAGAGCAGGAGGACGTTCAGGTCGCGGGCGTAGGCGAACAGGACGACGACGCCGACGAGGACGACGGGGAGGGCGACGGCGACCTCGCTCCACATCGTGTTGCGGAGGCTCCCCATCAGCCAGACGATGGCCTCGCGGAGGCTGTGATCGTCGGTGCGGACGAGCAGGAGGCTGACGACCGCGCCGAGGAAGGTCTGGACGGCGACGCCCGCGAGAAGGAGTGTGGCGACGGGCGTCCGGCCGCCTTCGGTGGCGATGGTGTAGACGCCGAACGCGGCGAGGAGCGCGCCGCAGAAGGCCGCGAGCGGAAGGATGAGCGGGAGCGCGACGCCGGCGGCGATGACGAGCACGGCGCCCGCGGCCGCGCCGGAGGAGACGCCGATGATCGCGGGGTCGGCCATGGGGTTGCGGAAGAATCCCTGCATCACGGCGCCCGCGCTGGCGAGGCCCGCGCCGACCACCGCGCCGAGGGCGACGCGGGGCATTCGGAGGACCATGACGACGAAGGGGTACGGGTCGGGGACGCTGACGCCCGTCGAGACGCCGACGGCGTGGAGGACGCTGGCGACGACGAATCGCGGCGGGATGTCGATGGTCCCCATCGCGGCCCCGGCGACGCAGACGGCGACGAGCAGAACGGCGAGGGCGCTCGTCCACGCTGCGACGCGGAGCCGACCCAGGGGCATCGGTGACAAGTCGACTTGCAGTAGGTAAATACTTATTGAACAGGCGGTGACGGGAGAACGTGAACCGAGCACCGTTCCTCGTCGTGCTCGTCCTCGTCGCGGCGCTCGCCGGGTCGACCGGCGGAGCGCTCGCGGCGACGCCGGACGACGCGCCGTCGGCCATCGACGTCCCGACGGCCGCGACGAACGACAGCACGACAACGACGACAGACACCACGACGACTACTGACACTACGACCACGACGACGGATACCACGACAACGACGACCAACGATACTACTACGGACAACACCACCACGACGACGGATACCACGACGACGACGACCAACGATACCACGACGACGAACGACACCACTACGACGACTGCGGACGACACCACCACCACGACGACGAACGACACCACTACGACGACTGCGGACGACACCACCACGACGAGCAGCACTACGACGACCAACGACACCACTACTACGGACGACACCACCACCACCACGACGAACGACAGCACGACCGACACCAATACGACGTATTCGACGGTCCCCTCGACGTGTTCGTACCCGTTCACCTCGACGGACGCGACGGGAACGAGCGTCACGGTCGAGGGCGCGCCGGAGCGCATCGTCGTCGTCGGCGCGAGCACTGCGCAGACTGTTTGGGAGCTCGACGCGCAGGATCGCGTCGTCGGGATTTCCTCCTACACCTCGTACCTCGACAACGCGAGCGCGAAGCCGACCGTCACGGGGTCGAGGGGGAAAGCGAAGACGGAGAGGGTCATCGCGCAGTCGCCCGACCTCGTCCTCCTCGCTAACATTCAGGAGAACTCGACCGCCACGACGCTCCGCAAATCCGGAATCACGGTCTACAAGTTCGACGAGGCGGCGAGCATCGACGCCATCGAGTCGAAAACGAGACTGGTCGGGCACCTGATCGGGACGTGCGACGAGGCGGACGACACCGTCGATCTGATGGAGGAGCACCTAAACACCGTCGAGGCGGTCCACGAGCGCGCCGACGACACGCCGACGATCTACTACCCCCAGACCGGGGGCTACACGCCGGGTCCGGGTTCATTCATCTCGGACGTCATGGGTCTCGCGGGCGCGCATAACATCGCGCTCGACGGCGACTTCAGTACGTCCTACCCCCGTCCGAGCGAGGAGTTCGTCGTCCAGCAGAACCCCGACTGGCTCCTCGGGACGTACACGGACGCGACGAAGTCCAAGGACGCGAAAGACCTCCTCCCGCAGACGCAGACGGTGACGCACACGGCGGCCTACCAGAACGGGAACGTCGTGAAAGTGAACGCGAATCACCTCTCGCAGCCCGCCCCGCGCGTCGTCTACGCCATCGAGAACATCACGCGTGCGATCCACCCGGACGCGTGGGACGCCGTCACCGGCTCGTCGGTCCCGTCTAGTGGCCCGCTCGACAGCGATTCTCACGACCACGACCACATCGTCACTCCGACGACGACGGCCTCCGCGACGAACGCGACGCCGAACACCACCGTGTCGGTCACCCGCGCGAACGCGTCCGTCACGGCGACAGTCCGCAACGCGACTGGCAACGTTAGCGTGGACTTCGCGAACGCCACGCTCGGCGTGGAGAACGCGTTGAGCGTCAACGTGACCGCGTCGACCGCAAACGCGTCCGCTGCGAACGCCACCGCGAACGCGTCTACTGTGAACGCTACCGCGAACACGACGGCCGTCACGGGCGCGACCGTTTCGCTCGCGAACGACGCGCGGCCCGGGAACCTGACGCTCTCCGTCGGTGATCCCACGAGCGCGGCCCCGAACGGGACCGCTCCGCTCGACGCTGCGAACGCGAGCGCGATGCGCTACTTCGTCCTGAACGCGACCGGCGTCTCCGACGCGAACGTCAGCGAGGCGACGATCCGCTTCCGTGTCGCGCCGGTCGACCTCCCGAACGGCACCGGACCCTCGGATGTCGCGCTCTACCGCTACCACGACGCGTCGTGGGGCGCGCTCCCGACGGAGCATCTGAACGGGAGCGCGTACGCGGCGACGACTCCCGGCTTCTCCGCGTTCGCCATCGGGTCGACGAACGCGACGGCCGCGGAGAACGCGAGCGAAACGACGGCGAACGAGACGACGAGCACGTCGTCGGAGTCGCACAACGGTACCGCGACGGTCACGACCGCGACGACGAACGAGACGACCACGTCGACCGTGACGAGCACCGCGAGCTCCACGAGCACGTCGTCGGGATCGTCGCCCGGCTTCGGACCAGCAGTCGCGGCGCTGGCGTTCGCGCTCGCCGCGTACCTGTTGCGGCGGCGCTGACGCGCGACGCGCGCCTCCGACACGTTTTACCCACGGCGTCGACTAGCCTCGGTATGGTCGAGAACGTCATCTGGCCCGCCTACTTCGATGCCACTCTCTCGCGTCGTGAGGGCCGCCGCGTCCCGCGCTCGCTCGCCGTCGAGGATCCGACGGTGGACGAGATCGCGCAGGCCGTCGGGCAGGTCGGCTACGACGCCGTCATCGAACGTGAGAAGTCCTATCCCCGACAGGGATGGACGGAGTCCGGGCGCGTCCTCGTGAAGGGCGCGGACGACGCCGGGAAGTCCGACCTCCTGCAGGCCGTCGGCGCGTACGTCGCCACCCTCCGCGAATGAAGCGCGCCGGCGACGTCGTCAGGAGCGCGCAGGGGCTGGCCATCGTCCGCTGTCCCGACGACGAACATCCCGACATCGGCGCGGAAGTCGTCGACGAGCGACTCACCGACGTCGGGCGCGTCGTCGACGTCTTCGGGCCGGTCTCGAAGCCCTATCTCGCGGTGACGCCAGACGACGCGACGCCCGCGGAACTCCTCGGCGCGAAACTCTACGTCCGGTAGCGAAAGGGCGAAGGACCGGGCGCGGGTTTCGCCGGTATGACTCAGCGACAGGGCGTGCTCGCCGCCTGCGCGGGCATCGTCGTCACCTTCCTCGCCGTCCAGCTCGGCGCGCTCGCGCTCGTCGAGCCGTTCAAGCAGGCGGGCTATCAGACCGTACCGGACCCCCAGAACCCCGTCAACAGCGTCGTGTACGTCGGCGTCCTGCTCGTCGCCACGGCCGCCATCCTCGTCGCCCTGAAGTACGGCGGCAAACGCATTCTCCGGGCCTTCATCGTCCTCACGGGCGGGATGATCACCGCCTACGTCGTCGGCATCTTCCCCGGCGTGGTCGTCGGCGGCGTGAACGTCCTCCCCTACGCCGCTGCCGGCGTCCTCGTCGTCGCCCTCTACGCCTACCCGGAGTGGTGGGTGATCGACCTCGCGGGCGTCGTGATGGGCGCGGGCGCGGGCGCGCTCTTCGGCATCAGCTTCGGCGTCCTCCCCGCGATCGTCCTCCTCGGCGCGCTCGCCGTCTACGACGCGATCAGCGTCTACGGCACCGAACACATGCTCACGCTCGCCTCCGGCGTCGTCGAGCTCAAAGTCCCCGTCCTCCTCGTCTACCCGACCGTCCGGGGCTACTCCTTCCGCGAACGTGCCGCCGAGGTCGCCGCGCGCGACGACGACGTGGCTGCGGAAGCCGACGGACAGAGCGACGAGGGCACGGCCGCCAGCGAGCGCGAGGGCGAGGCCGAGACGCACGGCGAGGAGGGCCGCGACAGCATCATGATCGGCCTCGGGGACGCCGTGATGCCGACCGTGATGGTCGCCTCCGCGGCCTTCTTCGTCACCGACGTCCCGCACGTCGCCGGCGTCCCGCTCCCCGCCGCGACCGCCATCGTCGGCACGACGCTCGGCCTCCTCGTCCTCCTGCGGATGGTCCTGCAGGGCCGCGCGCACGCCGGCCTCCCGCTCCTCAACGGCGGCGCGATCGGCGGCTACCTCGTCGGCGCGCTCGCCTCCGGGCTCTCGCTCGTCTCGGCGCTCGGCCTCGGGCCCTACCTCTAGCTCTCCCGTCTAGCGCGTCGGCCCGATACCGTGGAGTCCGTCCGCGGCGTGCACGTACACCGCGCTGTCGACAGGCGTGACGCCGTGGATCCCGCGGACGATCGTGTCTCCGTCGGTCGCTGACCCCGTCGCGTACCACCACCGTTGGCGCCCGTCGCCGACGTCGAACGCCCGAAGCGTGTCCCCGTCCACGGCGTAGAGTGTGTCACCGCGACGTCCGACTGGGTCTCCTGACTCCTCGAATTCGGTAACGACGCGCCCGTCGTTCGGATGGAGTGAGACGAGACGATCGCCGCCGACGTGTACGGCGTCCTCCGCGGCGACGGGCGGGTCGACGATGTCGCGTTCGCCGAGCGCCCGCCACCGTTCCTCGCCCGTCCCGGCGTCGAACGCGACGAGGCCCGCAGTGTCGTCGACGACGTACACCGAGCCGTGCGACACGACCGGTGTGCTCCATCCGACACCTGAAAGTGCGCGATGCCATCGTGTCTCAGCGTTCCGCGTATCGAGCGAGTGCAGTCCGTCACCGTCCGTGAGGTAGACGGTGGTGTCCGACACGGCGATCGGTGCACCGGTCTCCCCTGCGGTCTCGTGACGCCAGCGCGTTTCACCCGACTGGGCGTCGAGCGCGCGAAGGTGCGGGTGGGTACGCTCACCGCCGCCGGTACGGACGTAGACGACGCCGCCGGCGACCGTCGGCGGCACCTCGATCCCGGGCATCGTGGGGCCACGCCATCGGGTCGCATCAGCCGTGATATCGAATCGGTATGCCCGTTCCGCATCCGTTCCGTAGACACCACCGTCGGCGACCGTCGGAGAGCCTTTCGCGCCAGCGCTGGCGAGAGAAACCCGACCGGTCGCTGCGGCGGTCCCCGGCCTCCGCTGCGTGAGTGTCGTCCGCGATGCATCGGGTGTCCAGTTGTAGAGCGCGTCGTCCGAGACGACAGGCACGCCGCCCGCGTCGAGTATCCAGTACGTCTCGATGTCGAGTAGGCCGGTGCCGTCCGCGACGACGGCGGCGTTCGTGGCGTCGTACCGGTGACTCGGCCACGTCCCGTCGGCATCGAGGGCGGGCGACCCGGGAGGCCCAGTTGAGCCACTCTCGTCCGTCCGGCTGCCGTCCCCACCACAGCCGGCGAGGGCCGCGGCGAGACCGGTACCGAGCGCGTGGAGGGCGCGGCGTCGCGTTCGGGGACGTGTCACGCATCTGCCTGCAGTTGCCGCGGACAAGTGTCTTCGGGTGCGCACGGCCGGTACCGAATGGTTTCCTGACCCGGGAGAGACCGCTCGCCGCCGGGCTCTCGCTCGTCTCGGCGCTCGGTCTCGGCCCCTACTTCTGAGTCCCCCGTCTAGCGCGTCGGCCCGATACCGTGGAAGCCGTCCGCGGCGTGCACGTACACCCCGCCGTCGACGGGCGTGACGCCGTGGATCGACTGCGAGAGCACGTCCGTCACCTGCACTCGCTCCGTCTCGTGCGACCACAGCTCGCCGCTCCCCTCGCGGTCGAGCGCGCGGAGCGTCCCGCGATCGGCCGCGTAGACGATGTCGCCGGCGAGCGCCGCCGGCGTGCCACCGCCACCGAGGCGCGCGGCGACCGATCCGTCCTCGGGATCGAGCGCCGCGACCCCCGACTCGGTGCCGACATAGAGATGCGACGCGTCCGCGACCGGCGGGGCGTTCCCCATCCGCGGGAGCGCCGTCCGCCACCGGATGTCGCCGCTCGCCGTATCCACCGCGACGAGCGACTCGTTCTCGTCGCCGCCGAACGCGTACACCGCGCCGTGCGCCGCGACCGGCGTCGACCACGGCTCGGAGACCGCGGGCTGGCGGAAGACCCGCTCGCCGCTTTCGGCATCGACGGCGTGGAGGCCGTCGCGCGCCGCGACGTACACCGTCCCGGCCGCGACCGCGGGCGTCCCCTTCGACTCCGCGGCGGTGTCGTAGCGCCAGCGCTCCGCGCCGTCCGCGGCGTCGAACGCGCGGAGGTGTGCGGGCGTCCGCTCGAAGCCGCCGCTGTTGACGTAGACGACGCCGTCCGTGAGGGCCGGCGGACACTGGATCCCGTCCATCTTCGGGCCGCGCCACAGCACGGCGTCGCGCTCGGCGGCGAGACAGATGACCTCGTCGAAGGTCGAGACGTACGCGCGGCCGTCCCCGACGACGGGCGGCCCGTCCACGCCGTAGTCGACGAGCGCCGTGCGCGACGAGACGGCCATCGTCGCCGGGTCGCGCCGCGTCAGGTCGGTGCGGTCCTGCCCGCGCCGATACGTGTTGTAGAGCGTGCCGTCGGCGAGCACGGCGGCGGTCCCGGCGTCGAGTCGCCAGTACTGCTCGCCGTCGCGCAGGCCCGCGCCGTCGGGATTCGCGGCGGTGTTCGCGGCGTCGAAGCGCGGTCGCGGCCACGCGCCCGTCGGGGAGAGCGCGGGCTCGCCGGGCGGCGTCGCGGTCTCGCGCTCGTCGATGCCCGCACCGGTGCCGCGGGACGTCGTTCGCGTCGTCTCGGTGCTCGTCGTCTCCTCGCTCCCTCCGCCGTCGAGACAGCCGGCGAGGGCCGCGACGAGACCGGTACCGAGCGCGTGGAGGGCGCGGCGTCGCGTTCGGGGCCGTTCCATGTCCGCCCGCTTCACCCGGATTGGGTAAGTGTCTTCGGCCGGCACGCGCCGACGCGCGGAACCAAAGGGTGTATGAGCGCTTCGGCGCGTGGTTCGACGTAATGACGCACACGGACCGCACCGACGCCGGGGTGAGCGGGCGTGTCTAACGCCGTCGATACCGGGCCGGACGCGACGACGGCGCGCCGGCTCGCCGCGGACGCCGAGCGCGTCGTCGTGAAGGCGGGGACGAACTCGCTCACGGATGACGATTCGAACCTCGACGACGCGAAGCTCGACAAGCTCGTCGACGACATCGCGGCGCTGCGCGAACGCGGGAAGGAGGTTCTCCTCGTCTCCTCGGGCGCGGTCGGCGCGGGGATCGGGATGCTCGACATCGACGAGGACCGCGAGACCGTCGAGGAGTCGCAGGCGCTCTCCACGGTCGGACAGGGCCGTCTGATGCACCGCTACACGGAGAGCTTCGGGCGCTACGACACGCAGGTCGCCCAGCTCCTCCTCACCCAACACGACCTGGAGGACCCCGAGCGCTACACGAACCTCCAGAACACGATCGAGACGCTCTTCGAGTGGGGCGTCGTCCCGGTCGTGAACGAGAACGACGCGGTCGCCACCGAGGAGATCCGCATCGGCGACAACGACATGCTCTCCTCGTCGCTCGCGGTCGGCATCGACGTCGACCTCCTCGTGACGCTCACGGACGTCGGCGGCGTCTACACCGGCAACCCGAAGCGCGACGACGGGGCGCGACGCGTCGCGGCGGTCGGAGAGAACTACGACGAGATCCAGGACCTCGTCGAGGACAGCTCGACGGACGCCTTCGGCGGCATCCGGACGAAGGTACAGGGCGCGAGACAGGTCGCCGAACACGGCTCGCCCGCGATCATCGCGGCCTCGGACGCCCCCGACGTCCTCGAACGCGTCGCCCGCGGCGAACCCGTGGGAACGATATTCCTCCCGATCGACGGTGACGACGATGCGTGAGAGTGAGCCATCCACCGAGACGAAGGTCGAGGCCGCCGAGGCGGCCGCGCTCGACCTCGCGAACGTCTCCGACGACGACCGGAGCGCCGCGCTCCGCGCCGTCGCGGACGCCATCGAGGACGCCGCGGACGAGATCCTCGACGCGAACGAGACGGACGTCGCCGCGGCGGAGGAGAAACTCGCGGCGGGGGACTACACCCAGTCGTTCGTCGATCGGCTGACGCTCGACGCCGCGAAGGTCGAGAGCATCGCCGAGATGGTGCGCAGCGTCGCCGACCAACGCGACCCGCTCGGTGAGACTCTGGAGGCCAGACGGCTCGACGAGGCGCTCGAACTCTACAAGGTCGGCGTCCCGATCGGCGTCGTCGCCACCGTCTTCGAGTCCCGGCCGGACGCGCTCGTCCAGATCGCCGCGCTCGCCCTGAAGTCCGGGAACGCGGTCATCCTCAAGGGCGGCAGCGAGGCGACGCACTCGAATCGCGTCCTCTACGAGCTCATCCGCGACGCCACCGACGAGATGCCCGACGGCTGGGCGCAGCTCATCGAGGCCCGTGAGGACGTCGACACCCTCCTCGGGATGGACGAGTCCGTCGACCTCGTGATGCCCCGCGGGAGCTCGGCCTTCGTCCAATACGTCCAGGACAACACGAAGATCCCCGTCCTCGGGCACACGGAGGGCGTCTGTCACGTCTACGTCGACCGCGACGCCGACCTCGACACGGCCGCGGACGTCGCCCTGGACGCGAAGGTCCAGTACCCCGCGGTCTGCAACGCCGTCGAGACGCTGCTCGTCCACGCGTCGGTCGCCGACGAGTTCCTCCCGGACGTGCTCGCGCGCTACGACGACGCCGGCGTCGAGCTCCGCGGCGACGACCGAACCCGCGAGATCGCCGCCGACGCCGACACTGACGTCGACGTCGCACCCGCCCGCGAGGCCGACTGGACGCAGGAGTACGGTGACCTCGTCCTCGCCGTGAAGGTTGTCGACTCGCTCGACGACGCGGTCGCGCACGTCAACGCCAACGGCTCGAAGCACACCGAGTCGATCCTGACCGACGACGCCGATCGCGCCGGCGACTTCATGCGCCGGGTCGACGCCGCGAGCGTCTTCCACAACGCCTCGACGCGCTTCGCCGACGGCTACCGCTACGGCCTCGGCGCGGAGGTCGGCATCAGCACGGGCAAGATACACGCCCGCGGTCCCGTCGGTCTCGACGGGCTCACCACCTACAAGTACTACCTCGAAGGCGACGGCCAGCTCGTCGCCTCCTACGCCGGCGAGAACCCGAAGCCGTTCCTCCACGAGGAGTTCGACGGCGAGTGGGTGCCCGGACACCTGTCCGACTCGTAGCGTCGTCCCGCACGGCGCGCGAACACCGCGGAGCGAGCGCGCCCGGCCGTCTCCTCGCGCCGCGCCGGCCGAGCCCCTACTCCTCCGTTTCCGCCTCGCCTTCGACGTCGCTCAGCCCGAATGCGTCGGCGAGGCGTGCGACGACGACCGTCTCGACGAGATCGCAGAGGGTCTCGCCGTCGGCGGCGGGGTCCGCGAAGATGCCGAGCGGGATCTCGCCGCCCGCCATCTCGCGGTGGCCGCCGGCGTTCCCGACGTCGTCGAAGGCGTCGGCGAGCGCGTCCCCGACGTGCACTCGGGAGTCCGTCGAGCGGGCGCTGAGCTGGACGCGCTCGTCCACGATCCCGAAGACGACCGCGGTCTCGACGCCTTCGAGCGTGGCGAGGTAGTCGGCGGCCTGCGGGAGGGCGTCGCGCTCGCTCGTCCGGCCGACGTTCGAGAGGAGGGTCGACCCGCGAATCGAGCGGTTCTCGATCGCGGTGGCGATGGCGTCGGCGGTCGCGCCGGTGACCGCGGGAGAGGCGAGACGGCGCAGGAGATCGGCGTCCGCCGGCTCGTGGAGGAACGCCGCGCCCTCGTACTCGGCGCGCGTCACGCCGCGGAGGAAACCGAGCGTCTCGCGGCGGATGGCGAACAGGAGCGCGGTGGCGAGCGTCGCGTCGAGTTCGACGTCGAGCTCGCGGACGTACTCGGTGAGGATCGTCGCCGTCGCGCCGACGTCCTCGCGGTGGTCGACGAAGCGCGCGTCGAGCGCCTCGTGGGGGTGGTGATCGATCACGATGTCGACCGGCGTGCCCTCCGGGACGCGGTTGTTCCGTCCCGGGACGCCGTGATCGACGAACGCGAGGAGCGATCCGGTCTCGCGGTCGAGGACGGTCGCCGGATCGAGCGACGCGAGGTCGACGTCGAGGAGGTTGACGAACGCCCGGTTCTGCTGGTGGGAGATATCGCCGCTGTAGAGGATGCGCCGCTCGTCGACCCCCGCCGCGGCGGCGATGCGCCCGAGCGCCAGCGCGCTCGCGAGGCAGTCCGGGTCCGGGTTGTTGTGACAGACGATCGTGAGGTCCGTCGCCTCGGCGAGCAGGTCGCGGAGATCCGCGGCGGTCATGCGGGTTCGTTCACGGCCGGGACGCATAGTGGTGGGTGGCCGCCGGGCGGTGTGGGCGCGGGCGACGGCGGTCGCTCGCCGGCTCTCGGTCACTCGTCGCTCGCCCGTCAGCGCGAGTCGAGCGCCCGATCGACCGCCGCGCGCGTTCGCTCGACGCGCTCGCTCTCCCGCGCGATCGCCGAGAGGACGGGGTACGTCGTCCCCGTCTCGCCGTAGACGTACTCCTCGAAGCCCGGTGCGTCGAACGACGCGGGGACCTGTCGCTCCGGACGGAGGTCACCCGCCTGTCGGCGTTCCGCGAGCGACTCGCAGCGCGCCGCGAGGTCGTCGAGGTCGTCGCGCAGGCGGACGAGCGCTGCCCGCTCGCAGGAGGCGAAGGGCCGGGAGTCGACGACGGCGCGCTCCGTCTCGACATCGGCGAGGGCGGCCGCCGCGGAGTCGAGGGCGTCGCGCTCGCGATCGAGCGCCACCACGACGGCCGCACGGCTCTCCTCGGCGTCGCGAGCCGCGGCGACGACCTGCTGTTGGAGGAAGGCGGGGAGTCCCGGCTCGTCGCGGAGCGCGGCGGCGAGCGCGGGGCCGAACTCCGCCGCGAGGTGCTCGCGGTACGACTCGCCGTACTCCGCGTCGTAGTGCGGGACGGCCATCACCGTCTCCGCGTACGCCTCGCGGACCCCCGAGCTCGCCCGCCCGTCGCCGCGGCCGGCGAGCAGTCCGCCGTAGGGGTCGCCGGCGGTGTCGGTCGTCCCGAGCGCGTCGACGCGCCGGGCGAACGCGCCGAAGGCGTCGCGCTCGGCGTCGAGGACCTCGCGTTCGCGCTCGATCGCCCGCCGCGCGCTCTCGAACCCGTCTCCGGTCGGCTCTCGGCCGCCCCGCGTCCCGCGTCTGTCTGCGAGCGTCGCCATACGCCCAGCGACGACGGTGGCACCCGAGTACCTTGCTAGGAGGTGTATAGCGGTCTCAATAGCGCTCACGAGGGGTGGGTTCGCGCCCGCGCGAGCCACGCGTCGCCGTCCCGTCTCAGCGTCGCGCCGCCGCGTCCGGCTCGGCTCGGAGCGCGGCGAAGGCGTCGAAGAAGTCCTGCCCGGTGTCGATCAGGGCGTGGTCGGCCCGCAGATCACGGGCGCGCTGAGCGACGGCGGCGACGTGCCCGTCGAGGCGCTCGCGGTACTGTGTGGTGCGTCGCCCGCCGAAGTACGCCCGCTCCGTCGCCCCCGTTTCGAGGTCGCGGAAGATCGTGTCGCCGGTCGGCTCCGGGTCGAGCTCGGCCGGCGAGAGCACCTGCGGGAGGACGACGTCGTTGCGCGAGAGCGCGGCGACGCCCGACGCGACGGCGTCCGGGTCGACGAGGAGGTCGCTGACGACGATCACGAGGGACTTCGAGCCGATCGTCGCCGCGTAGTCGTCGAGGGCGTCGACGAACGCCGTCTCGCCGGCTGGCGCGGTGTCGTTCAGCCGATCGACGAGCGCGAGGAGTTCGCTCCGCGTCGAGCGACCCGCGTCGATTCGCTCGGGGCGCTCGCGGAAGAGGGAGAACCGGAAGTCGTTGTGCTCCTCGGCGGCGAGATAGGCGAAGCCGAGGCCGAGTTTCGCGCCGAAGTCGAACTTGCGCGCGTCGCCGTCGCCGTAGTCCATCGACGCGCTCGCGTCGAGGAGGACGTGGACGGTGAGGTTGCGCTCGGCCTCGAAGACCTTCACGAACAGCTCCTCGGTGCGCGCGAACAGCCGCCAGTCGATGAGGCGGGTGTCGTCGCCGGGCGCGTAGCGACGGTAGTCGGCGAACGTCAGCCCCTCGCCAGCGTACGGCGAGCGCTGTTCGCCCTGCCGGCGCGCCGACGTCTCGCGTCGAAGCGACGCCCGGAAGCGCGCGAGTTCGTCGAGGAAGGCGGGGTCGATCATTCGCGCTCGTCCAGTAGGCGACCGACGGCGTCGTCGGGCGTCACGCCCTCGCGTTCCGCGCGGAAGTCCAGCCGGATGCGGTGGCGGAGCACGGGTCGGGCCATCGCCTCGACGTCGTCCCAGCTCACGTGCGCGCGCCCGGCGAGGAAGGCGCGGGCCTTCGCGGTCCGAACGAGCCCCATGCTCGCCCGCGGGCTCGCGCCGTACTCGATCTCGTCGGCCTCGCGGGTCGCGCGAACGAGGTCGATCGCGCGATCGCGGAGGTCGTCCGCGATCGGCACGCCGCGGACGAGCGACTGGATCGCCCGGATCTGCTCGTCCGTCAGTACGCGCTCGACGGGGTCGGGACGGACGTCGCCCGTGTAGCGTCGGACGATCTCGCGCTCCGCTTCGCTCTCCGGATAGTCGACGACGATCTTCAGCAGGAAGCGATCGGTCTGCGCTTCCGGGAGCGGATACGTCCCCTCCTGATCGATCGGGTTCTGCGTGGCGAGCACGAAGAACGGCTCCGGGAGGGCGTACGTCTCGCCCGCGGCCGTCACCTGCTTTTCCTGCATCGCTTCGAGCATCGCCGCCTGCGTCTTCGGCGTCGCGCGGTTGATCTCGTCGGCGAGGACGACGTTGGCGAAGATCGGCCCCTCCTCGAAGACGAACTCGCGGCCCGTCCCGCTCTCGCGGATGATCTCCGTCCCCGTGATGTCGGAGGGCATCAGGTCCGGAGTGTTCTGGACGCGCGAGAAGGAGAGGTCGCTCGCCGCCGCGAGCGCCCGGACCAGCGACGTCTTGCCGAGCCCGGGGTTGCTCTCCAGGAGGGCGTTGCCGTCCGCGAGCACGCAGACGAGCAGTTGGTCGATCACCTCCCGTTGGCCCACGATCTGCTTCCCGATCTCCGCGCGGACCGCGTCGATTCGGTCTTGGAGCTCGTCGATGTCGGTCTCGATGTCGGGGTCGTCCTCGGTCATTGGCTCTGGTTGGATCGGATTCGGAGGGTGTACTCGCGGATCAGCTCGGCGTCCTCGATCCCCGTCGGGTCGTCGTAGCCGGCCTGCTGGCTCTCGATCGCGGCGTCGGAGCCACCGGTGTAGCCGCCCGCGTCGTACGACTCGGGATCGTCGCCGCCCGGGCCGCCGCCGCTCGCGTCCACGGAGGCGTTGAGCGCGTCGTCGCCCGCTCGGGCGTCCGTCGGGTCGCCGAGCACGCCCGAGCCGTTCTGCAGGCCGCCGTACTCGTCGCTCGTGCCGCCGCCACCGCCTCCGCCACCGCCGCCGGAACCCGCGGTCGCGGGACCCGGGCCGCCGCCGACGTCGAAGGCGATGCCGGCGATCGCGGCGTGAACGCAGAGCAGGCTCACGACGACGACGGCGACGACCGTGACGGCGACGCGGCGGGCGTCGAGGAGCGCGACGCTCGACGTCTCGCGGAGGTCGTCGAGCACGCGCTCGTAGAGGCGTGCGGCCATCCGCGTGTCGCTGCCGGCGTCAACGGCGTCGCGCGCGGTCCGCAGCGCCTCGCGTACCCCGGGGTTCGCGGCCTCGAACTGCTCGACGAGCGGCCGACGCGTCCGGTAGCCGTACTCGGTGGCGAAGACGAGCGCGCCGACGACCGCCGCGGCGAGTGTCGGCACGGGAAGCGCGGCGATCGGGGCGGCCGCCGGGAGCGCGACGCGCGCCGGAACGGCGGCGATCGTCGCGCACGCGAGGTCCGCGAGGAGTCCGAGGAGGACGGCGTCGACCGTCGCGTAGATCGCCGCGACCTTCCGGCCCTCGCGCCGGACGGCGCGCAGGGCCGCGGCCATTCGCTCGCGCGCTTCACCGCGCTCGTCGCGCGGCCGGTCGCTCGCCGCCGCGCGATCTCGATCGGCACCGTCCGCGTCGGTGTCGGTGTCGGTGTCGGTGTCGGTGTCGGGAGCACGCGCCGCCTTGGGTTCGTCGCGTCCGTCGGCGGCCATCGTCACGTCGCCCCCGCGGGGGCGCGGAGCCGCGCCGTCCGCTGGCTCTCCAGTTCGTCGATGCGGTCGTTGAGCCGCTCGATCTGGTCGTTCAGCGCGTCGATGCGGTCGTTCAGCTCCTCGACGCGCTCGCGGAGGTCCTCGTTCTCGGCCCGGAGGTTCCGGTTCTCCGCGCGGAGGTCGTCGTTCTCGTCCGCGAGCTCCTCGTTCGTCTCCTCCAGGTCGTCGACTTCGTTCCGGAGGGTGTTCACGCGCGCGTTCGCCTGCTGGAGGTCGGCGCGCGTCTCGGAGAGCTGATCGCGCACGTTCGAGAGCTGCGACTCCGTGTCCTCGAGCTCGCCCGAGACCTGCTCGACATCGCCGCGGGCGCGTTCGACGCTCTCGTTGAGCGATCGGAGGCGCTCGCGCGTCTCGCCGAGCGCCGCGCGCGTCTCGCTGAGGTTCTCACGGAGCTGCTCGTTCTGCGTTTCGAGGCGGTCGTTCTGCGCCGCGAGGTCGGCCGCGGAGTGCTGGAAGAACAGCGTCGCCCCGCCCGTCCCGGCGATCGAGAGACAGAGCAGCCCGACGAGCGCGACGTTGAGCGTGCTCCCGATCGCCGTCACGGCAGCCCACCCCGGTTCGTCGCGGCACCCCGGTAGACGAGCAGCCGGCGGACGACGATCTCGCCCGTGAGGACGAGGAGCGCGCCGAGGAGGCAGAGCCACCCCCACTCCGTCCGGACGGAGCGGACCTGCGTGGACTGCTCGCGGGCGAACGACGCGATCGCGGCGGCCTCGTCCGGCTCGAAGGTCCGCCCGCCGGTCGCGTCGACGGCCGCGGAGAGCGCGGGTGCGGGCCCGAACGCGCCGTACTCTGCGGGGTAGTTCGTGGCGTACGTCGCGCCGAGCACGCTCTCGTACCCCGGTTCGCTCGGCGTCACCGTCGCGCGGTAGACGCCGTCGCCGACCGCGCGGAAGTCGAGACCGTCGGCGCGCGGGCGCTCGGCCCCGCGGTAGGTGACGGTCGTCGGCTCGCCGACGCGCGTGTCCGCGACGTCCGTGACGCCGCCGCGCTTGCGCTCGGGATCGCCGATGGCGTAGTTGATCGATTTCGTCACGAGCAGCGAGTCCGGCCGGGAGAGCAGGCCGTCGAGGCTACTGTCGGCGTCGTGGGCCGTGATCGTGAGCACGCGCCCGAGGCCGTATCGCCACGCCGCGACGGCGGGCGTCCCGTCGGCCGTGGCGACGAGGTAGTCCGCGCCGGGCTTGACCGAGACGGCGTTCGCCCGCCCGGGGTTCGAGCGGAGCGTGACGCCCGCGGTGACGAACGAGTTCGGATCGACGACCGTCAGTCCCGAGCCGCGGTACCGGCGGGCGGCGTCGCCGAACTGGAGGCTGAGCCGGTTCGTCTCGTCGGCCCGGTAGTACGTCCCGCCGGAGGCGTCCGCGATCCCGCGGAGCGTGCCCTCGTCCGTCGACTCCCCGACGCCGACGCTGATGACGCGCGTGCCCGCGTCGCCGAGCGCCGACGCCGCGCGTACCGCCGCTTCCCGGTCGGCGAAGCCGTCGCTCACGAGGATGACGGTGCCGCGCTCCTCGCCGAGCAGTTCGTCCGCGCCGCGCAGTCCCGCGGCGATGTCCGTCGCGCCGCCCGCGGTGAGCCGGCGGATCAGCGTCGCCGTCTCCGCGCGGCTCTCCCCGAGCGGCCGGAGGTCCGCGATCCGGTACGCCTGACTGTTGAACGCGACGACGCCGACGCTATTCGAGTCGCCGAGCTGCGAGAGGGCGTCGAGCGCGATGGCCTTCTGGGTGCCGAGACCGCCCTGCGCGCTCCCTGAGACGTCGACGGCGAGCACGACGTTCGCGCTCGACCCGCCGGCCGCCCCGGCCGTCACGGGGAGCATCGATCCGAACGCGCTTTGCGCGTAGTCGCCGTGTTCGAACGCGCGGTCGCCGCCGGCGACGACGAGGCCGCCGCCGTCGATGACGAAGCGCTGGAGCGCCTCCGTGTTCCCCAGGTCGTCCGCCGCGAGGTTCTGTACCACGACGGCGTAGTAGGGATCGAGGTTCGACGGTACCGACGAGGCCGTCTGGACGTCGTAGAGCGTCCCGAGGTAGTCCCGGAGCGGGTAGTCGCCCCGCGAGACGTAGAGCACGCGGGGGCGCTCGACGACGGACACCGAGCGCCGAGAGGCGTCGTTGACGTCGTAGACGTCCTCTCCATCGATCGTCGCCGTGACGCGGTGCGAGCCCGTCGTCTCGAAGGTATGCGAGAACGAGACGGTTCCGGTGCCATCGAGCGTCCGCGAGACGACCTCCGTCCCGTCGACCGTGACGCGGAGCGCGACGTCGCCGTCGGTCTCGACGCCGTCGACGCTGGCGAGGAAGCTGTTCTCCACGCCGACGCTCGTCTTCGCCGGACCGCTCACTCGGACGTGGCGCTCCGTGCGCGTCGGCGTGACGTCGACGGCGCTGATCGTCGCGTTCAGCGATCGGGCGAGCTCGGCGGTGGCGGCGAGGCTCCGCCCGCCCGTCACCTGCCCGTCGGAGACGACCACGACGCTGCCGTTCGACTGGAGGTTCGCGGCGACCCCGTCGCCGATCCGCGAGCGGGTGCCCTCGCCGACCGTCGCGGTCGTCACCGGCACGCCCTCCCGTTCGATCGCATCCGTGAGCCCGTCTACGGGTTCCGTGACGTTCATACTGTCGGAGCGGTCGGTCAGCAGCGTCACGTGCGGGTCGCCCGGGGTCTCCGCGCTCGCCACGGTGTACGGCCCGGCCGCCGCGCCGACGAGGAGGACGACGATCACGGCCCGGGAGGTCAATAGCGTGAGACGACTCCGCCGCGACGCCGTGCCGTCCGCCCGGTAGGCGACGATGCCCCAGAGCGCGACGAGCGCGACCGGCGCGGCGAGGAGCGCGAGCGGCGTCGTCAGCCCGGCGGTGACGCCGGCGACCGTGACGGTCACAGATCGCCCTCCCGCCGGAGGTAGACGAGCTCACCGAGACAGACGAGGAGCGCGGCGAGCGCGACGTACCCCGTGAGCGGTCGCGGGACGGGGCTCCGATCGGTGCGCGTCGGCGGCGCGGCGTCGTCACCGCTCCGCGCGTCGAGCGGCGTCGTCGCCACGGCGGACTCCGACTCGCTCGTCAGCGCCGCGCTGTAGCGCCGGTCGCCGACGACGTAGTAGCCCGCGCGGTCGAGACGCACGCTCGTCGCGTTCACCGTCCCCGTCGGCGTCTCGACCGCGGTCGGCGTCTCGAAGGCGAGTCGCGTCCCCGTCTCGCGGTTCGACGCGGCGAGGCTCTCGCGGCCCGCGAGGTGCGCGATCGCGCGCTTCCAGAACACGGGGTACTCGTAGTCGTACTTGAACGCCGAGGCGTCGGACAGGTAGCCGTCGTAGAGGATGCGGCCCGGGCCGCGCTCGGCGGTCGCCACGAGCGGCGTGCCGTCGCTCGTCGCCACGAGCGCCCGCCCCTCTCGGAGGCCCCCAGTCAGATAGCGCTCGGGCGGCGGGAAGGAGAGCCCGCGAGTCAGTTCGCTCTCGGCGGTCGGCGCGAGCGTCGGGTTCCGCGACGTCCCGTTCGGGGCGAGGAGGAGCAGGTCGCCGTACTTCTCGACCGGCATGTTCGACGACTGCGCGCGGACGACGACGCCGCCGCCGCGCGCGAGCGTCTCCCGCCCCGCCTGAACGTTGCCTTCGAGCAGACGCGAGGGCTGGAGACCGCCGTAGATCACGACGTCGTAGGTGCCCTCGATCGCCGTCGGCGGCCGATCGACCGTCAGCGCCACCTGATCGTTGACCGAGAGCGCCGTCGTCAGGTACTCGTCCTCGTCGTTCGTCAACAGGAGGACGTCGATCGTCGGATCGGCGGGCGCGCCGATCGGCACGGCGTCGTCGGTCGGAAAGGAGTCGCCCGGCGTCAACGCGAGCGTCCCGCCGCCGCCCGGTACGGCGAACGTCGCGCTCCGCACGTCGCCGGGCGCGAGCGTCAATGTCCGGCGCTGCTCGCCGAGCGTCAGCGTCCGCTGGACGGTCGCGTCCGCGTAGTTCTTCACGGACACCGTGACGTTCTGCCCCGAGAAGGCCCGCTCGACGATACCGACGTTCGCCTCCCCGCCGCCGCCGAACTGCCGGAGGTCGACCGCGAGCCCGCGCGCACGCGCCGACTCGACCGCGTCCGCCCACTCCGAGTCGCCCGCGAAGTCGCTGTAGACGACCACTCGGGCGTCGGCGTCCGCGATCGCCGCCGCCTGTGAGATCGCGCTCCGGAGATCGCACGGGGCGTCCGTGACCCGGAGGTCTCCGAGGCTCCGGCGTGCGGCCGTCGATCCGCCGCGGCGGAGCTCGACGCGACTCCCGCCGCCGGCGACGACGAGCGACGTCGTTTCCGTGACGTCGGCGCGGGCGGCCGCGACCGCGCGGGCGAAGCGCGTCGACCCGTCTGTCTGGGTCGCCATGCTCGCGCTCGCGTCGACGACGAGCACGGTCTGCTCGACGGTCGCGTCCGCGGGAACGGTGACGTACGGCGCGGCGAGCGCCACCGCGATCGCGACGAGCGCGAGCAGTTGGAGACACAGGAGGAGGTTGCGACGGAGACGCTCGAAACGCGCTCGCGTCTCCGCGTCGCGCTCGCCCGCGACGAGAAAGCGCAGCGTCGGGAGATCCCGCTCGGCGGGATCGGGCTTGATGAGGTAGAGGACGACGACCGGCAGGAGGGCCAGTAGCGCCAGCAACCCCATCGGGGCGAGGAGGACGTCCGCGAGGGCCATACGGACACGTCGGCCTGCCGGCTATTGAGCGTGTCCACTGTCCGCGTCGCCACTGTCCGCCCCAATCACAACTACCATACTCCGGGCCGCCGGAGTTCCGGTCACTAGGTGGATCTCGTGACCGAGAAACGCGAATACACGGGCGATTATCCCGACAAGACGCTGTACATCCCCGGCCCGACCGAAGTCCGCGAGGACGTCATCGACGAGATGGCCCAGCCGATGTTCGGCCACCGGATGGACCGCATGACCGATCTCTACACGACCGTCGTCGAGGACACGAAGGAGTTCCTCGGCACGGACAACGAGGTCATCGTCCTCACGGCCTCCGGCACGGAGTTCTGGGAGGCCTCGACGCTCAACCTCGTCGACGAGAACATCCTCGTGCCGACCTGCGGCTCGTTCAGCGAGCGCCACGCGAACGTCGCCGAGCGACTCGGGAAGAACGTCGATCGACTGGAGTACGAGTGGGGCGAGGCGATCAAGCCCGAGGACATCCGCGCGCACCTCGACTCGACGGACAAACACTACGACGTCGTCACCTGCGTGATGAACGAGTCCTCGACGGGCGTTCGCAACCCCATCGAGGAGATCGGCGATGTCCTCAAGGAGTACCCGGAGACCTACTTCGTCGTCGACGCCGTCTCGGCGCTGGGCGGCGACTACGTCGACATCGACGAGCACGGCATCGACGTCATCTTCGCCTCGACGCAGAAGGCCTTCGCCATGCCGCCCGGCCTCGCGGTCTGCGTCGTCAGCGACGCGGCCTACGAGCGCGAGCTGGAGAAGGACGAGGCGTCGTGGTACGGGGGCTTCCAGCGCTCGCTCGACTACTACGACCGGAAGGGGCAGACGCACTCGACGCCCGCCATTCCCGTGATGCTCGCCTACCGCAAGCAGATGAAACACATGCTCGACGAGGGCCACGAGGCCCGCAGCGAGCGCCACCGCGAGATGGGCGAGTACACCCGCGAGTGGGCGATGGAGCACTTCGACGTCTTCCCCGAGGACGGCTACGAGTCCCAGACTGTCTCCTGCATCGAGAACACGGCGGACATCGACGTCGCTGCGACCATCGAGGCGGTGTCGGAGGAGTACGACTACGTCTTCTCGAACGGCTACGGCTCCGCGCTCGGCGAGAAGACATTCCGGATCGGCCACATGGGCGAGCACGACGTCGAGAGCATCCGGGCGCTGACGGACGCCATCGAGGACGTCGCGGGCCTCTGAGGCCGCCCGCACCGCCGTCCCGTTCGTAGCCGTGCGCCGCGTCCCGCGAGCGCCGTCGCGCGCACGCCTCCCGCGCCCGCTCGGGGAAAACCGGACGGTATAAACTCGCTTGTCGAGTAGCCGAACGTATCACGCGAGCGGGGATCGGGGCGGTGGGCCTCGATGCCGGCGCCGTCCGACCGTCGATCATGTCCATCTCGAACGTCCTCCTCGTCACCGTCGACTCGCTGCGCGCCGACGCGATCGGCCCGTACGACGACCGACGGCATACGCCGGTTCTCGACGATCTCGCCGCTCACGGAACCGTCTTCGAGCGCGCGTTCGCCACCGGCAACTGGACGCCGTTCTCCTTCCCGTCGCTTCTCGCCTCGCGGCCCGTCTTCGCCGACACCGGGTCGATCGGCGTCACGGGGTCGCCGACGCTCGCTGCGACGCTCGCCGACGAGGGGGTCGCCACGGGCGGATTCAACGCCGCGAACGGATTCCTCACCGAACACTGGGGATACGACGGCGGCTTCGACGAGTTCGACGCGTTCGTCACCGGCGTCGGGAGCGGGCGATACAACCGCTATCTCGCGACGCACCCGACCGTCGAGGCGTGGATCCAACTCGCCACGTCGCCCCTCCGCCGCCTCCGGGCGTGGACCGCCGGCGACGCCGACGACCGGCCCTTTCTCGACGCCTCGCGGCTCTTCGCCGTCGAGGACGCCGCGACGTCGTTCATCGCGGACGCCGACGACCCCTTCTTCTGCTGGGTCCATTACATGGACACCCACACGCCCTACGTCCCCGCCCCGCGCTACATCCGCGAAGTGTCCGGCGACCGCGTCGGGACGCACCGGATGCTCCACGCGCACGTCCGCACCGGCCTCGGCCTCGACGTCGACGAGCGCACCCTCGCGGAACTCCGCACGCTCTATCAGGCCGCGGTCCGGCAGGTCGACGCCAGCATCGGCCGCCTGCGCGAGACGCTCGCGGCGACCGGTCACTACGACGACACCGCCGTCGTCGTCGCCGGGGATCACGGCGAGGAGTTCCAAGAGCACGGCCACCTCGCCCACTATCCGAAGCTCTACGACGAGCTCGTCCACGTCCCGCTCGTCGTCGACGTCCCCGGCGTCGACGGCGGGCGCGTCGCCGAGCACGTCGGTCTCGACGCGATCCCGCCGACCGTCGCGGACCTCCTCGACGCCGACCCCGATCCCGCGTGGACCGGCGACTCCCTCGTCCCGGCGGTCGCCGACGGCGAGTCGCCCCGCGCGGATCCGGTTGTCTCCGTCGCCGTCCGGGGTGAGGAGGTCACGAGCCAACCGATCCCGCGCTCGCTCGACGACGGCGACCTGCTCGTGAGCGCGCGCGATCGGGACTGGACGTACGTCCGAAACGTCGACGCCGAGACCGCGGAGCTCTACCACCGGCCCACGGACCCCGATCAGCAGGACGACCTGCACGGCGACCCGACCCCGGAGGCCGCCGACGCGATCGAGCGACTCGCCCCCGCCGTCGACGACCACGCCGCATCGCTCCAAGAGGCGACCGACACGGCAAACGACGGCGGCGATGACGACGCCGACGCGGACCTCGAAGCGCACCTCGAAGCACTCGGCTACCGATAGATGCGCGCGCTCCTCCGCGCGCTTACGAAGGGGCCACGCGCCGTCCGCCTCCGCCGGTTCGCCGCCGTCGGCACGGCCACCGCCGGCGTCCAGTTGGCGTTGCTGTGGCTGCTCGTCGACGTCCTCGCCTGGCACTACCTCGCCGGCGCGACCGTCGCCATCGAGTGCACGATCATCCTCACGTACATCCTCAACAACGCCTGGACGTTCCGCGACCACCGCCACACCACGCCGCGCGAGTACGTCCGTGGACTCCTCACGACGAACGTCATTCGCGGGACGGCGATCCCGATCCAACTGGGCGTTCTCGCCGCGCTCGTCGAACTCTACGGCGTTCCCTACCTGTGGGCGAACGTCGTCGCCATCCTCGTGAGCGGCCTCTACCGCTACGTCCTCGACACGCGGCTGACGTGGCGCGGCGTCTGACGGGTGTCCGGGCCGGCGGTCTCGGCCGTGAACGATGTCCCGTCGGTCACTCAGACGACTGCATCGTCTCCTCGGCGTCGGTGCGGTCCGCGACGGGTGCGATCACGGTCTCGTCGAGGCGTCCGAGGACGGTGGGACTGACGATCCCGACGAGGTCGGCCGCCTCCTCGGCCGCCCCCTCGACGCCCAAGACGTCGTCGAAGAACCGGTTGAGGACCTCGTACTCCTCGTGGAGCGACGCCGCCCGCTCGCGGCCGTCGTCGGTGAGCCGAACGCCCTGATACGCCTCGTAATCGACCAGGCCGTGGTCGTCGAGGCGCTGGATCGCCTCCGTCGTCGTCGGTCGGGAGCGATCGACGGCGTCGGCGATCGCGGTCGTCGAGACGCGCTCGTCGGTCGTCTCCGCGAGTTCGTACACCGCCAGCAGATAGCGCGTCGAGACCGTCACGTGCACGCACCCGATCGAATCGCTCGGTCTCGACGCGCCGCGTCGGCGCCGATCGCACTCACTCGGCATCACCCGCGGTCGCTGCCGGCGTCCCGTCGTCGTCGCCGTCGCGCTCACCGTCGCCGAACAGCCGACAGAAGAGCGCGGCCCAGAGTCGCCCGTTCCGGCGGCGTCGCCCCATCATCCCCGTCGGAGGAGGTGGTCGCGGACGGTTCGCTGTCGCTCGTCGAGCACGGCGTCGAGTCGCGCGACCGTCGCCAACGCGGGGTAGTCGACGGACAGCGGCTCGTAGAGGGTCGCGGCGAGGGCCCGCTGTTCGACGCCGACGAGCCCCCGGTTCGTCGAGCGGGCGAGCACCGCCTGTCGCTCCTCGCCGACCCGATCGCACGTCTCGCGGTGGCCCGCGAGCGCGTCGTGGCGCTCACGCAGGCCGTCGAAGCCGAGCGAGGCCGGCGACGTCCCGTCCGCCCGGACGAGCGCCTCCGCGACCCCCTCGATCGCCTCGCGGCTCTCGTCGAGCGACCGCGCTTCGACGTCGAGCGCGCCCGCGAGCGTCCGTAGCTCCCGGCGGCGCTCGTCGACGGCGGACAGCACCGCCCGCTTGATCCCGGTCGTGAACGCCGTCGTCGTCCCCGGCGAGACGGCGCGCGCGACCTCCCAGCCCAATTCCTCCCGCATCGTCTCCGAGACAGAACGGTCCTCGTCCGGCGCCGTAACGGCGTCGTGGGCGGTGTCTACGAACGCCTCGCGGACGCGACGGCACTCCGGGGACGACGCCGGTTCGTTCGGCGTTCCAGCCGCGACAGCGGTCCCAGCGTTCGCAGAGCCGTCCGCCGCGGCCCGCGTCGCGGCGGCCGGCTCGATCGACTCGACGTCCTTCCGGAAGCGATCGAGGGCGGTCCGTTCGGCGTCGACGCGCTCGCGTTCGCCCCGGACTCGCGCCAGCGCGCGCTCGATGTGTGTCTCGTCCATCGGCACGCGCTCACCCGCCACCCGCGCAGTCGTCGGGTTGCTCCCTCGCGAGGAACACCTCGCCGGTCGGGGCGCGGCCGCGTCGTGTCGACCCGCTCCCCGCGACAGTGCCACACATAATTTTTAGGCTGTCCTAAAAACACATAATTACTTCGGTCATCCGGCGCGTTCGAACGACCGGGGTGCGGGCCGCGCGTCGCCGCGGCGCGCGGCGACCCGGCCCCGAACCGTTTTACCGACTGGGTTGGTACGTGGGACCGATGAGCAACGCGACCTTCGAGGTGTACACGGACGCGGCGGGACAGTGGCGCTGGCGACTCGTGCACGACAACGGGAACGTCATCGCGGACTCCGGCGAGGGATACGCCTCCCGGCAGAAGGCGACCCAAGGGATCGAGAGCGTGAAAGGGAACGCGCCCGACGCCGAGGTGGTGGACGTCGACGGGTAGGGGAGACTGGCGCGCTCGACCCGTCCGAGCGTCATCCCGCGCGGCGTCGGCGCTCGCGTCACGCCGCATGGGAACGGTTATCCTCGCTTTCCCCCAAAGGACGACCATGGCGGACGAGGATCGGATCACCGTCCTGTACGTGAACGACGATCCGCAGCTTCTAGAACTGCTCAGTACCCAGTTGCGCATGGAGGAGCCGCGACTGGACATCGTCACCACCGAGACGGTGGCCGGGGGGCGGGCGATCCTCGACGGCACGCAGATCGACTGCGTCCTCTCGGATTACCACCTCGAGGCGTCCAACGGCGTCGCGTTCCTGCGCGACGTCCGCGAGGAGTACCCGGACCTCCCCTTCCTGCTCTTCACGGAGACGGGCGACGAGACGGTCGCCAGCGAGAGCATCGAGGCCGGCGTCACCGACTACGTCATCCAAGAGGCCGTGGGGAACCAGGCGCCGCTGCTCGCGCGGAAGATCGTCACCTACGTTGATCACCGCCGCGCGCAGCGCCGGGCCGAGCGGACGGATCGACGACTCCGCGAGATCGTCTCCGTCACCGAGCAGGCGCTGTGGGTGTTCTCGGCGGATTGGAGCGAGTTGCAGTTCATCAACGACAGACACGAGGCGCTGTTCGGCCAGTCGACCGACACCCTCCGCGACGATCCGACGTCGTTCCTGGATCGGGTCCACGAGGGAGACATCGAGCGCGTGACGGTGGCGATGGAGCACGCGTCCGCGGGCGAACCGCAGGTCGTCGAGTACCGCGTCGACAAGTCCGAGGCCGTCCAGCTCTGGGTCGAGTCCCGCTGTCGTCCGATCAGGGACGACACCGGAGCCGTCACGTCGATCGTCGGCCTCTCGCGCGACGTCACCGACCGGAAGGTGTACCAGCGCGAGCTGGTCGAGAAGGTCGACCAACTGGAGGAGTTCGCGGGCACCGTCGCGCACGACCTCCGGAATCCGCTGAACGTTGCGGACGGGAACGTCCGTCTCGTGGCGAACGAGTACGATCACGAGCGCTTGGGAACGGTGCTCTCCGCGCTCGATCGCATGGACGTGCTGATCGAGGACCTACTCGAACGCGCCCGCGCGGGCGAACTGGTCGGCGAGCGGTCCCGCGTCGAGTTCGCGGAGCTCGTCACCGGGAGCTACGAGAACGTCCACGCGCCGGGGAGTTCGCTCGACGTCACGGGAAGCATCGGGCTCGAATGCGACGCCGCGCGGGTGATGGAGGCCTTCGAGAACCTGATCCGGAACGCCGCCGAGCACGGCCCGAGCGACGTGACCATCACCGCCGGTGTCCTCGCGGACGACCGCGGCGTCTACGTCGAGGACGACGGTCCCGGGATCCCCGCGATCGAACGCGAACAGATCTTCGAGAAGGGCTATACGACCGCGAAGAGCGGGAGCGGCTTCGGGCTGGCGATCGTCGAGCGGATCATCGACGGCCACGGCTGGTCGATCGACGCCCGGAAGAGCGCGGCCGGCGGCGCGCGCTTCGAGATCGTCGTCGGCGACGCGTAGCACGCCGGGCGGTGCGACGGCAACGGGACGACGACGGGGGGCGACGGCGGGAGCCGGCTCAGTCGAGCGGGTCCTCCAAGTTCCCCATCACGGTTTCGAGCGCGTCCGTGGCGGTGAGGAGGCCGACGACGCTCCCGCCGCGGAGGACGAGCGCGATCTCCTGATCTTCGGCCTGGAACTGATCGAACGCGTCGCTGACGCTCGTGTCCGCGGCGAGCGTCATCGGCGGTGCCGCGATCTCCTCGAACGACGTCGTCCCCGCCTTCAGCCCCTCGTAGTGGTCGATGATCGACGGCGAGTAGACGATCCCGCGGAAGTCCGCGAGGCCATCGCCGACGAGGGGGAACCGCGTGTGCGGGCTGCTGCGGATTCGATCGAGGTTCTCCTCCACGTCCGCCGACACCGAGATCGCCACGATCTCCGCCGCGGGCACCATGATCTCGCTGATCTCGAGCTCGTCCGCATCGAGCGCGCTCAGCACCTCCTCGCGACGCTCCTCGGGGAGCTCCCCGCGTGCGAGAAGCGAGTCGAGGCGATTGCGGAGGTCCGCCCGCGACTCCAGGACGTCCGCCTCGGTTTCGAGCCACGCGCCCGTCATCTCGACGCCGAAGAGCCGGAGCGTCCCCTTGGCGACTGCGTCACCGAGCGTGATGAGCGGCGAGATGAGCGCGTTGAACCAGTAGAGCGGCGTCGCGCCGTAGCGACAGACGGTGCGCGAGCGCTCGACGCCGAGGTAGGTCGGCGTCTGCTCGCCGTGCGTCAGGTGGAGGAGGTTGATGATCGCGAAGGCGAGGATCGCCCCGGCGCCCACCGAGGCGAGCCCCGTCCCCGCGAAATACGGCTCGAAGAGCGCGGCGAGCGCGGGCTCGGCGACGATCCCGACCGCGATACTGGAGGCGGTGATCCCGACCTGACAGGTCGTCAGATAGATCTCGAGATCGTTGGTCATCTCCCACGCGCGTTCGAGCGCGGGGTTCCCGTCGACGAACTCCGACTCGCTGAACTGGCGGGCGCGCGTCAACCCGAACTCGATCGCCACGAAGAACCCGTTCGCCAGGATGAGACCGACCCCGGCGAGGAGGCGTATCACGATCTCGGGGGGCGTCATCACGAGGACGTACCGGGAACGCGATCAAAAAAAATCGGGGCCGACGCGTCCGCGTCCGCTCCCGTCCTCTTCCGACCGATCGTTCACCGAAACCCGGGTACTGGGAGGTATATATCCGCTCGTACCGCTACATTCTGGGGGTTTATCGCGGTTCCGTCGCGATATGGACGCGAGGCACGAGATGACTGAGCCAGATCTAGCAGACCCGACGTACTATCTCAATCGGGAGCTCTCCGAGTTGGCGTTTCAAGAGCGCGTGTTGAGCGAGGCGCTGGACGAGCGGAACCCACCGCTCGAACGCTTGCGCTTTCTCGCGTACTTCACGAAGAACACGGACGAGTTCTTCATGAAGCGCGTCGGCGGTCTCGAACAACAGATGGACGCGGGCGTGACCGAGACGACGCCGGACGGACGCACCCCCGAAGAGCAGTGGGAGGAGGTCCTCGAAACCGCCCGTCCGCTCTTCGAGCGTCAGTCCGACTACTGGCTGACCGAGCTGCGCCCCGCGCTCGCGGACGCGGGCATCGAAGTCGTCGACTGCGACGACTTGGCGGACGACGAGCGCGACGCGCTCCGAGCGCACTTCGAGGAGTCGATCCTCCCGACGCTGACGCCGCTCGCGTTCGACCCCGCTCACCCGTTCCCGTTCATCTCCAATCTCTCGCTCTCTCTCGCCGTCCTCTCGCGCGGGGCGGACGGCGAGGAGACGTTCACCCGGATCAAGATCCCGTCGAACCAACCGCGGCTCGTCGCCGTCCCGAACACGACCGGGCGATACGTCCTCATCGAGAACGTCATCGAGGCGAACCTCGACGTCCTGCTTCCCGACCTCGACGTCGTCGACGTCTCGAAGTTCCGGGTGACGCGCAACGCCGAGGTGAGACGGAACGAGGAGGTGGCCGAGGACCTCATCGACATCATCGAGGACGTCCTCGACCAGCGCCGGTTCGCCACCGTCGTCCGCCTCGAGGTCGACGCGGACATGCCAGAGCGCGCCGTCGACATCCTCAAAGAGAACCTCGACGTCAGCGAACGCGAGGTCTTCTACCGCGAGGGCCCCCTCGACTTCGAGGACTTCTTCGAGCTCACCGAGCTGGACCGCCCGGACCTCAAACTCGACCCGTGGACGCCGAAGCCACACCCCCGACTCCGGCCGTCGGCCGGCGACGCGACCGACGACGAACTCGACATCTTCCGGGAGATCCGCGAGGGCGAGATCCTCGTCCACCACCCCTATCACTCCTTCGAGGGGACCGTCCAACGCTTCCTCGACGCCGCGGCGAACGATCCGAACGTCCTCGCGGTGAAGGCGGCGATCTACCGGACGGCGAGCGACTCGAAGGTGATCCAGAGCCTCATTGACGCCGCGGACAACGGCAAACAGGTCGCGGTGATGGTCGAGCTCAAGGCTCGCTTCGACGAGAAGAACAACCTCGAGTGGGTCCGCCGCCTCGAAGAGGAGGGGATCCACGTCGCGTACGGGACGGTCGGGCTGAAGACCCACACGAAGACCGCGCTCGTCGTCCGCCAAGAGGCCGACGGCGTTCAGCTCTACTCGCACGTCGGGACGGGCAACTACCACTCGCAGACCGCCAAGGGGTACTCCGACCTCGGGTTGCTGAGCGCGGACCGGGACATCGGTCAGGACCTCACGAAGGTCTTCAACTTCTTCACGGGACCAACGCTCGACGATCAGTTCCGCAAACTCCTGATCGCGCCCGTCACGATGCGCGAACGGTTCGTCGAGATGATCCGCCGCGAGGCCGCACACGCCCGAAACGGTCGCCCGACCCGGATCGTGGCGAAGGTGAACGGACTGGAGGACCCGGAGATCGTCGCGGAACTCTACCGGGCCTCGATGGCCGGGGTCGAGATCGACCTCATCGTGCGCGACATCTGTCGGCTCCGGCCGGGGCTCGACGACGTGAGCGAAAACATCGCGGTTCACTCGATCGTCGGGCGATTCCTCGAGCACGCGCGCGTCTTCTACTTCGAGAACGGGGCGCGGTCTACGGACCCGCACGCGGCAGACGGCGCGGGCGAACCGGAGTGGTACATCGGTTCGGCCGACTGGATGACCCGCAACCTCGACTACCGCGTCGAGGCCGTCACGCCCGTCGAGACCCCCGCGCTCCGCGCGCAACTCCGCTTCATCCTCGAACTCTCGCTGCGCGACAACCGCCGTCGATGGGTGATGCAGAGCGACGGGAGCTACGAACAGGCCACGCCGGGGGCGGACGAAGCGGTGTGCGACCTCCAAGAGACGCTGATGCGAGCGGCCACCGACGCCGTCGAGAGCGGCTACGGCCCGGGGTTCGAGGTCGACGAGGAGCTGATCGACGGAGAGCTCCTGATCGAGCCGGCCCCCGAGACGCGGCCGGACGCGACGTCGGTCGACGACGGTAGCCGGGAACTCGACGGCGCCGACGGACCCGCCGCTACCGCGTCCGTCGCGGACCCGGACGACGTGGGACACGCTCCTGACACCGGCGTCGTCGAGACGACGGAGCATGCCACTGACCACGCCGAGGCCATCGACGCTGCGAACGACGCGGCGCGCTCGACGCGGCCCGAGACCGACGCCGACTCGATCTTCGAGCGACAGGCCGACCACTGGTACCGCCCCGAGAGCGAGACGTACCGGTGGGCGGTCCGCACGGCGGACGGCGACCGACGCTACTTCAAGACGCGCGAAGGTGCACGCGAGCGCCTCCGCATCGAGTACGAGTAGAACCCACGAGAGCGCCGCGATCAGCACGAGTCGGAACGCGACGGACCGGTGTCGGTGCTCGGCGGACGTCGACTACGCCGCCCCGAGGTGACGGACAACCAACCGTCACCCGGGGTTCGAAAGACACACGCTCCCGAGGATCGGTTCCGACCGCGATCGCTCGCCGCCGAGAGCGCTATGGCTCTCCGGGCAAACGAATACCGAATGAACGAGTCGGCGGAATCCGCCAGCATCCCTCCGACTCTCCGATTATGAATAGCGAGGCGGCGAATCGGTGTTCCCAGAGGCTCGCGCACTCCAGTACTACCCAATACGCAGGTGAGCTTAACTTCCGT
>NZ_JAGIKY010000010.1:0-134810 GCF_017874695.1 Halarchaeum nitratireducens
ATCGGTAAGGATCCAAATCAGGACTGGTCGGTGAGAAGAACCACGAAGTGATGTTAATTCGATCTGAAACTGGGCTATCCTCCGAAACTGTGAACTTCCACCGTCTGGATTTAGATATAGCGACATACGATTTATTCTTGCGGCGTATTATTTTGGGCGTTTCTGTCCGGTTACCGTTTTCTCGTGTGGAAAACAGTAGAGGACAACCTATAAGTAAATCGAACGAAACGCTCTATCCACCGAAACCACCAGACTTAGAATCGCTACTGCACGGAGCACGTCCGCTCCTGCTGGCGATTTCACTCGCGCTCACACTCGAGTCTCTCACTGACCGCGACGACTACACGAACACTATGACCAAGACGACCGACACTCCACGCTACAGCACGATGGACCTCGAGGACGCCGAGGCCTTCTACCAGCACGAGATTACGCCGCAGATGCGTGCCGAGGGACTCGCTCCTGAGCACGAAACCCCCACCTATTCGTGGCTCGAATCGCACTTTCCGGGGTTCATCAAACATCTCTCGCGGCGATTCGACCTCTCACCGGGTGACTTCTACGAGAAGATCGACGTTCCGGTTGAGTCCAAGCCGGAGGAGCGACCGTTTGACTTCGTCGACGACGACGAGACGCGTGCAGCCCTCGAGGACTATCTCGTCGAGCTGCGCGATCGGCAGGGACGGGCGGAGTCGACGGTCGCCACACGCCGCTCTGCGCTCCGTCTGTACGTCCGGACGTACAAGGACGTCAATGGCACCGATGATCTGCTTGGACCGCTTCACGACGACGCTTCGCGGGCCGACGAGATGGATCGCGTCGCGGATACGTTCGACGTCCTGCGTCGCCGCGAGGATACGCTGACAACGCACGCGTCGCGACGGAAGTACGTCCAAGAAGTTCGGCAGTTTTACACCCATCAAGTCACGTTCAAGGGTGCACGTCACAACCCAACCGATCAGCTGGAACGTCGCTTTGGGTGGGATTCGACGCCTGAGTGGGACAATCAGGCTCTTGAGGCTGATCAGATACGAGCACTCTATCAGTCAGCCACCGATCCGGTCGACTGCCTCATCGTGATCGGGGTCTGCGGGTGGGGGCTTCGACCGAGCGAGGTTGCGTCGCTACGCGTTGACCAGCTGGTACTCGATCCACCAGAAGACGACACGGAGGCCGGACCGTACATCGAATTCGGGAGTGAGCGGAAGAACGGACCCGGGACGGTCGCACTCCTCACGGGTGTTGAAGATGCAACCGCACGGATCGACACTGTCGTTGAGGAGGCCGGCGACGACTGGATGGGCGCTGTGTTCCCGTCTTCGTCGGCGGAGAGCGGGCACCTGTCGACGTCGACGGTTCGACGTCGATTCAAGAACCTCGCAGAACGCGCTGGAGTGACTGTCGATGGGGAGGTCCCGACGCCGAAGATGGGGCGACGATATTGGTACACGGCATACGGAGAGGCGGTACGTCGTGTGGCCGAGCGGTTTGCAGATGTCGCTGAGGAGCAGGGGTCGAAGTCAGCGGAGGTCGTGTTGGATAACTATCTCTCAGAAGCGGAGAAGCGCCGACATCGCCGCGAGGAGATGCGAGAGGATCTTGAGGGCTTATTCACAAAAGAAACCGCTGTCCAGTGAGTAGGGTTCGGATACGCTAAGACCTGAAACAGAGGAATACGAGCTCCTTCTCTCGATTTTTGTGAATAGATCCGACGGGAGCAGTCAGTCAATCTCAAGCTCTTCTTTCAGCTGAGGGCTCTGGAGTCCGGCCCGAAAGACGGCGTTGAAGAAGTCCTTGTTCTTCGAGAGATCTTCACCGTGTGCGGCGAAATACTCGGTATCGAGTTCCTTGTACTTCACACGCATCTCCTGATAGACGCTCTCGTAGAGGTAGACGTTCACGTTGTGAAGGTCGCGAACAACAAGGCCCTTCGCGTCTGCGTCGAGTGCCATCTGCCGGACGGTCTCTCCGTCGGCTTCAACAGCGGTGTCGTCGATCTCATCTGCTGTGTCTGGTATATCTGAGGTATCTGCCATATCTTCAGCATCTTCGACATCGGACGTGGTGGATGAGGATTCGTCGTCAGAGGTATCTTCTATATCTGAAGTATCTGATGTATCTGGGACGTCTGCGTCTTCCGCAGTATTGGACGTAATGGATGCCGATTCTTCGTCGGCTGTATCTGAGGTATCTTCTGTGTCTTTCGTCTTTGTACCGCCGCCTCGAACTTCGTCCATACTCCAAACGTCGCTTTTCCGCTCCTCGAGTTCGTCGTCGCCGTCATTGCTGCTCATGCTTCCACCTCCGTAGTATGACGTTCGAGCATTTTCGCGATCTCGGTGTAGGCTTCGCGTGCGTCCTCGGTCTTCGCGTCGTCCTCGTGAAGGAAGATAGAGACACCGTTGTTCCAAGCACGCCGGATAGCGACGCGCTCAGGCACCTGGAAGACGTCGTATGGAGCGTCATTGAAGAACTCGATCATCTGCTTGGTATCGTTGTTCTGGACGCTCTCGACAGCGTTGATGACAATCCCAAGGATGTCGATGGTATCGATCTGGCCCGGGAAACTGTTTGAGAGATAGGCGATCTCTTCGTTCATCTTCTCGATCGCACGGATGGAACGTCGGGTTGGTTCAACGGGGATGAGGACTTGTTCGGCAGTGAGGAGGGCATTATCAAGGATTTGACTGAGATCAGGCGGGCAGTCAATGAGGATGAAGTCATAGTCGTGGTCAAGCTCGTCGACGGCAATTTTGAGTCGCATTTCGCTGTTTGCGACCTGAGTGACGAGCATATCTTTGAGACCGTCCATTGCTTTATTGGACGGAATGACGTCGAATTCGTCGTGATGCTCGATAATTTCATTGATCTCCTCGGTGCGTGTTGGTTCGACCATCACTTGGTGGAGAGATGGGATCTTCTGATCGTAGAGGTCACGGAAGCCCGTGCCTTCGGTGAGGGTTCCCTGCGGATCGGCATCGATGAGGAGGACATCGTGGCCTTGGTTCGCGAGCGCACCACCGAGGTTGATGGTGGTAGTGGTCTTTCCGACCCCACCTGCTTGATTTGAGATGGCGATTATCTGCGTCATATGTCCTATGTGTCTGAGGCGTCTGATATAATTGTTTGTCAGACGCACCTGCTGTATCTGACGTATCTGAGAAGATTGATCGAGGGATGAGACAGGTTGAGAAGTTCTTGGGAGGAACCTATCTGGTGTATCTGAGATATCTGACGCATTTAACACTATTCCCGTAAACACGGCATCTCACTACGGTATCTGAGATAACTGATAGCTGGTCCGTAAGTAGTGAAACTGAGATGACTGATGTATCAGACGTATCTGAGAATGAGATAGATAGCTCAATGGTGGTCGACTTCCCTTGCTGATATATCTGCCATATCTGAGATTGCTGAGGTTCCCAACGTGACGGCTCTGTGGTGACTGCGATATCTGATGTATCTGAGGAGGGAAGAATGGAGTGTGTGAATAGTAGTCGAGTTGGCAATTCCAATTGATTGGGAAATTCCACCGATGGAACAAATAGGAGAATCCCGAGTTAGCATACTCGTATGACTGAACGAGGAGAGTTGCTACAGCAGGGAATACCGTGTATGCAATAGCTCCACAAATAGGGTATAACGGCGTCTTCAGCTCGAAAGCAGCGTTCAAGTCGATATCCTCAAAGAAGTCAATACAACTAACTAAAACAAAGAGTATACACAACTATGTCGAACAGCCGAATTGAGGTCGCTCTCCAAACAGTAGGCAGTGACCGGTTTGAGCGGTTGATGCACGATTTATTGGAGCGGGAAGGATACACAGTGGATCCAACGGGGACAAGCGGTCCCGATGGCGGTCGCGACGCCTTCCTCGTGGATGGTGACCGAGACGGGATCCTTCATTGCTCCGTGCAGAAAGACAATTGGGTCGGGAAAGCCCACGACGACATCGAAACAGCTGTTGAGAACTTCGATCGTGACTTTGACTTCTACATTTTCGCCACAACACAAGACCCCAGTACGACCAAACGGGATCGGGTTGAAGAGGAGCTCCACGAGGAATGGGGAATTCCTACGACGGTTTGGGACTTCTCGAAAATCCGGAACAGCTTGGTGGGCGATCGTGAAAACAACGATCTGATCCGGGAACACCTCCGTGTCGACCCCAATCGACCGTTCGTAGACATTGAGTCAGAAGTAGATGATCTCTATGAGGATTTGCTGGATCGTGTGAAGCGCCGACAAGCTCCCGATGGGACAATTGTCGAGGACCCTGCCTTGGTTGTCGTCCATGTCATTCCTCAGGAAGCCGTTGACGACCATCACGACCGGTATGCAGGCGACCTCCCCCACCCACCTCAGTTCGAAAAACGTGATGCATACGCTGTAACACGACCGAAGGTGAAGATCACCGAAAATAATCGACGCTTCCATGATGGCACCGAGAGGGAGAGATACACTGCTATCCATCGGGACGGGTGGACTGAAGGTATCTTCACAGCTCTGTATCCCAGCGACAACCCCCAACTCCGGACGTCTATTGATCGACTCATAGCGAACTTCGTCCACACTGCTCTCGGGACGTTTGACGAAGCAGACATCTACCCGCCCTACTATGTGTACGTCAGCATACTGGGTGCCGAGGGGTACACACTTTCCCGACCAAGTGGATCAAACCGACCACCCAGCAATGTGCGACCTTTCACCAAGGACGAGATACGGTTGAATCGCGTCCAAATCGACAATCCAGATGTCGATGTCCCGGATGTGATGCGGAAGACGTTCGATCAGCTCTGGCGACATGGTGGCTGGGACCACTCAGTCAATTATCAAGCCTCCGAGACAGATGATGGTGAAACTGTCTACGAGTGGAATCCATACCGATAACAGTATCCACAGTAACAGAGCGAGTCGAGCATAATTGCTCTCCTGTAATTGGTTTCTCGATCAGTCACGGCATGGTCCCCCATCGGAATTACGCCACGATGAAACCTATTGAGGACAGCCGCTGATCCCTAGGAGTAGGACCTTGAACAGATCGATAAGCTAGCTGAAGACTCGCCTTCGTCCATCAGGATGGTTGTTATTGATGATAGAGACGCCAGAGCCAGCCGGGTGTTGAGGCAGTGATTTCGTCGATAACTGATGTCCACGGGTGGTTGCCGTGGAACGCCCGGGCATAGGGAGCCGAGATGTCCGCTGCCTCACTCACAAGGAGCAATGAGCCGAAAAGGGCGTATTCGGGGAGGAATGCAACATCACTCCACAAGTACCGCGGGCGAAGATATCCGAGAGGCCGCCACAAACGGTGAGATCGAAGCGCAGCCAGCTCCTCGTCGGTAACACCGAGTTCACGAACGGCCGTCGGTGTGATCCCGCCTCGACGCGTTCCGTGGGCAAGGACGCCCTCTAAGAGTGTCTTCGTATGCTGTCTCTCCGCGAGATGAGTCAAGAAGTCGTACTGTAGCTCAGTGGCGAAATGTGCTTGCGTACGGACTGACACTGCCTGCTCGAAACCTTCCTGCAGGTACGGGTGGTTCCACGTTGGTGAGTCGAACTGGTGCTGATACGCGTGGCACAACTCCGACGCTAAATACGTGTACGCCGTCGTCTCGGGGAGCTGCCCTGGGCTCACGCCGATTCTGCCCGTCCGGGCGGAATATCGTCCGCCGATGAACACGAGCGTCAATGAGGCCGGCAGATCGCTCGTGAGGAGTGCGAGACGCTCCCTACGCGAACAGTCGTACACAAGATGTTCACGCCACATCTCGCGGTACGGTGTGGAATCGACATCGAGAAGGTCGTCGTAAAATCGCGTGAGTTCATCGAAGCGTTCGTGAAGGTCAGCCTCGCTTGCGAGGGGGCCATCGGAACTCTGTAGGAGTGGATCGGTCAGGGGTGGTGCGTCCGGGTACTCCGCCCGGTACGCATCAACAGCGTCTGAACAGATTGACCGTAGCTGTTCGAAGAACGCCTCGTCGTGCATCTGAATGGATATAATGGTGGAGGGGAGTAACCTTCGTTCGATAGGTTGGATTGACTGTTTAAGCGTATCTATGCAGGAGCGGACTCTGCGGGTTCGACGTACTGGTACTCCCACTCGCGTCGAGCCTCAATTTCACGGCGGCCACGACGGGTGAGCGTATAGACGTTCGTTCGCCGGTCTTTTTCACCTTTCTCGACGAGTCCCTTCTCAACAAGCGTGTCGAGGTTCGGGTAGAGTCGGCCGTGATGGATCTCTTTCTCGTAGTAGTCTTCGAGTTCCTCCTTGATGGCGAGGCCGTGGGGCTCATCAAGGCCAGCAATCACGTACAGGAGGTCCCGTTGGAATCCGGTCAGGTCGTGCATCGTCCCGCTCCCTGATACGAAGTGCTATCCCATACGTCTGTTGTCCTGCAGATGGCGGTAAAACCTCTGCAAGCGCCGAATCAGATACCTGTATGTTTATACAGAGGACGGGAGAAATACCGCTGCGTATGACAGACCTGATCGTCAAATCGGCCGTGAAAGAAGCGCTCAACGACCACAACGTCTCGGCGGATTTCTACGAAGCACTGGACGACGAAGTAACTGAAGTACTCGAAGATGCAGCCCGGCGTGCCGAGGAAAACGATCGGAAAACTGTCCAGCCCCGCGACCTCTAGCTCGGTCGGAAAGTACTACCCCCATTGCTCGAATTCACCCACCTGTTTTTAAGACACTCGTGACTGGTAGATATCTCTATGAGTATGACAACGGAGTCAATTCAAGTCGAGAACGTCGTTGCCTCATCCGATATCGGTCAAGAACTCGACCTCGAAACGCTCTCTGGGGACTTAGGAGCGACCGACTACGATCCTGATAACTTCCCGGGGCTCGTCTATCGGATGCACAATCCCAAAGCTGCAGCACTCATCTTCCGCTCGGGGAAAGTGGTCTGTACGGGAGCGAACAGCGTTGATGACGTGACGACTGCGCTTAAGCACGTCTTCGACGAACTCCGCGAGTTGGGCGTCGATGTCGCAGCATCGCCAGAGATTGAAATCCAGAATATTGTCTCGAGTGGGGATCTCGACCACACACTCAATTTGAATGCGATCGCGATCGGTCTGGGCCTCGAAAGCGTCGAATACGAACCTGAACAGTTCCCGGGGCTTGTCTACCGACTCGATGACCCGGATGTAGTCGCACTCCTCTTTGGAAGTGGGAAACTCGTCATCACTGGTGGAACACAACTCGATGACGCTGAAAAAGCTCTGGTAAACATCGAAGATCGGCTTAACGATCTTGGGTTACTGGACTGAGCTGTTTAGTAATGGGCGGGGAGGACACCATCTGAGTGACGGAGGCAGATCTGTTGAACACTTTCTATTGGAGGGATTTTGACGAATGTGTTGCACCCAAGGTCCCTCTGTATAGCTTTCTCATTTCGTCGGTAATCACATACATAAGGACTGTGAGAACCTTGCATGGACAGTCAGGATATGGATGAGGATACTTCATTTGTTTCGGAGCTAACTGAAAAGGAGGTGGTTGAACTACACAAGTTACTACCCGGTTTTAAACAAGAAGTGGTGACGCGTCTGGAGATGTTAGAATCGGTCGAAAACTTGGACCCTCTAAACCAATTCCGAGTAATTGGGTGGCTTGTAGACTTCGGAGGCGATCTTGATGATAATCTCGCTATTACAAAAGGGATTGAGCTTGGTGAGTCGATAGATAAATCTAAACTAAGTTCTCAGAACCGTGGTATGTTACATTATCGGTTGGGAACGGCGTACTCCAACCGTGCGTCCATTACTACTCACGACGGTAACCAGTGGAGCTGGGCGATCCCTGATATTGAGGAGGCGATGAAACAGTACCGACGTGCAATCCAAGAGGAAGACTTTGAAATTCTTCCAGAAATGGAGCAGTGGCGAGCACTTACTAATCTTGGGAACCTCTACTCAACTGTCGGACGGTTTGTTGAGGCGTTCGACTATTGGAATGAGGCACTCATCCGACAACCATACTGGTTTCCTGCGCGGGGTCAACGCGGTATCGGGTTCTTGTATTATGCAAATCACGACTACGACGCCGGTCACAAAACAATCCTACTCAAGAAAGCATATGACGAGTTGGAATTTGCAGGATTGGACCAATATATCGGTATTTCACCAGAATCGACGACTCAACGCTTTCTCCAAATCAAGGATCGGGTCGCCGCTCAATTTGAATCTCCACCACCCTCCGATGAAATTCTTGATTTCGAGGGGTCTGACCTAGGTAATACAGAAGAGGAGAAACAATACCGGCGTTGGTGTCTCAATCATCGTCTCTTTTTGAACACGCTGAACGATGTTACTGATGACCCGGTTGCAGCCAGAGATATACTCAATTTGGGACAGATTCGGAGTGAACGAACCGAGCGAATCGTATCGTGCTTAGGTCTATGGAATCAATTAGTCGAAGAATATGTCACGGCACGGTACTTGCTCTATGAGGGTCTAAGTCCTAGTTCAGAACACTTCGCGGACAACGGCGTCCAACATATGAACACTCTTGATTATCCGATTCACTCTATCTACGGTGAGAAGCTAAAAATCGCACTTAGAACTGCGTACTCCATTTTTGATAAGATCGGCCAGTTCATCAACTACTACTTTGAGTGCGGTAGGGACCTTACTGAATTAGATTTCACTGACATTTGGTACACAGAACGGCATGGAGACGAACTCAGAGAGCAATTCCAAAATAAGCCAAATCTTCCACTTCGGGGACTCTACTGGCTAAGTAAGGACTTCGGCGAGTGGGATCTGCATATTGAAGGATCGATCGACAAAAGCGGTCGAAAACTTGCGGATATTCGAGATGCCCTTGAACATCGATACGTGAAATTGACAATGGTCCCGACACGAGAGGACAATGAGACCGAACGGTTTAACGACGAACTTGCGACGACTATTGTTCGGGATGATCTTGAAGACCAAGCGTTGGCGATGCTACGGAAGGCCCGTGCCGGTCTGATCTACTTGGCTTTGGCCGTCAATATGGAAGAAGAACTGAAGGCAGGATCTGACGAGTTGGCTATGCCTCTCCAATTCGGTCCGCTACAACCAGGTCCCCAGTAGCTTCGAGTCTATGTTTTCGACGAGCAATAAAGGTATGATGATAAATCGCATTAGGCGTCAACAGTGGACTGAGAAGTGTCACCACGACCCGTTGCGTCCTCGATGTTCTCCTTGGTGGCTTCCACGTCTGTATCGTCGGGTTCTGCAACAAGAACGGTGCGATCTGGGGTCGGGTCAGCACCCATCTGGAGGTGGTCGAAGCGAAGGGACTCCTTCTCGCAGAGCCAGCAGTCACACTTCTCGAAGGGAATATCTTCTTTGCTCGTCGGGTAGCCTTCGTCGATAATTGTGGCGGCGATGTGCTTGCCTTTCTCGAGAAGGTCCTGGACGCGCCCCGGATCGGGACCGAAGGCATCAATGCCGGCGCTCCCCGGTGGCCACGTCCGAATTTCGAGATCGGACTTCGCGAGGTACACGATCTGACCCTGAGACGCACCAAGCGCCTTCATATAGAGATAGATCTGATCTAGATGGCGCTCGATGGGTGGATTGAACCGATACCAGTTTGCTCGCGACTTGTAATCGTAGACAGTGTTGGTGCCGGGCTCGTATAGGTCGGCGTGGCCGATGATCGTGAGCCCGTCCATCTCCATCTCGATTGCGACTTCGCACTGGGTTTCGACGTCAAGGTCCGGGGTGACCTCGTTTTCCATGAACTCGTGGATGGTGGTTCCCGTGTGGAAGGTGCCAAGCGCGTCGGTATGGTCGAGAAGACCGAGTTTTGAGTTGTAGCATTGGCGGGAGCACTTCGCGAGCTGACTCGGGTGGAAGGTGTAGGGGTCGAGCTCGGTGTGGCTATGCTTGTCGTTGAGCTGGATGAGTGTGGACTGGATTGCGGACTCGAAGTCGATCATAATGAATCTCCTCTTCGAACGGCGTCGCAGCGATGGATGCGAGGCCCGTTCGTCGGTATGCGGGCGAAAAACAAGACTGATTCAATATTTTGAACTAGGATTCAAAACAGTAATGGTGCTGGAGATCCGAATACGTGTATGAGCGACTCTGGAACCACGGATCACACGGCAAAGGTCGCCCGGATTCGGGAGGTTGCGATGACAGTTCGTGAACCAAAAAATGCGGGAGAGATAGCTGAGGCTGCTGGTGTTGCCCGAAACACGGCTGAAAAGTATCTCACGCAACTGGTCGAAGCGGATAAACTCGCGACGATCCAGCGGGGTCGCGAGACCCGCTACTATCCAGATCCAGTCACCCAGTATTTCGATCAGATCCGTGACCTCGTCAACGACCATCGAAAAGACGAACTCACGGCTGAACTAGATGCAATCCGGGACGATATCGACGAGTGGAAAGAGGAGTACGATGTGGAGTCCGCTGACGAACTTCGGGCGACCGTCGGTGATGATATTCCGGCATCCGAACGCCGGCAGCGGCGCCACGACGCGGAGGATTGGGACTACTATGAGCACCAGGCGATGCTCATCAAGCAAGCAATTCAGCTCTATGATACGATCGAGGCGACCCGTGAGAGTCGTATCGCCTCCGCCAACTGACTCGGTGACAGTAAATGGGAAATCCGCCGATTTCTGGAGACACACATCTCCACCGATACGAGGTCCACAAACGAGTCGCAAATCGACTTCAACGGGAAGCTGGCGTGACGACCGTAGAAGCCAAACCGAGTCCGATGCGGCCAGTCCGTCTCGCGGCGACCCTCGATCGCGCGGTCTTTTTTGACCAGAACACGGACGCTGGCGACGCGACACTTGAATTCGAGTGGCGCCCCCATTCGAAGCGCGATGAGTTCCGCATTCAGTATAATGAACCGGGGACCCCGTGGTCATGTGGCTGGCATCAGGACAAAACCCACGAGAAGCTCGGCCCAAGTCATTTCCAAGTTGACCACGAAGCGTGGCCAGCACCACACCGTGAGTCTGCATCCTTCACAGACTCGAATCCGATGGCAATCCTCGAAACTTGCCTCACTGAGCTTCGTGACCGTGTCCCGAGTCTCCCGGACAGCGTTCGCCCGAGTCCGTAGGTCGCTACGCGATGGGTTCGGCGACGACAGTGTCGTGCTTGAGGTAGGGGATTTTGCGTTGGCCGTCGGTATCGAACTCGACGATATCGGCCTCAAAGAGAAGATTGAGGTCGCGACTGACGCCGGAGACGTCGCGATCGAGCTCATCGGCGAGGGTGCGGACGGACTTGATGTCGCCTTCACGGATGCGGGAGATGAGTTGCTGGCGCTTCTCCGTGAGGACCTTCTTGGCGGTCTCTCGGTCGGTGACGAGGACGTCCTCGAAACCGCTGGTAGCGAGGGCACGGGCCAGTCGGGATCGTAGTTCAGCGTCCCCGTCCGCGTTGGTGTGGTGGTCGGGGGCCGTCGTCTTGTGTTGTAGTCAGCCCGCAACAAAAACGGGTGTTTCGACGTACTGGATCAGTATCGCATGTCGCGCGGTCGCCGCCCGCGAAGGCGGCGCGGTGTCTTCCCCGGAGGCTTCGGGGGTGGCGTGTTTCGATCAACGTGGCTATCCCAGTGTTCAACCGCGTACCGACCGTCGTGTATCTCGTAGATGTAGCCCTCGTATTCCCGGTAGGTAGGCGAGTAGAGCGTCTCTTTTCGCGTGAACCGGAACTTCGCGTCGGCGTTCGGCTTGTCCTCTGGACCCTCGGTGATTCGCTTGACTTGGTAGGCATAGCTGTAGCCGTCTCGTTCGTGCTTGCGACACCACCCGTCGATGAACGCTTCGAGGGCATCCTCTGGGCTGTCGCCGATGAATCTGTCTCGTGGCATCAGTCTGTGTGTGGCTAGGCGGTGATCTGGTGGTCGTCGACGGGCGTCCAGGTGTCCTCGCTGGGCCCGCGGCGTTCGTGAACGACCTCGAAACCGTCGCCGGGTTCGATAGGACGAATAACGACCCGATGCTCGATATCGTTCCGGTAGCTCGCCATCGCGATCCCTCGGTCATAACGCGTTTTTACCCACGTACAGAGCGTAGTCGTGCTTCGGTGGACGAGTGGGTGAACTTCCTTGAGATCCGCGGTCTGCCAGTCGTCGCCTGCGCCAACGCGCTGCTCGTGGACGATGTCGACCTGGGGGCGGTCAGGCCATTCCCGGATGACGACGCGATGGGACTGATCGTTCGAGTCGATGGCGACGTTGGTCGCAGTGTCGACCATCGTTGACCAGTGGCAGAGGATCTTCGTTGAGGGCTGTGTGGACATAGTTCGATCGCACCGTTCGACTCGGTGTGGACGAGGAGAAACGCGAAGGGTAGTACTACCCCTGACAGAATCTTTGGACACTCACAAGGGGGGCACTCGATCAAAGGTCGTCGTAGTCGGCGTCGAGGACGGCTACGATTGCGCTCTGGAGAATATGCCAGAAGTAACCGCTGAGGATGGCTTCACGCCAATCTTCACTACCGTAGGGTGCCTCGCTGGCTTGTTCGGTTTCGTAGGCGTCCTCGAGGCTGTACATTTCGGTGAGTTGGTCGGCGAGTGCTATCTGTTCGACGAAGGAGAGCTCACGCCAGAGGTCGGCTCGGTTGGACTCGATCGTATTGTGGATCGCGTCATGGAGACTGAGACTCTCGTTCTGGAGCCGTTCTTGGGCTTCGGCGGCGAGTGACCTGATGAGGCGATCAGGGTCGACGCTGAGCCAAGAACCGCTGGCGGCCGCTGCGGGGCCGGTCTCAGTCAAAGAGAGGAAGGGCTGCGGTTCGGTTGGTTCGTCGGTGTCGTCGCCCGCGAGTGTGTCGACGATATCGGTGATTCCCCAGAGGTTGTAGACACCCGCAATGTCGATTTCGCGGTGGGAATAGACCTCGTTGTGCTTCTGGACGAGGATAAGGCACTGAACGTGGAAGTCAACGAAAGTAGGGCGGCCGGTTTCGCCGGCGCCGCGGTCAAGGAAGATGAGGCCAGTCTCGGGGTTGAAGAGGAAGAGAGCGACATTTCGGGGTGGGCCTCCGCCGACACTCTGGTAGTCGACGATGCGGCCGTCCGGCAGATTGTAGTCACGAGCGGGGTACCGGGTCGCGACTTCCGCGACGATCCCGTGCGTGAAGGTGCGAATGGGTGGGGCGGAGTCGATTTCCTCGTATTGAGGGGAGTGGAGGACGTGCTCGATGTCGAGATGGTCGGGGAGGTCATCGGGGTCAATGCTCGTAGCAGCGAGCGCAGCTGCAGTGGCTTCGGTGTCAGTAGCGAGATACCGACTCGGTGCGAGCTCGTAGGGCTCCTTGAGGCGGACAACATCGCCCCGCTCGAGGAGGGGGAACGGGATATCGTCGGGGATCGTGGGCGTTTGATTCGGTTTTACCATGCGTCTGCGCTTGTGGCGCGAAAGAAACAACCAACGAGGCAGCCGTACGAACCGCAAATAGAGGAGGCCATACTCCCACAACCGATAAGATCAAGAATAATTTTCGAGGACGAGGAACACGAACTGCTGAGCGAAGCCGGTTACGAGAACAGCTAAGCCAAGTCTTCTAATCCTGGTTGTATATTTCTCAATTTGACGGTTTATTTCTTTATCAGTCAGGTTTTTCGGATAGAAGAAGGCGGCAGTGTCGGGCACACCGGGTCCAGTCGTCCAGCCCTTGTATCCCGTAAGTTCTGTTTCCGGTAGTTCTTCAAATAGCGCTATATCCAGTGAACTCCCTACTTCAATTCGGTTTATATCATCTGCGTCCCAACCATCCTTGACAAAATATAGCCCATGTGTGTGATCACTAAGACCGTCCTGTATAAGTGGTGTAATTACCTCCAGTAGTTCAGGAAATCCGATTTCAGTCTCTTTCTGAGTGGGTGCGCTTCCTGAACGACATAGAGTAGAAAAACCACCTCTGCCCGTCCTGTCTACGGTTTCCTTTGCGTAATTCAGTCGACCACTGAATGTTTGGTGCCAAATGGCAGGAATATCAGGAACTGCAAGAATAGTAGCACCGAATATATCGATCAACAACCCCAGTAAAACACCCCAAAATGGAGGATAGTAAAACAAAACTAGGGAGTCAATTCCGATTAGGAATATAATAGATGGAAATAAAACCCATCTCGTTCTTGGAGTCTTGATTGACCGTTTTATAATCATCAGACTCAACTGGTGGTTTAAGCTTGAAAATTCAATCGATAGGTATGTAGACCGCTCTATGGCATTCTCAGATTAGAACAAGAGTGTTAAGCAAGGGGACAGCATTATCTGGATGAGGCGGATGAGTTATGCCACCGGACAGCACGCGGGAGCGGATAGAGTACGACGTCATAACACTGTTTGCGACTGCTGAGGTAGACTCAGAGCAGCGACCGGGAATTGCCGAGGCGTTACGCGAATCCCGCACACAACTATCGAGCCAGACCGGCTATCTGATGCGCTTCGGAGACGCTTCGCATCGTGAGCTGACTGTCTTCGATGTGGTTTCGCTCCCGATCAAGAGCTATCCGGTATCTGAGTCCGCGTATGCCTCCCTCCCGGATCGCGTTCGCGAGCAGCTCCAAGACGTCGGTGCCGTGCAGATCGTCGCCGATTATGATTCAGAGGCAAGCATCTTCCGCGATGTCGTGTGGCCGGGTGCGGAGTCACCAGGAGACACCGCGGACCCAGTCGAGACGATAGACGACTCGCCAGACAATGGTTCGACCGAACAGTCGGTAGGTGCGGGCGATGGAGTGGGTACGGACGCGATGGTCGAAGAGCACGGCTCGGATGATTCGGCGCAGACGTATCGCCCGATCACACGTCGCGAGTTCGAGACGTTTCTTGAGGGTGTCAGCGTCGATTTTGAGCGGAAGACGTACGGCTGGACAGATGAATGGGTGTACGAGTCGATTCTGGATGACGGGGAGAAGTGCCTGCGAGTATACTCGTCGATCGACCGCGAAGACAACGCAAGTCGTGAAGCTGGTTCAGACGCGATAAAGTCGGTCCTCCTGCTGAATGTGGCCGACGCCGGCAAGGAGCCGACGTGGCGGCCGCTACGGAAGCCAAAGCGGACGTATCGGATACAGACGTGGCCACAGAATCTTCGTGAGAAACTCGAGAACGCGGTGGCAACGCAGGACGAACTAAAGGTCTGCTCGGATTGTGGTCGGCCGATGGTACTCCAATCCCCGAAAGGGAAGAACCGCCAGTTCTGGGGGTGCTCAGGGTACTATGAGAAGACGGCAGGTAGTGACCGGGCGTGTGATAATACCGCACCCGTTCAGTAGGTCGAATCATTTGAAATTTTAATTCGAATCCTTGCTGTCAGGGATGCAGATTCGGAATTCTTCAGGGTTGGTATGATAGACAATGGATCCAGATGGAGCATTGTAGACCCGAAAAATTGCATAGAGATCTGCCCGGGACATTGAGGTGTTTACTACGAGGACGGCAAATGCGCTAAACACGAGGAGCGGTATTGGCGCGAAAAATAATGGTAGGAAGATGAGATTGAGCAAAAGAAGTGGTGCGCTCAAAGCCAGCATGGATTCTTTTCTAGATATAACTTGGTCAAACGCCCCTGCATAGAACGCATTGAGACGGTCAGCTTTCCCCCAATCAATCTCGTACCCGAGCAGGGTATACACGATACCATGGATCGATTCATGCCCGAGAATAGTCATCCCTCCTACCACAAGGAAAGTCAGCAAGAAGCGAACCAAATTATCGCGTAGAAACTCAATTCCGTGGAGCGCACCCACCACTACGAAGAGAGTAACAACCCCGAAGCCCGCCAAGAATTTAGCCTGCTTCTCAAGGACCGTAGGATAGCTGACCAAAATGCATTCAGTGTATTCTTCAGATAGCTCAATCATACTCAGCATATGCGTTTAATCTCTAATGGCTTAGGCTCTCTTGAATTCCCATCAGCGGCGTCGTAAAGGCGCCCCGTGCCGAGACCAGTAGAGGACGGTGTCCTCACTCGTTGGTCGGTCAACACCGAAGACGCTGGTAGCCAGAAAATCAGCGACACTTGGCGGGGTGGGGAAGAAGGCGGTGTCGGTGCTCATAGTTAGAGTCCGTCAAACATCACGACGAACTGGTCGAGGCGCCGGTCGAGGTCGTTGGTGTCGTGGACGTAGAGGTGGCGGTCGTAGAACTGCTCGACATCCTTCGCTCGCTCCGGAGCTTGTCCGTGGGGAGTGTCGAGAGCGAGCGTGAGTCCGCAAACAGGCGCGTACGTCTGCTGGAGCTCCTGCTGGTAGTCGTCTGCGGAGCCGGGTTTACCATCAGTGATGATGATGACGAGGGGGGAGTCGCGGCGCTGGTCAAGGAGGCGGCGGGCGAGTCCGAGAGCATCAGTGAGGGGTGTCCCGCCAGCCGTCTCGCCGCTCATCAGACTCGCTTGGACGTGATCGGTTTCGACGCTGAATGGTTTGATGAGGCGGGCGTCCCCGTGGACGAAGTCCATAATGGCGACGTTGATGCCGAGGTCCTCACAGGCGAGGGCGAACCGTGCAACAGCGTCTTCGGCAGTGTCGATGAGATTGCTCATCGAGCTGGAGCGGTCGAGGACGAGGACGAGGTCGTACTGTTTCTCGTCGCCCTGCTGGCGGACGCTGAAGGCGTCGACGTCGCCGCGGGCGAGGGCGCCAGCGCGGCGCCGGTCGAAGCTCCCGCTGGTGACACCGCTGCGGGTCTGGTCGCGGCGACTCTCTCGGAGCGCCATCCGGAGGGTGCCACCGACGGCGTCTGCACCCGCGGTCGCGGCTTGCCACCTCGCGGGAGGTGCCTGCTCACCGATCTGTGGGAGGATCGAGAGCGAGTCGAGACTCCCCTTTTCTGCGCCGGCGCCGCCACGTCGCCGTGCGGTCGTTGTGTCGGGGCTTTCGTCGGTGTCGCCGTCGTTCGCGAGATCTTCGAGGGCGGCTACGGTTTCTTCGAGGTCGCGTTCGAGCGCGTCCTGATCGGGAGTGGCGCGGTCAGCTTCCTCGTGAGCGGCGTCGTGGTCCGTGCTGAGCGCGTCGGCTCGTTCGTCGAGGGAATCATCGTACGCTGGCTCGGCGAGCGGCGCTGCGGCTTCCTCGACCAGCTTGCCGGTGTTGTCCATCTCGCCGTCTTGCACAGTGCCGTCATCGGTGGGGTCGTCGAGCGTGTCTGAGTCGATGTCCGCTTCATCCTCACTTGCCGTGCCGTTGCTTTCGTTGTCCGTGGCGTCTGTGTCGCCGCCGTCCGTGCCGCCAGCCGCGTCTCCGGCCACTCCATCGTCTCCGAATGGAACGCCGTCAGCGCGGTCGTCGGGCGCTCCTGCGCCATCTGTGTCTCCACCGGTAGTGTCGGACGTATCTGAGCCATCTGGGGTCGCCTCCTCGTCGGTACTCGCGGCCTCACCGCTGTCGCGTTCGGTGTGGTCACCGCCGAGGAATTCCGAAAGCGACGCCTGCCCGTTCGACGGGGCACTCGACGCATCGGATGCTCCGCTACTGTCTGCGGCGCCCTCGGTGGCCTCTCTGTCTCCCTGCTCCTCGATGCCGCTGTCTTCGGCCGCCGGCTCTCCGACCTCGTCGGACGTGGACTCAAGTTCGTCGCCGCTGGATGCTCCAACACCACTGTCACGTTCTCCGTCCACGGAGTCTGCACCGCCAGCACCCGTCCCCGACTCGTCCGACGGATCGTCGCTCTCGCCCTCGTCCGGGGAAGTGTCCATCGACTCGGCCTGGGGGTTAGGCTCGGCATCGGACTCCACATCGGACGCGGACTCAGACGCGGCATCGCCGTCGACATCAGTAGACTCGACGTCGTCGGGAGCGAGCTCGTCAGCGGTGTCTGCCGTCCCGATGTCCGGGTAGGCGAGGACGTCTGCGGAGTGCCCGTTCTGAGTCTGTTCGAGAGAGACGTTCTCTGGGTCGAAGTCCGCCGGCGGCTCCGCGGAAGCGTCGTCACCCGATGCCTCCGAGGAGTCGCGGTTAGCGGGCGACTCACCCTGCTCGCCGTTAGGAGTATCTCCGGACGTCTTCGGACTGTCGTCGGTTGGCGACTCCGAGACGTCACTCGGATCAGCGTCTGCGGCGCCGTCCCCACTGGGTGCATCCTCCGGCGACTCATCGGGTGCCTCTGCGTCCGTGTCGGGGTCAACGGACGGTTCGCTCGACTCGCCCTGCTCGCACTCGTCGGGCGTCGACGAGTCGGACTGAGAGGGCGACGGGGGCGTGTTCGGACTACTGCCACCCGTTGCGGCGGTGTCTTCGTCTTCTTGACCCTGCTGGTGGTTGTCCTCGTCTATCTGGTCGAGGAGCGGCTTGATAGTCTGTTCCCAGCAGTCGAGCACGGCATCTCCACGCTTCACGGAGTCGGGTTCACTGAGGACGGTCGCGAGGAGGTCATCGAGCGCGTCCTGTGTCTGCGCGAAGGCCGCCGCGTCATCCTGGGACTGGAAGGTGATCCGGAGGTCGTCCGGGTCAAGGAGGACGTCACTCTTCCCAGAGTCATAGATGCCGTAGTCGTAGAGGTAGGACTGGATCGCGTCCCGGTAGGTGAAGGTGATAGTAGCAGTGTCGGGGAGATCGCTCGCCATCTGAGTGAGACTCCGGTTGACGAGCTCGAGGCGGTCGGCGGCGAGCTGACTTTGTGCCGCTCGGAGTTGGTGTTCGATCGCGGCGTCCTCGGCGTAGTTGATGAGGCCGTGGACGAACTCCTGATACTCTTCGTCGACGCGCTCGTTGAGATGGTCGGCGACGACCGAGATGTTCGTGTAACGGATGTGGCCGAGTTCGTGTAGTGAGAGACCGAACTGCTGGGCGCGGTCGGCCGTGAGCTGGTCGTCGAGCGGGAGGTTATCGAGATTCGCCGGATTCGTGGAGATGAGGACGAGGTAGTCGCCGTCGACGGCATCGACGAGCTGCTGGGCGGCCTGCTGGTCGAAGTCGGTCGCATCGGCGTCGATTAGGCGATCGGCGTCTGTCGGGAGAACGCACGCAGTCTGGACGTGTGATGTGAGGACGACTTCGATGTTTTCGCCGGTGTGAGCCTGGATGTACTCGGTCAACCGTCGGGTTCGCTGTTGGGAGCGGCGGGCTTGCGCTGGACGGTCGGGGAGAACGGACCGTGCGGTGTCGGCGCCGCTCGACGCGGCTGTGAGTGATGGCATAACTGGAATCACCTCTGATGAAGACGGTTGGACGCGGCTACGTGCCGTCGCGCGAGAGAAACCCCTTGCTGGCGACGGCAGGCCGGGGAGTCAGGTGTCTTCGAGTTTGTCGTAGGTATCGTCGGGGTTCTGGTGGGGTTCGGCGCTCGCCTTCACGACGTGCTTGAGGGCACCGCGAACGCTCGCCCCCATATCGTACCAGTCGATGGCATCTTCGAGCTTCCGGGTGGAGAGCGTCGGCCACGTTTCGTTGTCACGGGTGGCGTTCGCGAACTCGACCATCCGACGGAGGCTGTCTCGGTCGATGCGCTGGCGACTTGTGTTGTACTTCTGATCGAGAAAGTCGATCTCGTCCTGGGGGTCCATATAGTCGAAGAAGATAGTTTGGAAGCGGTCACGAGTCGCGGCGTTCATCGGTTCGCTCCCTCGGTATTCGCGCGTTGGTGGGTTCATCGTGACGACAATCCGAGCGGCCGGGTGCGGGATGATCTCCTCGCCGGATTCCTTGACAGTGAGGACGTTCTGATTGAGAACCTTCTGGAGTGCCATCATCACACCCGCCGGCGCGGCGTTCACCTCGTTGATGACGATCGTGTAGCCGTGCTTCATCGCTTTCGTGAGAATGCCGTCGCGGAAGACGACGATGCGGTCCTCGTTGACCGTAGAGATACCGAGGAGGTCCTGGGCGAGCATCGAGGCGTCGGCGTCGACGCTGACGAGGACGCGATTTGTCTTGTAGTGGAGGTATTTGAGGAGGTAGTTCTTCCCGGCGCCGTGAGGGCCGACCAGTCGGAGGCCGCGGTTGCCGCGGGCGAGCTTCATCGCAGTCGCTTCAAGCGTGTCGAGCTGGACATCCTCCATCGTCGTCGTCTTCGGTACGATTACCTCATCGGCCCGCGTAGGCATATCGCGCTTCCGGACGATGTGTGGGTGGTCGTTGTCCTCGAGAATGGGGAGTCCGTAGAAGGTTGCCTCTTCGACCGGCATCGAGGAGTCGACAACTGCGAGCGGGTCGCCGACTTCCTGATCGACGTCAGTGATGGAGTAGACGGTCGCCGAACCGGAGGTGTCATCGCCGAGGCGTTCACGGTACCGAGTGAGGGCGTCTTCGGCGATCTTTGTCTCGACCTGGACGTGCTGACCGGCCTGTTGAACGATGAGCTGGGCTTTGCTCCCTGTGAGGGTTGGGATATCTGTGAGGTTCTCAGGGTCTGCACGGTGGAGTTCGCCGAACGTGGTGTACCCCGCGTCGATGAGGTTCTGCTCGACGCTGTCGCCGACGCCGTCCAGGATGGTGAAATCAATACTGTCGGCAGAGGCAGTGAGAGCGTCGACGTGTGCGGCGAGTTCAGTCGGGCAGTCGCCTTCTGGGGTAACGCTCGTGATGCGCTGACCGCCGTCGCTGTCGCGGTCGAGCGTGTAGATTCCGTTGCTAGCCCCGTCCTCGACGAGCCGGGTGACGGTGTCGCCATCGAGGTCGAGATAATCGCTGGCGCGGAGGTGAAGTGTCTCGATTGGGAGATCTCCGCCGGTTTCTTTGATGAGGCCGGCAGCGAGGTGGCTGAGGAACCGTTGCTGGTCGTCGGTACTCATGGACTGTGGGGCTACTTGTGACATAACTGGTCAATCGCGTTCACGGAGCGAAGTGCGGGAAAAATGTTCGACTGTGAGACCGTAACAGGATGGTGGTCGCAGTTGGCGCGCTGGTTAGTCGAAGTGGGAGATAGGATCTCGTGGGGGATAATCTCTGTAGTAGGCGACGCGGTCAGTCTTGAGAGGTGATGGAGGGTGACGGGAACGCATCTCTCAGACTACTGGTTCAGGGATTCTTGGATGGTGTTCTGGACGCGCTGGGCGTCAGTATCTGAGAGGTCGCGCTCAGAGGCGACTTCGACGCCGGGAATAGCGAATGCCTCACCGAGAGCATCACTGAGCGTCTGCTGGTCAGGCGCGATGCTCGGCTCGTCGTCATCGGCCTGCAGGTCGTGCTCGCGGGCGGCAAGCTGGATGGATTTGCCGGGTGAAAAGAGAATGTCGCGGGCAACCTCATTGTAAGCCTGGAAGGTGTCGGAGGCCCGGGCGCCCTCGAATTCACCGAGGGCGACAAGGAGCGACAACTGGAGATTCCAGAGTGTGGGATAGGAGTCAGGCATCGCGATGCGCGCAGCTCGAGTACTCGCGCTCTCGGCGTACGTGCTGGGGATACCGAGGTAGAAGTAGAAGTCGTCGACGTCGAAGGGGAGTTCCTCGAAGTCGATCGCAACCGAGCGGGCGCGAACGAGGACATCGTCGACGGTGGTCGTTCGCTCGTCGAGATCGTCGTAGATGTTTCCCCACCACTCCATAATGGGGACGCGGTCGTGAGCGCGTTCGTGCGCAGCGTTCGTGACATCGCCGACGTGTCGCCGCGAGTACCGCTGGCCGACACCGTACATAACCGTCCCCGATCCCGGGAAGAAGAGGAGGGGCTTCGCCCACATCGTCTGGGAGCCACGGAAGTCGTATCCGGTCTGGATACCACCGTAGACCGTCACAGTCGCTGTCTCGTCGTCCTCGTCGCTACCATCGCTCATCGTGGGATCGACATCGGCGAGCGCATCGTGTTCGCGAATAGCGGCCTTCGTCGAGCCATCCGACTGGCTCATATCGAGTTCGCGACGGAAGCCTGGGAGGATAACGGTGAGTTTCGCGACGCCACCCCAGTCCCGCATATCTGCCCAGCCAAACGCCTCGTCTGCGCCGTGTTTCTGGAGCGCCCCCATCAGTGGGAGGTAGGCCTCCTCGGGGTTGACGATCGAGTACGTGGAGGTCGCGATCTGCCAGCGGAACTTGACGGGGTAGCCGAGTGCTGCGAGGGCGAGGCGACGGCGGTCGATAATGTCCTGGTGATCGGTGACGTCAAGGAGACGGTCACTTGGCGCGTTCGCGGCGAGCTCCTCGATGGACTGGCCGGTCGCAGCTTCGAGGAGGTCAGCGTTGAGGCCGTCGACATCACGAATCTCTTCGGGGTCGACCGTCTCGTCCGCTGGATCAACGAATTCGTTGACCGCGTGGAGTTCTCCGCTGCTGGCCTGCGGGAGCGCCTTGATGACGACCTTCAGGGAGCGGGACTCGTTTGCGTCCGTGTTGAGAAAGCGGCGACCAGTGGGCTCGATACCGGCCGGATAGTCGGCTGTTGTCGCGTCCGCGGGGGTGAGCCCGAGGAAGGGTAGTGTCTGCTCCTTCGCGATGAGTGATCGGACGTCGATGCTCTCGTCGACTGCGAAGTCACGGTCGCTCCGTGGCGTCTCGCGGTGCTCTGAGCTGGGGTGAGTTTCAGCTGACATCATGGATGACCTCCTGGATTAGGGTCTGCGTGGGGTGGTGGCTGCCCGCCTGTGTGTGGACGGGCGTTTGCACCGCCCTCTGCCACCCGATCGGGGGGAAGAAAACTGCCTACGTCGTGCGGTGCTGTGCAGGGGGCGGGGCGGTGGGGGTTCGGTCGGTCGTGGAGCGCCTACGTCCGTTCGGGGTGGTGCTCGACGACCTCGTCGCGCTCCAGAGACCGACGAAGCACGGTGCCGTCTTCGAGGACGGCCGCGTTCGGGTTGGTGACGTCCATAATTCGGTTCTCGAGTGACTTCCGGTTCGCGAGGTTCGTCTTCCGGACACTTCCCTTTGAAGCGTCCCAGCCTCGGAAGTGCGGGTGGTCGGCTGCCAGCTCGCGGACCGCGGCTTCGCTCTCGCCTTCGATAAAGCACGCAAGCCGCGTCGCGCCTGCGCCGACGTCGGGAAATCGGACTCTATAGTACATTTTTGAATACGCCTCACCTCTCGTGGGGGAAAGAAAACCGGAGGGAAGCGTCGAGATTAGTCAGTAGGCGGTTCGGTGTTTTGTAGTCAAGATGGCAAGCCAGTCACCCGATGCTTCGATGCTCGCCGCAGCTCGTACAGCGTTGGTCAACCGAACCTGCTTGCCTCGACGAGGATGAGATTTCACCCCCGCAGTAGGGGCACTCAGCGTCGTCATCGGGCGTGCTGGGAAGGTCGTCACGACTGACGTTGTCGGCGATGGCCTGCCGGTAGAGAGTGAAGGCTTCAGCGAGGTTCCCTGCTCTCCACTCGTCCGTTGGGACGGCGAGGCCTTCGCCGAGAGAACCGTGCCAGAGGTAGATGCGACCATCAAAGCCGTAGAGATCGATGGTGAAGACACGCCATTCGGAAGTTTTCGCGAGCAGAGTGATGTAGTCCTCGTGGAGTGCATCGGCGTGGATGTCCGGGTCAAGCTGGGGATGGTTTTCGGCGAACGCCGCGACCTCGTTTTCGTCGAGTGGGAGCGGGTGCTCTGTCAGTACTGTGAAGGCCCGTGGTCTGGTGTTGGTCATACTGAGTTATCTCGTGGGTCACCTGTAATGGCCGGAGAGAAATCCGACGGAATGATGGAAAATTCTTGTCGTCGGGTTCGCTCTCGGAGCCACACACGGGGCCCGCCGAGTCACGAACGGACGTCACGGATTCGAGCGGCAAGTTCTCGACGAAGAGTGACGAGTTCGTCTCTGTGCTGGTTTCGCTCGATGGTTTTCTCTCTGAGTTCGCGGTGGAGGTCCCGCAGCGACCGGCCGGATGTCGGGGATGGGGAGGGGGCAGGTTGGTCGGACACCTCCTCGTGGTCGGAGTCGGCTTCGTACTCGGGGATGTCCGCGCCACGAGCGCGGAGTTCGTCGACGGCCTCCCAGAAATCCTTCCCGGATGGATACTCGCCGGCGGTCGTGATGATGTCTTCCTCGAGAGCGACGACCTGGAGGGCGTCGAGAACAATGAGTCCGTCCCGATAGATCCAGCCGTCATCCATCTCGGCGAGGCGGGTCCCGGAGTCCGAATTCGTCCAACAGGGGTTCCGTGATTTCGTGCCGTCACTACGAGTTTCCGTAATTGGCGAGGCAAGGCGGATTTCGGACGGTCGCGTCGTCTCGACCGCCCGGTAGACATCTTCGATATTGGTCGTGAATGTTGGCGGTGACCGTTGAGATGGAGACGGCGAGGGGGCCTCAGACAACGCTTCCGTGGGCGGCTCTGAGGCCTCAGATGAGGTATCTGCCTGTGGCTGCGGGGCCGTGAACGCATCGACAACGTCGTCGATGAATGCCTGCGCTGGCTGCGTTTCGGTAGGCGTCCCGACGAGATGTTGGCCGGACATCGCGACGAAACGGGCGGAGTCGTAGACTTCGATAGAGGGGTTCGGAAAGGTGTCATAGGTGGGAAGATCGTCGGTAACAGTCGTGACGTCATCGGGGAGCTGACCACGGCAGAGGATGTGAACGCCGGTTCCAGAGGGGGAGACATCGGCGTACGAATCTGCAGTATGCAAATGTTCGTGGACGACGGGGTGGATAGCGCCAGTTCCCGGATCACGAGCATCGTCGTAGTCGACGACGACGAGGTTTTCGTCGGGGTACTTGTCACGGTTGCGGATGACGTACGCAAGCGCGAAGCCGGCGGAGAGTTTCTCGACCCAGTCTTGGGCGGTGTCGAAGTCCGTCCAAACCGCCGGGTTCTGAGCATTGACGTACCGCTTGGGCCAGTCCGGATAGGCGTAGGGCGCTCGTGGGATCTTTCTGGCGTTGTCGGTTGGCCTCCAGGTCAACCACTGGTCGTGGTCACGACAGTCTGCTGGATAAGTGGCCGTCTCAAACGCGGGGGTTGGGGGACTCGTGAATGGCATAGTGGGATATGACGAGGGGAGGTGACGATGTTATCTGCGCGTTCTATTCCGGTCGCGCGGGAGAAATTAGTAGAGGAATCGAAGAGGGTCTACAGGGGTAACAATTCAGAGATCGCCGTCGGACACCCTAACGCGGTGGCTTAGAGGAGAAAATCAATACGTCGACAGTCGTGTGGATTAGCCTACGGGTGTATATTTTGAAATGATCAAATCTCTTGATTGTTCGGAGTCGATGTGGTCGGCTTGAAATTAGATTCAGAAGCATCCATATTCAGGGAGAACTGAACTTATTTGACCAGTATGCGATGAGGGGAACGCCGAGGAGGGTTGGCCATAACCACGCGATAATCCCCAGTTCGGACGTGAGGTTGACAGCTGAAACGGCACTAACCGTAGCAATAAACGCGCCAATCATCCGTTGGAGGTGGTTGATCATCCATTCTCCGGAGTTCTCACCATAGAAGGAACGAATATCCAGTGTTCCGAACGCAATTCCGATTCCACCGAAGACGATCATTACGACCCCGAAAGAATTCCCATCAAGAAACCAGTTGATGCCCCACAGACCAAGTCCCACACACGCAAGAACGACGCTCCCAGCAGCTCCCCAGTCGACCATATGGGCAGTGCTGGTCGGCCGTTTCCGAGAGAGTGCACGGTATCCCGAGAACGCAAGGTATCCACTAAAGATCGCGACGAGCGTGAGGATGATGCGGAACGCCACAGGGTCGATAGCTACTAGAACGAAGACTGTCGCAACGACAACGCCCATCGATACGAGAAAGACCTTCCCGACTTGTCGATGTCTCCATCCTCCCTTTTTGGTCACGAGTGCACCGAGGCCAGCGAACAGAGCGACTGTGCCTGCAGCAATGTGCAACCACAGTAACCACACCTCAACTGTCGGCATAGCTGAAATTCAGAAACTGCCTTCATAAAGATTGGTGCGTAATGCAATGTTCCTTGGTTGAGCTTACCAGTCGTCAAAATGTGGTCGCTCACGTTCGAGAGGTCAGGCTTCGACCATCGGGAAACACGTATCCTGGATGTCGTGGTAGCGGTTGCGAATCGTGACCACACTCACGTTCGCGGCCTCCGCAAGTTCGGATTGCGTACACGAGTTACTAGAAGGCGAATCTGAGTGGTGCGTGGCGACGTAGAGGGCAGCGGCGGCGATCCCGACGGGATGCTTCCCGGAATGGATGCCTGCCTCCATAACGTCCTTGAGGAGTTCTGTCGTAAACCGCTTGGTCTCCTGGCTGAGATCGAGTTCCGAACAGAGACGGGAGAGATAGTCCCGTGGATCGGGTGGCGGGACTTCGAGTTCGAGTTCACGGACGAGATACCGGTAGGTGCGCTTGATGCGGATTTTATCGTCGATTCGACTGACCTGCGTGAGGGCTTCGAGATCCTGTGGGAGACCGGCCTGCCGGATAGCGGCGTAGACGGCTGCAGTCGCGACGCCTTCGTAACTCCGACCGGGGAGGAGGTCCTGATTACTGGCCCGGCGGCAGATGACGGCGGCGATGTCGTAGTCATCGTCGGGGAGATCGAGAGCGGCGGCCATACGCTGAATTTCTGAAAGCATCGCCTTGAGGCCGCGTTCCTTCGAGTTCCCGGTCCGGGACCGTTGTTGCCACGTGCGAAGTCGGGTCAGCTGCGCTCGCCGTTGTGAGGAGATGGTGTTCCCGTGGGCATCCTTGTTGCGCCAGTCGATCTCGGTGCTGAGGCCAAAGTCGTGCTGGGTTGGCGTGAGTGGGCTCCCTGTGTGGGACTTCTGTTCGCGTTCGTCCGCAGAGAAGGCCTGCCAGTCGGGGCCGCGGTCGATAGCATTCTCCGTGACGACGAGTCCACAGTCAGCACACCGGGTTTCTCCATGAACGTGGTCGACGTGAAGATCTCCGTCGCACTCGGGACACGTAGCGGTCCTAGCGGCGACGGCGGCGTCAGTGGTCTCGGATGGTCCAGTCGTACGCTCCGAGTCGGGTATCTTGCGAGTCCGAATCCGGTTGCTATCGGGAGTAGATGAATCGTTCTCGGTCATAGTGAGGGACGGAGAGGGATCGGTGATGACTCCCGCCACCTCACGTCGGGGGCGAAAAACAGGAACCGAGAGGTAAGACGGTGGATATGGCTTTAGGATAGGGTGTACACCCCTGGTACCGAGTGAAAATCACCAGGTGCTCAGCGGGAAGTTGAGGACGAGGAGTCCGAGCGAAGGAAGGACTTGAGACGAGCGAGACGTCCACCTGAGTCGTCGGCTGTGGAGTGCTCGAGATTGCCATCGTCGTCAGCGTGGGTGTCGGCGACATATTCAACGATCGCGACGAGCGTTTGTTCATCCAGGATGTCGACGAGCGTGTCAGTGTCGAGGGCACGAACTTGGACTTCGGCGTCGTTCTTGAGGGCGTCTTCGAGTTGGGAGTTACGGACGTGGATACGCCGAAGTTTCTTTGTTCGCTCATCGAGTTCGGCTTCGAGTTCGTCTATCCGCTCCTGTCGAGCTTCGAGTTCGGCTTCAAGGCGGTCGATTTCTGCCTTGTAGAGTGATTCTGCGCCCTCGCCGCGTCGGGGAGAATCGCGGCCACGCGTCCGACCGCTGCTGTGGGATGACCCCGGGTCGGACGGTGATGAACTGCCCGTCGCCTGGGCGTCGGCGTCGCGGTCAGGGGTGTAGTCGGGGGCAGAGTCGGGAGCAGGCGACCAGTCGCTTGCCGATGGGGCGGCCTCCGACTTGTCCTCCTCGTACTCGGGGATGTGCGCGCCGCGAGCACGAAGCTCGTCGACGGCCTCCCAGAAGTCCTCCCCAGAGGGATAATCTCGTTCGTCGGTAATGATGCCTTCCTCGAGGGCGACGACTTGGAGAGCGTCGAGGCCGATGAGACCATCGCGGTACACCCAGCCTTCATCGAGCTGAGCGAGGCGCGTGCCAGACGAAGAGTTCGCCCAAGATGGATCCAGTGACTGCGTACCGTCAGCGCGCTCCTCAGTGACAGTCGAGCGGAGGCTGATGTCTCTCGGTCGGACGTGCTGGATGGCGTCGAAGACATCCTGAATGTCGCTCGTGGTCTCGACGTCTTCGATGTCCTCGCGAGTGGTATCCGGTTCAAAGGCGACTTCATCGGGGGTCGCTGCGGAGACAGTCGCATAGTCCTCGACGAGCCCATCAAGGAAGGTCCGGCAGTCGCGCGTCTCGGTGGGTGTACCGGCGATGTGTCTGCCGGTCATCGTGATGAAACGCGCGGATTCATAGACCTCGATCGACGCCTCGGGAAAGGCCTGGTGTTCGGAGAGGTCGTCAGAGATGGTCTTGACGCGCTCGGGGAGCTGACCGCGGCAGAGGATGTGAACGCCGGTTCCAGACGGAGAGACATCGGCGTAGGATTCGGCGTCAGCAAGATGATCGTGGACGAGGGGGTGGATTTCACCCGTGTCGGGATCGCGGACGTCGTCGTAGTCGATGACGACGAGGTCGGTCTCGAAGTCGTTGCGGTCGGGAATGACGTACGCAGGTTGGTGATGGGGAAGTTTATCTGCCCATTCTGCTGCGGTCTCGAAGTCCGTCCAGATGATTGGGTCCTGCGCGGAGACGTACCGATCTGGCTGATTCGAGTTGTGATAGGGTGCGCGGGGGATCTTGCGGCCGTCGTCGGCTTCCTTCCAGGTCAGCCATCGTGAGACCTTCATACGGTCCTCGGGATAGACGCCTGACTCGGTCGGTGGGGCGGGGAGATCGCTCGCCATGAGCAGTCAACTCGCCAGAACATATACAGTTCTCTGACTTTAGTCCATGGGTGGGTGTCGCGAAGAGGACGATGTAACGGTCAGGCTGCCTGCGTATCATCGAGGAGGAGTTCCGCAAGGAGGCGCGCGCCGACCTTGTCGAGCGTCTGGTTGCTCAAGGCGTCGTGAGGGTGGTGGATACAGGCCGGGCATCCCTCATCACATTCGCAGTCGGCAACGCGAGTCTGTGCGAATTCGAGGGCATCCTCGAGGTGCTGGAAGATGCTACGAGCGAGGCCGACACCACCAGGATGGTCGTCGTAGAGGACAATCGTAGGGTGACCGGTTGTGTCGAGACGCGAGATTGCGAGCCCGCGCATATCGCTGCGGTCGCAGAGGACGGTTGCTGGAAGGACGCCCAGCAGTGCGTTCGTGAGGGCGTAGAGGCTCCCCTCGAAGGACGGCGATGGCGCGTCAGGGTCATCGGCGTTGGGATGCTCCTCGGTGAAGGCATCCCGAATGGCGGGCGGGATGGTGATGACGAGACCATCCGAGGAGAGTTCGGTTTCCGGAAGGTCGGTCTCGATGGGAACAGGTCCATTCAAGCTCCCGGACTGGTGGGTGTAGTAGCTGACGACGGTTTCGCTGACGGTCAACTCGGTGAGCTGGACGGCGGGGGGTGCTGTGTCGGCGCTTGCGTCACCGCCGTCAGTCGCAACCTCAGGGTCGGCTGTGCCGGGAAGGCCGCGTGACTCGTCGGCGTCTTGGAGCGTGAGCGTGCGGTCTGTGACCGCGCTAGTCGTGTAGGTCGCGTTTGTAGGCTCGACCCACGCGATTGGCGAGGCAGAACCGGATGCTCCCGGCGGGGTTTCCGGGTTGAGATCGATGTCGATGACGCGGTATCGCTGGCCTTGATGGAAGTAGATCGCGCCGGGGTGGGCATCACGAAGACCGGAGGCGAGTGGAAGTTCACCGAGAACGTCGAGCTCGTTACTCGCGGGGATATCCGGGGGGGACTGGTCGTCCGGTGTCACAACGATACGGAGCGAGCGCGAGTTGATCGACCGGAGGGAAACGTGCTGGCTCGGCGGCGGTCCCCCGTCGGGAACGTACGTCCACGTGATATCTGTCGATGTGAGCGAGCGGTCGAGGACGCCGGCATCGGTGAGTGCTGAGACGTACTTCGGGAGGTCATCGCCAAACCAAGTGTTGTCGTCGGTGGAGAGGGGGGCTTCGGCGGCGGCTGCCGGAAGGTGTTCGGTAAGGACACGTGGGTTCTGGGGGTTGCATTCGACGGATTCGACGCTGCCGTCAAGGAGATCGTCCGGATGGTCGAGTGCGTATTGGTCGAGCGGATCAGCGCCGCCGACGAGGCCGACAATGCTCGGGTCGGTCCCCCGGCCGGCACGGCCGGCTTGCTGGAAGAGTTCCATCCGTGTTCCCGGATAGCCGTCGACGAGGACGGCGTCGAGGTTCCCGATGTTGATCCCGACCTCGAGGGCGTTCGTGCTCCAGACGACGCGGATGTCGCCGGAATGCAGCCCGGCTTCAAGTTCTTCTCGCCGCTCGTCCGAGAGTGCGGCCTGATACGCGGCCACGTCGTCGGCGAGGCTGGGATAACCGTCACGCTGGAGGCGGCGAGCGGTGACCTGAGCGTACTGTTCGGCCGCTTGTCGACTTCGCGTGAAGACGATGGTCTGGAGACCGCGTTCGACGAGCGCCGCTGCGAGACGTGCGGTCGTCCGGTGTGTCGATCGAGCTTGCCCCTGCTGGCCGCGGGGTGGTTGCCAGAAGAGCCAGTGCGTTGAGCCGCCGGCACTTGTGTCCTGGTCGACGACGTGAACGTCGGCCGGGTCGACGCCAGTCAGCTGGACAGTGTGCTGTCGGGGGTTGTCGATGGTGGCTGAGCAGGCGACGATTGTCGGGTCAGCGTCGAAGGTTTTCGCAAGCCGGCGGAGTCGTCGAAGGACGACGCCGACGTGACTACCAAAGACGCCACGGTACTGATGCTGTTCGTCGATGACGATCAGGTCCAAGTTGGAGAGGAACCAGCCCCAGAGTTTGTGGGCGAACGGGAGGATGGAGTAGTTGATCATATCAGGCGTCGTCGCGAGAACGTGCGGTTGCCGCTCGCGGACGCGACGTTTCTGGTGTCGAGAGAGTCCGCCCGTGTAGCGCCCTGCGTCAAGACTGGAGTCGACGTTCTGGAAGAAGTCGTAGAGATCGTCGGCTTGGTTGTTGATGAGAGCGCGCGTCGGTGCGATATAGAGAGTACGGGCGTCGTCGACGAGGGCGCGCTCGGCGGCGAGAATCGAATACGGGAGTGATTTCCCCGACCCGGTCGGGGTCGCGAGGGTGACGTGTTTGCGGAGTCGAGCGTGCCGAATCGCTTCCGCCTGATGGTCGTAGACTTGATCGATGCCCTTCTTGCGGATCGCCTCGGAAAGCTCCGGGCGCAGAGGGACATCCGTAGTCTGCGCTGACCGTCCAGTCATCACGCGGTGGTTCACGAGGGTTCCACCGACGGTGGCCTCGTTCTCGGCAAGCCAGTCGACAGTATTGTGGATCGAGGGGCGTTCGCCGGCTGATCCATCGAAGGCGCGTGTCCCTGTTTTGAGCTCTACGTGCTGGGAGACTGCCGCGTCGGTGCTCGGCTTGGAGCGACTCTTCGAGCCGGCACGCGATACGTTCGACTCTGACGGTGGTGACTCCTTCGTCATAACGTCCTTCACCTCCAGTGGAGGGAGAGAAATGCCGTGCGGGGATGCCGGAGATCAGTGATGGTTCTTCGGATGACGATGCCTCGACGAGCGGAGCGAGATGTTCTCAAGGCCGACTACGGAGTAGCCTCAACGAGTGCACTTGTCTCGTCGTCCGTCGGCGTCGAGCGACGTGCGCGCACCGCCGTCGGGGGAAGGAGTTCGAACGCGATATGGCGGAACTGCACGAGTCCGCACGACTCGTTCGGGCAGACGATAACGTTGGCGTCGGCGTCAATCGCGCTGCCGGGGACGGCGGGAGCGTCCTCAGGGAGGATGCTGTCTTCACCAAGGTCGCGCTCGTCGTCGTAGAGGGCGAGATCGGTGTAGTAGTAGATCCCCTTGTGCTCGCAACGGGGGCAGCTGTACGCGAGGATCTGACCAGCGGGGGCAGCAGCAGAGGGTTTCACGGGCAATCAATCGAAAGTGCGTTGCCCGGACGTTTAACCTCAGGGGTGCAGCCGGGGCCGGGCGGTAGGAGAGTGGGGATCAGGGATCGGCTTCCCAGTACTGGATGGCGAGGCGGCCGTTGCCGAGATCGTCGACATCGTAGGCAATGTCGTCGGGGATGTTGAGGTCGACGATGGCTTCACCCTCGACGAGCTGGGAATCATCGAGGCCAGTCTGTTCGGCGCTCGTTTCGAGTTCAGGATCGAGTGGTGGAGTCGAATCGGACGTCATGGATTCTGGAGACATCAGTCACTTTGAATCCGAGGGGCGAGCATCTGGGTGACAGTGGCGGCGCCGTCGGCGTACTCGTAGTTGAATTTCGCGGGGAAGTCCTCGCCGAGGAGGATTTCGACTTCGGCGTCCTTCGGGATCGCCTTGTTGAGATCCTTGAGGTAGTCCAGCGAGAAGAGCGAGTCGGCAGCGCCGATCTCGAGGTCGATGAGGTCGTCGCGACTGAGTTCGAGGTCGACATCGTCGGTATCGCCTTCGGCGTGGACGCGGAAGGCCTCGTCGTTGGGATCGACGATGAGTTCGACGTGGTCTGAGACCATATCGGCGGCCCGAACAGCACGGTCGATGTCGCGACCTTCGAGGACGACGCGTGCTGGGAGGTCGAGGTCGGGGATGTCGGGCTCTTGGCGGATCGTGTCGGGGTCGAGGAGTGCGAGCGTGTACTCGAGACCGCCGAACTCGATGATGAGCTTGCGGGTCTCCGGGTCGAGCGACATCTGGATGAGGTCGTCGTTGTCAGCCATACCGACGACGTCGGCGAGCTTGGTGAGGTCGACGCCGAGGACGCCACCATCGGCCTGATAAGACTCGAAGGCGGTTTCGGTGATGTTCGTCTCGTCCATCGCGACGTTCGCGGGATCGACAGCGGCGAGGCGAAGGCCGAGATCGTTCAGGTGGACGCGAGACTCGTCGACGAGAACGCTAAGCGTGGTGATCGTCTGGTCGAGGCGGTCAGCCTCGATGATCGCCGAGAACGCCTGGGGTGGGCGGGAGTCGGACGGCGACTCCTCATCGCTGCCGTCACTATCGGTCTCTGCGTCATCTGCTTTCTCGACTTCCGTCCCGTCAGCGTCGGGGGCTTCGGCCTCCGTGTCAGAGGCGTCAACCTCAGTATCGGCCTCGACGCCGATGTCGGGCTCTTCATTTGGGTCGGTGTCGGTACCGTTGGGTGATTCGGGTGTGGATTCTGCCATAGGTGTGATGGATTGTGATCGTTGGGATCGTCGTGATTGTCGGTAGACGCGAGTAGACTGTTCTCGAGGCTGGTGTGGGACGTCTCACTCGAGCTTACATCTCTCGTGGAGTGCGAAAAACGGCCGTACTGGACGGACCTGTGAGTCCTTGGTGGAGGCATCGTAGTCTTGACGGTCAGTCCAAGTGGAGGGTCGTCCAGAGATCGAACGCGGCGTCCTTGTAGAGGACAGTCTCGCAGTCCGCGCACTGATACTCGACGGCGCCGAGCCGGTCACCTCCGCCGAGCCGCGTGACTTTGCCGCCACGATGCCGCGCAATTTCCGTCCCGATGAAGGAGGACACGATCAGTCTCGATCCACAGTGCGGGCACGGCTGCCCCGGCTTCCAGTCCGGACGGCGACTCGTATGCACGTGATGAGCAATGCCATTCGAGCTCGGCGAAGTGACGGCGTACGGTTTGTACTCCGCGAGGGGGTCGTACTCCTCATCGGCGAGCACGGAGTTATCCGAGTGCTGGTTCGGAGACTGTCCGTCACGATTGTCGGTCATAGGAAATCCCTCACTCTCGGCAGGGGAGAACAAACTACTGCCTGTCCGATACGCGAGCGGACGGCTCTAGATGATTAGAGGTACTCGACGGAGATTGAGTAGTCCACGGTCGATTCTTTTTCGTCGACAAATGCGAGGGACTGCGCTTCGTCGATGAGCCAGTTGTTCGCGGCGTCGACAGCCGCTTCTACATCGTGACCGAGCTCGGGGTGGGTCGGGAGCGTTTGCGAAAAAATCTTGCCGGGGAGAAACCCCCCGAAGCGTGGATATGGAAGTGCGTGAGACGAGTCGAACGACGGAGGGAGAGACAGCGTCAGCGGGGAGTGCGCCGCCCTACTCGTCGTCCTCTCCTTCGTTGATCTCGCCAGCCTCGAGGTCGTCGAGAGCGTTGCTGACCATCGCCTCGTAGGCATCGATGTCAGGGTCGTAGAGGTCGACCGCCATCGCATCGTAGTTGCGCTCGTCGTCGTTCTCGGTGGGGTCGTCGGGGTCGAACGCCTCGAGCCGTGCCTTCGTCTGCTCGGCGGTTTCCGCGACCCACGCGTCCCGAGCCTCACCGTCGACAATGTTGATCGACTCGGGACGGATGGAGACGTTGACGTCACCGTCGTCGGTCTCGTAGGTGCGCGCCTTGCCGACCACTGCGACGTACGCCGGGGCTTCCGCGTTCCGTAGGACGCTGGCAGCCTCGGGCTGGTACTGCCCAGCGTAGGCGAAGAACGTCCCGGTCGGGCCCACAATGCGGGCCTGCCAGTACTCGGAGTCGTTGCCGACGTCCGTCGTCTCGGTCAGCGTTCCGACCACGAAGACGCGATTGGCTTTCTCACCCGACGGCAGCAGCGAGTACACGGGCGCACGGTCTTCGTCGGATTCGGTGAAAGTGCTCGTTGCGTTGTTGAATTCTTCTGCGAAGACGCGCTTGGCGACCTCGCGATCACCGTTCGCTGCACTGCCGGGCGAGACAGCGTCTTCGGAAAGCGTGTTCCCCTCCTCGCAGTCGTTGACCACGAGGTAGTTGCCGATGACCGGCCCGGAGACCGTGTAGGAGTGTCCGAGGATCTCCTCTTCGACGGCGTCGGCGACGACGCTCGTGTCGAGAGCGTCCATCGCCATCTGCTTGGCCTCCTCGATGGTGATGCCGGTGAGATCCTCGGTGGCTTCCTGATTGAAGAGGACGTCGTAGGCCGTCTGGCCGTCGTCGATGACCGCCTTCACTCGGAGATCGAACTCACCGTCGACCTCGCCGTGTTCGGAGCAGCGCCCGTTCTGGAGAACGCGCGTGCAGTCCTCGCCTGGACATCGCTTGACGAGGCCGCTTCCGGGTTGGACAGCCACGACTGCGCCAGCGGCCTCGATATCGGTCGAGCCGACTTCGAGGTCGGCGGCGTCCTCGTCGTCGACGGGAACGATGTCGGACGCGGAGTTGACCTGGACGCTGAGTCGGTCCTGGTACTCGTCGGAGACGACGTTTTCGAATCGGTACACGCCATCTTCCTCGATGGTCGGTGCGTCGGCGGACTCCCACACGGTCACCTTGATGGTGCCGGTCTCGTCACCGATGAGGCCGACTTGAGCGATGGAGTCGACGTCATTGTCCCAGAGCTGGACGACCTTCGCCGTGACCGAGAGCCATTCGTTCGGACCCTCAACGGTCGCGATATCGCGCTCGTCGGCCGGACCGCTAGAACCGCTCTGGCCGTCCAGATCGTCGTACTCGAGTCCGTACGCGTCGAGGAAGTAGTTCCGCGTGGTGCGGACGGCCTCGTCCTTCGGGACGCGGTATTCGTCGACGAGCATCGAGAATCGCTCGGCGATCTCTGCTTCGTCTACGTCGACATCGTCCGGGAATTGGTCAGCGAGCTCTGCCGCTTCGTCGGGAATGGAATTAGCTACTGCCATCATTGGTCACTCCGATTCGCGTTCGGGAATCGGCTGGTGGGACGTCTCGAGTCAGGTCGACGCCCTGCGCGCCTTCCTGCTCACGCCCCTGCACCCCAATCCGGGGGAAATAAACCGCCGTTGCGACGGGAACGCGGGTGGTGGGTGTCGCCACGAGCGCCGGGATTCGGCTCATTACCTGCATAGTCGTGAGTCCCCCTTCACCCCCCGCGGGGGGATAAACCGCGTGCGGTGCGTTCGGTCGTTGGTCAGAGACGATGCTCGGCCAGCCTCCGGCGAGCGGTGCGGATCGTCGAGGCGAGACGGGCGACGATCCGTGTCCTCCAAATGCGTCTGTAGGTAGGGGCGGCGGTGCCGTCATCTGTCTCCCGCGAATCGGCGTCGAGGATATCTGAGTCGTCGGGGCCAGGGTCGGCGCGGTCGGATGTGGACGACCACGAGTGGTCGTCAAGACTGGGGATCGCAGCCGCGACCTCAGCATCGGTTGCACCCGTTGGAACGCCCGTTGCCGAGTCGAGGCCAGAGTCGGGATCAGCCGGGTCCGCGGGGTCGTACTTCCGGCGGACGACAGCAGAGGCGTCCTCGAGAGGGACACTCCAGTTGGCGAGGAATTCGAGATCCTCGACGACCGCGTCACGGGTCGGCGGCGTCTCAGTCGTCCGAGCGAGATGGGTGACGAGGTACTCCGCCACTCCCTCGCGGGACGCAGTGAGGTACTGCCGAGTGGCCGTCTGTGCACGATCGACAGAGAGACCGTAGTCCGCGACGAGTCGCTGCATATGCTGGTCGATGATGTCCTCGGACGCGACGTCAGCCGGAAGGTCGTTCATCAGCTCGTTGACCGCCCGTTCGATGCGAAGCGTCCGTTCGGTCATCGATCTTCACCTGCCTTCCCAGGCCACCAGTCGTCCTCCTCGATCGTCGGTGGCTCGTAGAGTCCCGGTTCGCGGGGTGACTGACGAAAGTCCGACAGCTGTGCTTGACGCGGTCGCGATCGCTCACGGGGAGCTGCTGCACTGGACATCTGTGAAGTCACCTCACCCCCTGTTGGGAGGGACAAACTCACGTCGGTCGCCACGGGTGATGGCGTCGCCGAGCGCCCCCACGGACCACGCGGTGCTGTCGAGGTTGTGGCTGCGCGCGCAGCGACGCTCGGGTCGCGAGCACGGAGCGGTGGGCGGGGCGGTGGGTAGTGGGTGCCGGGAGCCACACACGAACCAGCCGGTTGCGATGCCTACCAGAGGACTACTCGGGGTACGCGCAAATAAAGCGACCGAGCGATGGCTTACTCGTCGTCCCGCCGTCCGAGCGTGACCTCGGTCGCCCGCTCCATATCGATGTGGTTGATCCACGCGTGCTGGTCGCTATCGGCCGACCACGGAGCGATTGTCGGATCATCCGACTGCCGCTTCCGCCGCGTCATCGGGCCGTCACCCCGGTCGAGGATGGTGAGGTCCGTATCACCGACGACTGCCAGGGTCGCATCACCCTTGTAGGCGTTGACACGCACCCGCTCCGCCCGAATCCGGTCGCCCACCGCGAGCGTCGGCTTGTCACCCGCCGCGAACCAGACCGTGAACTTCGCCGTGTCGCCGGCCTCGTCTTGCACCAATCCCACCTGGTACTGCGACCGATGCTTCGGCGTCCACAGCGTGGTCACCTCCGCCTCGACCGTCGTCTCCCACTGCTCGTAGGGATCGATCGACCCGATGGGCTGCTTGATCTCGGACATCCGCTCGAGTGTCTCCTTGACGGCGATCGTCGCGTTCATCACGTCCGACCCGTCCTGGATGTGCCGGGCGATGCACTTCCCGAACGTCGCTCTGGACATCGCTGCTTCGCCTTGGAAGTGCTCGGCCAGTCGCGCGGCACCCTTGTTCACCTGAGCGAGCGTCTCCTGGTCGAGTGACGCCCGTGGGTCAGGGGCGTCACTCACGGACGTCGTCGTGACCGGTTCGTCGTCTGCCGGGTCGACCCGCTTGACGCCGACCGTCTCTGCCGGCGGGCCCTCCCACGGGTCGTCGCTCTCTGAGACGGAGTGGCGAATCGGTTGCCGCGTCCGCATATCGTCCCGCGACCGCGCCGCCCGGTTGATGCCCGCCACCTCAGCCGCGATCGCCTTCGCGCGGTTCCGCTCATCGGCCTCGAACTCGCCACGCATTCGCTCTTCAGTCGCCAGCGTGTAGTGCTCCGGGGACACCTCCGCGAACGGCGCTTGCAGGTCGCGTCGAGGCTCGGGGACGTCCATTTCCGCGAGTGCCTGCTCCCAGTAGACACCAGTGGAGACACCACGCACCAACTCGCCGACATCGCCCTCAACGACGTCGCCCAACTGCTGGCCGTGCATCACTGCCTGAACGTCCGCGTAGGTGCCACCTGCGCGGCCGGTCATCTCGCGCCTGTGGGGGAGCCCCGTCTCGTCAGCTTGGTCGTCCTCGTCCGACGTTTCGTGCTGTGAGGCAGCCGCCCGATATTGCGCGTCCATCCGCGCCGAGCGTTCTCGCGCGTAGTTTCCGGGGACAAGTTCCTGCCCCTGGCTGTCCTGGACCGGTTCGTCGTTCGGGGTCGGGGGCCGTTTGTCGATGTCCACACCGACCACGTTATCGCCGTTCTCCAGATGGGGACTGCTGTAGAGCAGATCCATCTCGAGTTCGTCGTACTTGTCAGGCTGTCCAACCGCCGATGGGCTTTTTTGCCCTGAGTTGAAACTAGACATTGCTGTTTCACGGGGAGTGATCCCCTGTCGGGCGCGCTCCATCGCGCCCGTCTTCTGACCGCCGACCGACGGGTGTATTCGTACACCCTTCACCCCGCGGAGGGGCGAACAAACCCACCGCGGGGCGCGCCGGAGCGGCCGACGTTCCGCACGCCGACCGCCCGGCGCAGCCTGCCGACGGCCCGACGCCCTGTCACGGGCTACCTGACTCTATGATTTCAATCCCCCTCAACAGTTGGAAGGGACTGTGCGTCTTGGCCGCTGGCGCGGCCGATTTCGGGAGAAGGGACCCGCGGCGCACCGATCGGATGCGCCGCGGGTAGTGTCTGCCGGAATCGAGGCCCGCGCCCAGCGCCACAAGCTGGAAGGCGTCCGGCGGGTGCACCCCTGACGCGGGCGCGTTCGGGAGAAGGGACCCGCCGAAGGCGGGTAGTGTCTGCCGAAGGCGGCCGCGATCAGGGGAATGCACGCGCCAGAGGCATCCGGCAAGTGGTCTCCCCAAGACGTGCAGTTCATATCCGACAAGTGGGGGGATGGTTTCCTCTTAAGCGTTCCTTCCGACACGGCGAGAGGTACTGAGGCGGCCGATTCCGTGGAGAAGGGGCCCGCGCGAAGCGCGGGAAGTATCTCCGCGGAATCGCGGCCCGCGTCAGGGCCTCGAGCTTGTCGGAACGACGGCGCTCGCGCGTGTGTGATAGCGCGAGCGCCGTCGGGTACCGGCAGGGGAGCCGGCTGCCGTCGTGAGCTGGCCGATGTCAGTGGAAGGGACCCGCGCGAACGTGTGAGCGCGGGTAGGGTCCGCTGAGATCGTGCCAGGTCAGGAACGGCACGGCGGCTTCCCCCGCCCGTCCCGTGGACGCTTAAGAGGAAAGAAATTAATTTTTGCTCGGCGGCTTCTGGCGGGTGGCCCGTACCGCCAGAACGAAGCCCGGTGCGGGGCCCTGCCCGCCGAGGTACGGGAGTCGCGAACCCGGCAGATGCGGCCGATGAACAACGTGAACCAGCCGCGCACGGCCGATTCCGGGAGAAGGGACCCGCCGAAGGCGGGTAGTGTCTGCCGGAATCGAGGTCCGGGTGCGGGTCGGTGAACGCAGATGAATCGGCCGCATATGGCCGGGCTGAGTCGTGCGTCGCCGCGCGCTGAACCGGTCGATTTCGTGTGGAAGGGGCCCGCGCGAGCTTGCGAGCGTGGGAAGGTATCCGCGCGAAATCGTGACCCGGTCCGGTTCAGCGTGCTGGCGACGTATGACTCAGGCGAACGGAGTGAGCGACGCGATCTCCCGTGCCTTCGGCTCGGCAGGCCCCGTGCCCGGCTTCGCCCCGACTCACCGGGAGGCCGACAGAGGCGCCCGATTTCCGTGGAAGGGACCCGCCCCGGTGGGGGCGGGTAGGGTCCGCGGAAATCGCTGGTGGCTCCGGCGGCCCCTCCCGGTGAGTGCGCGGCGCGCGCTACTGCACGCGCCAGCGCAAGGGGGCCGACCGAGTGAGGAAACCTGGTCGTAGCACGACCCGATGTCTCCCGAGGCCGCCGAATCCGCTCGATGAGCGGTGTTACGAGACGCCGTCGCGGACTGGAAGGGACCCGCGAGCGGGTTGCGCTCGCGGGTAGGGTCCGGTTCGCGTCGGTGTCTCGTGACCGCGCAATCCGCGGACTTCGGCGGGTGAGTGGACGACATCGGCTCCCACGGACTGGCCGGTGAGGCGGCCGATTTCGGGGAAAGCTACGCGATTCCCCGAAATCGCGGCCCGCCGTCAGCGGCCAGAGCGTGTGGAGCAGGTCCCGGAAATCAGCCGCCGCTGCGACGCGGTCCTGATTCACCCACGGAGACCGTCCGACGAGCTCTGCTCGTCGCGGCGGTCTCGATCCAAAGCGCGCGCGACCCCGACGCGCGCGGCACCCTTCTCGAGACACACCGATCGGCCATACATACGCGCCAGAGCAGCGAGCCGGCGGCCATCACACCGGAACGCGGTGGCGACAGCGACCACTCGGCCGCCGAGGCCACACCGCTATGCTCTATCGACAGCCCACGGCGTCTCACGACGGCGCGATCCCCAGCCTCGAGTACTGCCGACAGCCCCTCGCGGTGTCGACGTCACCGTGCCCGGCCCTCACGTCGAGAATGAACCACGAGGCGAGAGCCGCGATACGCGGCACGTCCCTGGCTTGGTTGAGATACGTATCCTGACGTCCGCGCGCGACAGCCAGCTGACTCCAGTGTAGGCACCACCGCGATACGACCATCCACTCCCACTCGCTCATACGCAACGCCGTACGTTCGCCACGCACGCTCGATGCTACACCTCGACGCCACCCACCAGCTCCTACGTTACGACAGGCCGTGCTCTCCACGCGACACACAACGGCTATTCGCTCCCTGCTTCGGCTACCGACTTCTCTACAATCTGATACGCATCAGACACTCGTCTTCGACGACCGCCCAGGGGGCCAGACTGTACCCGCTGCCAGGGTACCCGCTCGTCGGAACACATCGGTACCCCCCTTTCACACGAATCCGCCCCCTCTATACTAGTGGGAAAGGGGGTGTTCCAGTTTCTCAATAGCCGGGGATAATCGCTAGACTGCGTAGCGTTCCAGTTTCGAGAGTGCGGAGAGCCGCTCGAAGGGTGTTCTGAGCACGGAGTTGACTATAGGCGCGAAATCGCAAGACAGCGCGGCGTTCCAGTTTATCGAGATGCTGGTGTGTGGTGGTGCGTAGATGTGTCCAGGTTTCCGGTGAAAACCGCAAGACTGCACGGTGTTCCAGTTTGCAAAAGGATCCGGTCTTTGCGGGAGTGTATGCTAATGATTGACGTTCCAGTTTACCATCCCGACGCTATATGGTGATTTTGTGAGTCCTCAGAGATTCGCGTTCCGATTTACCGTTCCAGTTTTGTATTACCGTGCCGTCCGGTGGTTTCTCCAAAATATGCTATTCAGTAATAGTTCTAGAAAATCGAGGATTAAGTGACACCGTCACAAGGGAAATTATCGGAAATATGATTTTGAGTTCATAGTATTAGACGGGAGATCGAGGCGGTAGACTGAGAGAGAAAATCAAGAGGCTACTCGCGCCACTCGAGGTGCGTATAGCACCGCGTAGGCGACCCGTCGATCCGCCGGCGTTTCCGTTCGACCGAGACGCCGAACAGCGCCGCACCCCAGATTTGGAGGAACCGTTTGAACGTCACACTCGAACCTCGGTCAGGGAGAGACTCGAATCCCCAGTCGGTGACGGTGTCGACGTATTCGTCATAGGTTTCCGAACTCGGAAGCGCTCCGTCAGGGTCGGACGTGAGCTGGTTCGCAATGAACGCCGCACCACCTGCCGACTGCTCGGGCGCTGCTTCCGTCAAGAACGACGTGTCTTCTTCTGTGGGATCAACCATCTTCACACCCAATATAACGGTTCGAGTGCTGTCTTCGTTTCCACCTGACGTTGAGACGATATTGAATCCCTCTTCGAGGGCACTGATGACGTCGCGATCGATGTCGAAGAGGTCTCCGTCGATACCGGTGTCCGTGTCGAACGCATCGAAGAGGGAATCGATCGTTTCTGCGAACTCGTCCTCTGATTCTGGTGGGACGAGGTTGTGCGTGCTCGCGAATTCCTGACAACGGTCGAAGGCGACATCCACGTCCACGACGTTGTTCGGTGCAGGACGGAGGTAAGCCGCGATGAACGCGGCGGTAGCTGCTTTCCCCTCATCCTGGAGTGGTTCGGAAGTATCGTCTGTCTCTCCCTCCTCGGACTGCGTTGAGTCAGTATCATCGCCGTCAAGCTCTTCGTCCTTGTTGTCGGATGGCTCGGGAGTGGATTCGTCTGGTGCCTCGTCCGTCGATGATGACGCGCCAGTGTCTTCCTCATCCACTTCAGAGTCTTGCGCTTCGTCGGTCGAGACTTCGTCTTCGTGAGTCCTCTCGGGTGCCGTTCCGGGGCCAGCGGACGCCGGCTTGAGTTCGCCCGTCTGAATCGCTTCGATGAGGTCCTCGACGGGCCGAAGCGTCCCCATCTCCTCGTCGCCCGAGGTCCGATGATCGAACCAGGCGATACGTGCCTGTGCATCGTCGCCGGCGCGGGGCGGCTCGTATCGGACGAGGATGGCATATGCGGTTTCCGGGTAGTCCGGGTGCCGGAATTCGATGTCGGGTACGAATGGCTTGTTGACGCGGACCCAATCCTCACGGAATCGCTCTTCCGTCTCGTACTTGTACGTCTGCTCGCTACCCGGAGTCTCGACGATATAGCGAGCTGATTCGTTTGCGCTTCCCGGGGGACATGTCGCCCGGTACGGGATGCTCGAGGGAGTGAGGTTCTGGAAGTCACCGGGAGCGATACGGAGGTGTATATCCTCGTCATCGGGATGGCCGATGTTGTCGGCGGTCGGGGCGACGAGGAGGCAGTCGTCCGAGTCGGGGTCCGGGTCGCGAACCCAGATCGACGCGCCGGCGCTCTCTGTGTCCGATCGGGGGACGACAGCGGTGACACCGCCGTCGCGGGCGCCGCCGTCGAAGTCGATTGGCGTGTTCGATTGCGAGTAGAACCGGCGACCCGACCACTGAGTGTTCATCGGATCACGGAGGATGTTCGATAATGCGGTGGCAGGTCCAAGGTCGGGGCCCCCCGCGTCTTCGTCCCACGGTGTTTCGGCGACGAAGATGGGGAGGCGACATTCGCCACTCTTCGTAGTAGTGTTAAGCGCCTTCTTGAGGTTACGGAGTTTCTTCGTGGGGTGTCGACGTGGGTCGGTCTCCTCTTCGACTGTGCATAAGATGATGTCGTCAGCGAAGCACTCCGTAGGCTCGCTGGCGAAGACTGTGAGGACGGCGTCCGGGATGTCCCCGGTGTCTTGGTCGATGATCCGGCCACTGACTCGGGTGGGGACTGCGTCTTCGAGTGCCGTCATAGCGTCCCGAAGGCCGGTATCGTGAGTATCGGTCCCAGCGGTTGCAACCCAGCCAGTCGAAAAGACGTTTTCAAGAAGGAGACGAGCACCCTCGGGAGTCAACCGAATGGCGTAGCCCTCGTCGCCGGGGACGTCGTCACGGTGCTTCGCGAGTTCGATCTCGAAGATACCGTCTGTTTCCGGGATGGGAGTGTCGCCAGCGACGCCCCGATGGGTCATAATGGTGCCTAACGCCTCGATCTCATCGGCGCACGCCTTGAGCGAGGGGAGGGCATCGCGGCGACGATTACGTTCTCCCTCGTTGAGGTCCTCTGTGGCGAGGACTTTCTCGACTTCGAGGCGAAGCCGGCGGTACATCTCGTCAAGGCGCACCCAGCGGTACGTCCCGGGTCGTGGTTCCTCTCCATCGAATGGGTCGATCCCAACAGAATTGCTCTCACTGGTCCGGCGGCGTTCGATCGCCGCGGACACACTCTCGTTACTCACAGTGGCATTTTGCTGTTCGAGAGCTGATTCGTCTGCTGGCGCAGTTTCGGACTTCGTGTCGAGACGATCACGAACCGCAGTCGGTGGCCAGTTCCCGGTATCCCGTGCGAGATCGATGAGTTCCTGAATCCGGGCCACTTCATCCTCGGTGAGGATACCTTGGTTAAGGAGAGTCGCGACGCGGCTGTTGAGCGCACGGGCTTGGATGGATTTCTCGTCTTTCCGGTACGTCGGGAGGTCGGTGTGAATCGCCCATTCCTCTGGGGAAAGTGATTTCCCCTTCTCGAGGAGGTCGGTAAGCTCCTCCCACTCGTCAGTCGTCATACTGCCCTTCAGGACGTGATGAAGACTGGACGCAGGCCCTGAGCTCTCAGCGGCCGAGGGAGGAGTCTGGCGCTCGGTATTGGATTGGGTGAGCTCGGTCTTCGCCTCATCCCACTGGTCGCGAGCCCACCCACCTGAGTCGAACAGCGTATCTGGCTGCTCGCTCGTAGTGGATGGAGAATCGTTCTCGCGACTGGCAGATACCGATTCAGCTGTGTATTCATCGGGTCCTGCATCATCCGACAGGACATCTATCGCGCTGACTTCCTCAGCCGGGGAGTCCTCTGCCGTCGAATCATTATTTGGTTCAACTGGGTCTTCGAGGTCAGGGAGCTTGCTGTCGGTGTTGGAGACGCTGTGCAGAGTTTCTTCACCGGGCCCGTTGGGTGGGTCACGAGCGACTATCCAAGTCGCCCACGCGAGGACAACCGGGAGGAGTGGGTCGTCTATTGTGAGATGGTGGGCGAGTTCGGGGATGTTGAGAATCGCCCGGTTACGGACAGCCGATTCTGACTCGTCGTCGGGGATTCCGTACTCTTCGTTCGTCTGGTCGATGACGTCGGCACGAACCTCTCGGAAGGCCCCCTCGAAATTTTCGCGAGAATCGTAGCCTTCGGGGGGTTCCTCGGCATCCTGATGCCAGTTCGGAAGGGGAATGCGGGCGATTTCGATGGTCTGAGACCGTGTTCCTTCGGAAGGTGTCGGATACTGGACGAGCCGGTGGTCGACGGGGAGATCACGGACGTGATCCATGAAGTCCTCGACCTCGAGGTCGGCCGGACAAAGCGCCTTTGCCTGCTGACGCGTGATTTCACCGGCACGCACGACGGTCGTCTGAATATTACCGATGATCTCGGCGTACGTCGGGTCGTCGCCAACACTGTTGTCGGTGTCGGCGTCGAAGAGCTGGTCGGGCGTCTGGACGGCAAGTGAGAGGGAGACAGAGTGGTTGCGGGCGACGGCGATCATCTTCGCAAGGTCATCCGGCTCGACGAGGCGGCCGGCCTCGTCGATGAAGACGCTGACGTAGTAATCGTCCGCAGTTGCCTCCTCTTTGAGGAAGGACTTGTAGAGTTCGAGTTCGTACTGCATTAGGAGTTCGTGTGTAAGGACGAAGTCACGCTGGGCATCCGGGTCAAGGTCCTCGACGTCGAAAATGAGGACGTCGTTCTGGCGGTCGCCAGAGAGGAAGTCGGCGAAGGAGAACCGCCGGGTCGTGTTATTGAAGAGGGGTGCGAGCCGGGCGTCCGTCGTAAGCGCGTTCAGACGGTTAGTGACACCGCCGAGGATCTGCTGGGCGGTGTGCTGTTGGTTGTTAAACGGCGTCTCCATATTCCGCTTGATTGCGTGCGAGCCCGGATCAGGCAGTATTTCCTTGGGGTTGATCGGGATGTCCGGGTCCATCAACCTCGTCAGTTCGGTGACCTGCTGGGTCTGCTCTTGGAGCTGCCAGAGAGGGTAGACGTACGGGCTGGCGTCGTATCCCCAGCGGAACGGCATCACAGTCGGTTGGCGCGATCTTGAATCGTCCTCATTTCCATCATTGGAGTGACTTTCGCCGTTCACGAGGTCGTCAGCAGTTGGGAGTGTGTTACTGCTGGTGTCGCTACCGTTCCGCTGGTACGCAGGCGTGCCGTCGACGCCTGTCGGGTATGTATGCGGTGAGAAACCGGCTGTTCCAAGGGCTCGAAGGACATCACGGGACACGCGGGCGTTCTGGAAGTCGCTCTCACCCATCAGAAGTTCGGCTATCTTCCGGACAGTCTGCATAACCTGTGAGCCGTGTGTCTCCCAACTGGTGTCCTTGGAAGCGATATCAGGGCGCTGGGAAGAGGTGTCGTCGGTTGCGACGCTCTCTGCGGCCTCGGGGTTGCCGTGGGCGTCGTCAGCCTGTTGGGCGGGTCGTGTGTCAAAGACCGTTAGTCCGGGGAGGACCTCGGGCATATCGAACCAGTGGACGTGCTCGCGCACCCAGTCTTCGCCGAATTCATCCAAGAGACCGCGCACAGCGAGTTCACCGACGTTTGCGCCAGGGCCGGCGTAGATGATGATGGGGCCGTTCGTGGCCTTCCGACGCTCGACGATCTCGTGAGCTTGGTCGACAGACTTCCCGGAGCCGGGGAGCCCTTGGTGGAGGATCGACCGGTCCATATAGTCCGTGCGATGTTTGACGGGACGAGCGAGGTCGCGAGCGTGGAGACGATCGAACGCATAGCCGAGCGTGGCCCCGTCAATGTCCGTACCGATGATTTCGTTGTCCTCGGCAGGAGAGAGTTCAGAGAGTGGGGCTGTGTGGGAGAGTTGGCGTTCCATATGGGCTGCGAGGTCGTCCGAGACAGCGCTGGTACTCGGGAGTGCTGTGAACGAAGGGAGTTCGTCGGCGGCGGCGAGGACGATCGGCCAGCGGCGACGGAGAGAGTAGTGTAGGCCGAATGTGGGTGCCCTACCAGCATACTCCTGAGCGCGGTGGAAACGGTACGAGTCACGGAGCTGTCCGAGCGTATGTCTCCGCCATCCAAACTGCCGTGCCCACTTTGCGAGGCGGCTGTTCTCTGGTGGTTCAGTGAGCTTGTTGAACTCGCCGTCAGCAGCAGTCGCCCACGTTTTTGCGAGCCGCCAGGCGTCGTCGCGAGCCGTAGTCCGCTGGCTGGCTGCGGCTTCGGCAAGCGTCTCGGGAGTCACTCGAAGAGTGTCACCACGACTCGCTAAGGTCTCGATGTCGGCGTCGGAACCAGATAGATCGGCAGTACTGTCTATCTCGTTGAGGTCGGGCTGTTCTTCGGTGAAGACGCCCCCGTCACTCGCCGTATTTGTCGAGGCAGAGGTGGAGTCCCCATCTGAATGGAAGAGGGGGGAGGGGACGGGGTGGGCCTCTGAGGAGGGTTCAACTGACCCTCCAGCAGTCTCTTCGAGGGCATCATTCAAGAAGGGTGTGGGTTGGGTGAAGACATCCATCGTGACTTTGAAACTCCGAGTTACACCCTTGTTCTGGAGTTCTTCGTTCCGTGTCCCTTCCGCGCTCGCGACTTCCCCACGGACCCGACTACTCTCTCGTTCTCGAGCAGCAGCCCGGTCTTCCTCGGTGGTATTCTCTCCTGAGCTTGGTGTCGCACGGCTACGCCCACGGCGATTCGTTCGTTTGTCGAACTGGGTACTTTCCTCACCCTCGATGACGTCGAGTTTCTGCCGAATGAGATCACTAAGGTCGCCTGCGGATGTAATCCGGGCACGGAGAAGTGCGGGTTCGTCGGTCTCAAGGAGGGCATCGAGAGCGGCTTCCATCGGAGGGGCTTCTTCGGCAGCGGTTTCGTCGAAGACGTTGAGTCGCTGGAGGAAGTCCCAGCGGCGGGTTCCTCGGGAGCCGAGTGGATAGCTCACGGGCGCTTCCGGGCAGACCGCAGTGAACTGATCCTCAAGATGCTCTCGGAAGTACCGTTGAGGAATCGCCTCGGCTGCAGCTGCGCGTTCGCTCGGTGTGGGCGTGTCCTCGCCGATAGTCCGCCCACCGTCTGTCGCGGCGTCCGATGATTGCGCGTTACTCCAAGGGAACGTCGCTGATGGGGGCGCATCATTCCCGAGAAGATGCTTGCACCGCCGGTACGGCCGGGCGCGGAGGAGTCGCTGGAGCGTCGTCGAGACTGGCGTGACGTCGTAGTCGGGACCACCGAAGGCTTGTCGTACCCAGTTGTGCTTCGTCCGGTCGAGCGTGCTCGTCTGGCCGTCCTCGATGAAGTGGATTAGAACCTCGATTGCGAGTCGGGTGCCATCGCCTTCAGTAGTTTGAAGCTCGCTTTCTTCTCCTCCGATCTCGGGGTCATGAGGTGCCGATCGGATGATGACTTCCAGCCCGTCAGTGAGATTGGGTAGACCTTCGATCTGTTTAGTGATTGTCTCCGGTGAGGCCGGTTGATCGGAGGCCGTAATGCGGTACCAGAGGTCGTCTCCTGGTCGCGGTGGTTCATCCTCATCGAGTTCGTACACGGCTGGTGCATCGAGAGGATCAAGGAGGCGCTTGCTCTTCGCATACGTTGTCTCCGAGACGGCGGCATCAGCTGCGCTACTGGCGCGTGCGTGAGCGGGTGGTGCGATATACGACCACGTGCTGGAGTCTTCGTCGGTGACGTAGTCTGTGATCGTACGGTCGACACGGTGAAACCCTTCGCGGATTGCCCAGCCAGTCATCGCTGCGAACGCGTGAGCATAGACGTTGAGGGTGCGACGGAATCGGAAGAATTTGATTTGTGTTCGCCGGATCGTTCCGATGCCAATAGTGTCGGCCACCCAGACGATCGCGCGGACGAATCGAGACCAGACCGCAAGCATCGCCGTCCACGTCCGCCGCATCCGCCGTGCGACTCCGAGAAGGAGGAACACGACGAGAGACGTGAAGATGACAATCCCTGCGATAATGGGATTCTTGAAGCTCCAAATGAGGAGCCCACCGATGAACTCCTGCACTCCTCTCATCCATCCACGAAATTGATTTGCGGCGTCGACGATCCCACTAAGGTACGGAGCATACCAAGCGGGGCTTGAACTCGACCCGGCGGTAGCCTCCGATTCTCCTCCGTTTGAGCCGCCTCCTACGGATGTGTTGGCTGTGGTGGTCGTGGATGATTCTGAGTCCGGCCGCCAGCCCTGATCCCACTGAACGGCGTAGTAGTTGAGGAGGGCCATCCGGAGTTCGTTCACCGTCGCGTTATGAGTTGCCGCGAATCGGACGGCTCGAGCGTCCTCCGGAAACACGGAGAGAGATTGAGTGGTCTCGTACTCGTGAACTGTTTCGTTCGTGAGTGGGTAGAGCTTGAGCTTCGGGGTTTGCTCAATCTGTTCCTCTGACGGCATCCACCAGTCGGGGTATTGCTCCGTACGATAGTATCGGAAGAGCCAATCCTCGATGGTTTCAGCCGACTCTCCGTTCTTCGCAGCTTCCCGGGCCTGTGTTGCGTCTTCTGGGAAGATCGAGAGATCCTGATCCTGCTGGTAGAGATGAACTTGAATACACGCGTAGTGTTCCGTCCATCCGTACGAGTTATTGTTCTGAGTTTGGCACGGCGAGGTTGTATTCGTGGATTGCAGCGAAGTAGAAGAGAGGTCCTGGCTCTCTGTGGTACTCGTGGAGTCAGCGGGGTGTGCTGCGAGAGCTGGGCCAGTGGCCGCCGTGAGTAGGATACCGATGACGCTCAGGGCCAACAGAACACCGTACAGGGGACGGCGATTCCTCGGGCGGCCTGAGCGAGTGGATCGAGACGTCTGGGTCGGCTCTACCGACCGCGACGAATGCGAAGTACGATCTGTCCTTGCATCGGGCGGCGACTGGGTATGGTCATCGGTGAGCGGGGCCGGCGAGAGCCAAGCTCGAGTGAAGGCTGGGAGCGTCGGCATAGCCAGTAGTGGCCTCTACAGATATTTCATCTGCTCAGCGTAAAATACTATTCGGGAGTTTGGGGCCGGTCGATTGCTCGCTCAGTCGATGCGCTGATGTCTCCTAAGCAATCGTTTTCATAGCCAGTGGGTCGAGGGACTGGAGTTCCCCCGGACAATTTTTGGGTTCAGATAGCATGATCTACGGTAAAAGATGCCCTCGAATGGCGACTCAAGCCCCTGTCCACGGTGGCGACGAGTACTATCCGAGGCTCGTTCGTCGCTTGCGTGGCTACCTTCGCCGGTCGATACGTTGGTCTGGTGGGGGTTGGGTGTATTTCTTACTGCCCCTATAGTGGCGGGCTTCAGTTATGTTCTGGTCAGATTCGTGTTTGGGGTTACATCGGCGACGGCGCTGCTCTTCGTCGGGGTGACGGTCCCGATGCTTATCGCAGTGGCACTTGGCTGGCAGATCGGTGCTGCGGTAAACCGTTACGATGAGTATAGGTTGAACCGCGAAGAGGCATCGGCGTCGACGGAATCATCGGAAAACACGGATCAAACCGCCTCGGAAGAATATGAAGTGTCCGAAGGCTTTCGGTGGGTCTCTTGGCTTCCAGATCACTTGAACAACTTCTTCGTGCTGTTCTTAGGGGGGTCTATCGTCAGTGGTGGATTCACCACTCTGGTCTGGGTGTTCTTTGTTAGACTAACGCCAGAATATCCGATGCCCTCACCGAATGTCGTCGTCAAAGGACTCTTTCCGATGCTCATCCTTGCGAGCTATTTCGGGTGTTTGGCGGTGACAGGTGCGCCGTTAATCTCGATGTTTTGGAGGGAGACGACAAGTCATCTTGAGACGCCGGAGGCGCGCCACGATCACGCTCTCCGGGTTGCGTTGGTCGTTGGTGGACTCTTTATATTAGTTGTAGCACCGTGGACGGCGCTGCCGATTCCATCTGAGCTCAGAATGCCGGTGACCTGGGCGCTCACGTTCACCTACCTGTTCTTCGCAATCACGCTCTTGCCGTTTCTGAATATGGCGCGGCCGCTCACACCTGAAGAATACGCAGCGATCGTACCAGAGGAGATCGATGCTGACCCCCACACGTCGATTTGGGTTGCCACGGTGGGGCTTCGTTCGACGGCGATGGCGGCGGGTGTCTGGCCCTTTCGCCGGGTCTTCGTTGGCGAGACCCTCCTCGAAGATGACAGTATTTCGCCAGAATCACTCCGCGCAATCCTCCACCACGAGCACGGGCATCACGTTCTTGGACATCTTCGCCTCGCTGCTGGGGCCGGATTGGTTTTCTTCGGTGGTGTCGGTGGGATACTCGCGGTTGTTTCGCCATCGATGCAGACACTCGGTGTGGTGATGGGCATTCTCGCATTCGGGTTCCGGTTCGGCCTCGTACGGTGGGTTCGCCGAGCTGAGTTGGCTGCCGACGAATACGAACGACAACGGGTGGGAAGTGAGACCGCGATAACCGCATTGCAGTCGGTTGCCGATCTCCGAGCGAGGGAGAGTTCGAAAAAGACGGAGACGTCGTCCCTTCCATGGGGGGCTCCGTTTGTTATCGAGTGGTTCCTTCGAGTGCACCCCTCAGTCGAGGACAGGATTGCGGTACTCCGAGAGCGAAAGGGGTGTGACAGCTCGCCTTAACAAGAGCGTGGTCACAGGTTGTAGTTACTGATGATGCCGAGAAGATGGGGACGGCAAGGCGGCAGTCTGCCAGCGCCAATAATCGACTCAACGCCGTTACGTGGTGGGCGCACAAGTGCCGCCGGTCGCCCACTGGATGAGGTTAGCGATAGCGCCCCAAAGAAGGATGACGCCGGCGATCGCGACCGCGCCAACCATCAGCCGGAGGCCCCGCTTTTTCCAAGACTGGTTCCAGCCGTAGAAGTAGAGGATACCTCCGAGGACGAATCCTCCGGGCACAAGCGTCCATCCAAGGAGGAAGATGAAGTCGTTGATGTTGTGGATGGACTGGATGACTTCATTTGAGCTAACCTCAGTCCCATCTGGACAGTCTGCCTGCAAGATCACACTCATCTGCCGAGTCCAAATCGGCGCGGCCTGAGCCATCAGGTCGGCTTTTATGGTCGCGAACTGTGCGCGGGCAGCCGTGAGGAGTCCAAGCCCGCGTAGGCCACCAGGGAGGGCATCCGCGATGGCAAAAGCTGCGAGCTGGACACCGAGGAGTACGCTGGTCATATCTGTCTCCCGGTTAGTTTGAACCATGCTGGTCTAACACTTAACTCCACCGGGGGTACAGGCGAAAACCCGCTCTCTCCGATTGTACTGGTGGACTACAGGGAAGGTGTGAAATGACGAGAGGCAAGGTAGACCGAGCGAGAAGAGAAGGGAAGGGTATTATTCGGAATTAGTGTCGTCAGCAGTGTCCCCAGAGGAGGATGAGCCCCCACTTCCGTCTGTGATGGGGTCAGTTGGTGGCTCACTCGTTTCGCTGGGTGTCGTACTGGAGTCAGTAGTTTCCTTCTCAGCAGCTTCTTCGCCCAAACCACCGGCAGTCTCGGCGTTCTCTTCTGGTTGGGTGGTAGTCTGTTCACTGCGGGCGGTGGCAGCCTGTTGGCGACGCTGTTCAACCAACTGAGCGGTTGCGGCGGCCGTCTCAGGTTCAGTAAGGAGATCAACCGTGAGCTCGCTCGCGTGGATTTCGAGATGTCGACGCGCGATTCCGGTGACGCTCAGGAGACATTCACTGAACTCGGACTCCTGTCCACGTGCAAAGCTCTGGATGGCCTCGACATCAGCTGGGGAGAGGTCGTAGTAGTCGATCACCTCGTCTGAAATTGATTCCTGGTAAAACAGCTGCTTGATGTCGCACTGGTCGTAGATCGCGCGTGGTGAGTGGACATCGTCGGTCTCCTGCATGAATTCTTCTGCAGTCTGGGAGATGAGCGTCAAGCCAGCGTTGAAGTGTCGGGAATGGCGGGTGAACAGGCCGATGAGCGAGCGGGCAGATTTCTGACTGAGCAGGTAGTGAACCTCCTCGAAGATGACCTCCATCCGGCGGGAGTTCTCGCGAGCCCGCTGGTAGCTCCAATCAAGCATAACGTGTTGAAGGAGAGGGGCTTGATTGGTATCCTGGAAGGCACTCATATCGAAGACGATGAGCCGCTCGTCCTCGAGGTCGACGGTCGTCTTCCCAGAGAGGTTCGCAGCGACGCCACCTGGCTGGAAGGCTTCGAGCGAGCGGAGGAGGCTGTTGGCTTCGGACTTGAGGTTGCTATCGTCCTTCGACTGAAGTCGGGAGGTGACTTCGTCGACGCGTTCATCGAGCTCGTCGCGTTCCTCACGGTGAAGTTCGGTAGCGTCTCCTTGGTAGCTGACGAATTCAAGTGGGTCCTCACCATCAGCAAGAGCCTTGAGGATGTCGAGGACGTCTTCCATAGTGGGGTTTTCGCGTTCGTGAGTGCGGGGTTCGGAAGTGATACCGTACATAAGGTATGCAAGGTGGAAGACCTGCTGAATGAGACCAGCACGTTCAGCGCTCAGGCTGTCGCCGCTCTGATCGTAGAACGTCCGCACCATCCCCGTCAAGGAACGGAGTTTGTCCTTGTAGGGGTCTTCAGCCTCACCCGTACCGCGGTGGATTTCGAGCGGGTTGATGGTGACGTCGCCACCGAAGGTGACGACATCGCCACCGAGGGTCTCGAAGAAGTCGACAAAGTCGTCACCGGTGGGGTCGAATGCAATAGCCGTGAATTCAGGGTCGATGAGGAGACGGCGCCAGAGAGAAAGTTTCGCGGCGAACGTTTTTCCGGACCCGATCTTCCCAGTGATGACTTTAGAGAAGCCGGAGAGGCTGTATCGGTCGACGATGACAGGGTTTCCAGTCTCATCGAAGCCATAGAGGACACCGTCCTCGTGAGCGATGGCGGGCTCGACGAAGCCGAAGAGGGTGGCCGCCGCGTCGTGTTCCATAAGGTCCGTGTTCTGGATGGGGTCGGAGACGACAGGTGCGATCGCGTCTTGGGATTCAAGTTGGCGAAATTCAAGGGGAACGAGTTCGACGTCGCGGTCAGCCACGAGTTGCTGGACCTTCCGAGCGGTCTCTTCGAGTTCATCGCGGGTACTGCCAGCGACTTCGATGTAGATACCGATGTCGTAGAGTCGAGTCGTCCCTTCGGTGAGGCGACGAAGGAGACGATCGAGTTCTTCCCGGCGGTTGAGGTCTTCGTGATAGTCTGTCGCGCCCTTTTCCTCCTTCCGAGAAAGGGCGATCTGGAGTTCAGTGAGACGGTCCTGGAGGGCACCACGAATCGTCGTGGGGTCGCGGGGAGTGTGATGATAGCTGACGCGGACATCAAGATTGGTCGTGGTGAGGTTGATAAGCCAGCCACCGAAGACACTCTCAGGAGCGCTTGCGGGAGTGAGGATACGGACGAATTCGCCGTTCCGGTAGAGAGTGGTTGGATCTTCGGGGACGATACTTGGTGGGGCGACGCTCGCTTGGTCGATCTGGGCTTGGCTGTCGGCGTCTTGGATGAGTCCAAGGCGGAATTCGTCGGGGTCTGCGGCCTCAAAGTCGATGAGGCGAGCAACCTGTTCACGGATGTTTGCCCGACTCGTCTCTCGGCCTTCTTGTTCGAGGATGCTGACGGCGCGGTCGAAGGTTTCGTCGTCGATTTTCTCGAGGTTGACGTTGGCTGGATCTGTTCGGGCGGAGGTACCGGCACCAGGGATAGATCCAGAACCACCGGGAAGCCAAGAGAGAAGACGATTCAGACGGCCGCTGTCGACCTCCGTCTCAGGTGCGCCGTTCGTTGCGTTTGTAGATGGATGTTGACTCGAACCGACAAGTCGGCGTGACGCAAGAATACCAAGACCGAGGAGGAGGGCGACGCCGACGGCGACGCCGATAAGAATGAATGGTGACGGGGCGTTCGGGCCGCCTTGAATCGCTCGTTGGATCGTCTGAATGATCTGTTGCACTTGCCCGGTAGCGGATGCTATTCCGAGTACCCAGGCTACTGGGACGCTACTCATGCTATCGTGGGATACGTAGTGCCTCGGTAAATGGTTTCGCCCGTTGATAGCTTTCCACAAAGTAGACGTTTCGGCAAGTGGGTTGAGGGAGGATAGCGAGTTACCCCACAAAGTGCGGAGATAATTCACTCGTGGGGTAACGCTGGCAGGTGTGATACCTCAAGCGCCGCAGGAACAGTCGAGAAGATGGAGGAAGAAATGCTGAGATGGTCGGGAATCACTACGACCGGCGAGCTGGGAGAACTTCCGCGTAGGATTTGGGAGAATACTCGTCGAGTGGTGAGTCAGCGTGGTTGTAGTAGCGGTAGAGGACGTCCAGAACGTCTGCCCGGTCGTCCATCACTTCGGTCTGAACACCGGTCCTGGGGAGTGCTTCGGCAAACTCGTGTTGCCGACTTCTAACTTCAGAAATACACTGTCGTTCGATGACGTCGTCGTCGGTATTCGAGCCGATCCGAGAACGAACTGAGGAGGTGACAGAATTGACACAGCCGACGATTCGTTGGAAGAGAGATCCCGAAACAACGTCTGTAGAGTGTCCATAGGACTGTTCTCGGACGTGCGAACTCTCGACCCTAACGGCGATGTAGAAATCACGAACTTTGACTCGCCGGGTACCGACCGACTCATTGAGCCAGTCGATGTACGTCGACCGACCAAGCTGCATAATGTCTGGCGGATCCTCGGCCTCGTAGGCTGCACGTTCGATCTCCTCGAAGTGCGTCGTCAAATCAAATTCACGAGGAAGGGCGAGCACTTGGAAGGGGTAGGAGATTCCACGGAGAACGTCAGCGTACGCGTTGATCGTAGACTGGCGTCCTTCATCGTCGAGGGAAAGCCAACTCGTCGGGGTGATGTGAACAAGGCCGACGTACGCAGGTTCCTCGTTGTCGCTCTCCGTGACTAGAATGCCGTCTTCGCGAACATACTCGAAAGCTAGTTGCGCCTGCGTTGTTGTTTCCTCCTGCGTGAGCTGGTGGTAGTACTGGCTCGGGTCACGCTGTGGGCGTTCGCGAGAGTGCATCTGCCCGCCGTCAGTTACGATTTGCTGACCGCTGTTATCATCTGAGGCGGACTGCTGGGGGCCACTCGAGGACGAGGTTTCTGGGTCCGGATCGCTGTTGTCGTCGGAGGTTTCGGAATCCTCAGAATGTAGAGTACGGATGTCGTCAAGGTGCTGTCCAGAAACGAGACCGCGTTCGACGGGTTGCCAGAGATAGCGATCCGGGCCCACGATGTGTTTTGCAGCCCCGAAGAGCCACTCGCGAGGGGTCTGACCGGCAGGTGTTCGCCAGAGAACGTACAAGCCGACGAGGAGGCCGAGAATCCCGCTTCCGATAGTAAGTAGCCCACTGAACGAGGGCTCGAAGACGTTGTTGATACCGGACGCAAGGATGATAGCGGCGAGTGGGATTACGCCGACTTCGAGATCGCTGACGCTGAGTCCGAAGAAGAGGCGATGCTCGAGTAACTGGCCGGCTACTGGGTACCGTTTCATGGGACGTCTCGTGTGAATACGTGTCGTGAATGCCTAAAAATTCTCTCCCCGATTGACATCGAGGTCGATTACTTGGAAGCAAAAAGGTCGGGAACCTTCGACTCCCAGTCGGTGAGCTGGATGAGCGGGTGGTGCGACGGCCCAACGAGAGCGCCGTACTGGCTCTGAAGCCAGCCGTCGATAGCATTGACAACTTCCGTGTCCTGTCGTTTGTCGGCGGGGCGGTCGAAAGAAATGATCTCTTCCCACGTGTCATCCTGGCGGTTGAGACCGACATAAACGGCGGTCTCCGTTCCCTCGAGGTAGCCGACGACGGTCAATTCGCCCGGATTCTCATCAGTATTTAGGCCCACGATAGGAGCACCGTACTCGATGGATGGGAACCAGTCAGATGCCGCAGTCCACATACCACCGGGTGCTGGCTCTGGTGACATCACATCGATGTAGACCTCGATCTGGATGTGATCGGTCGGAGGCTCCACGAGTAAGTCGATCTCATTCAAGTAATCCTGATTGGCGTCATCGATGAGAGTGGCGACTGGCCGATCACGAAGACCGACTTCCTCGGTCTCTTCGCCGGGGATGATGTCAGCCCATGCCTTGCGCCAGACGCCGTCGGTGTGGAGGCGGTACCCATACTCAACGACGTGACCGGACCGATCAGGGGCAGTAACCTTCATCAAAAAGGCGATGACCTTGTCGGTGTGTTCGATCTGGATGATGGGAACGGGAACCACCTCAACGAAGGACTCCTGGTAAATCCCTCCAGGAGTGAGTATCTCCCCGAGTTCACCGTGCTGGAGCGGGCGCGGGGGAAGCTGGGACACACAGGCGGCCGCGAAAGTATCATAGAACGACGGCCGGACGGTTTCCTCCTCGTAGAAGGTGGTTGCCCAAGTCGCGATACGATCATCGATAGCCTGCGAGAACTTCTCGTCGATGGAATCCTCGGTGAGGATGGTCCAGCCAGTCTCTGGTTCGAAGCCGACACCGAACCAAGTGTCTCCGGCGATGAAGCGGAAGCCAACGATGCCCTCACGGTCGACCCAGTCATCACCGATAGCGACGACGCCGCCCAGATTTTGAATGTTGGAGTTGTCGACTCGGGTGTGAATGTCGGTTCCGTCCAAGGTGGAGGTGGATTCGAAACTATCGGGTGCTTGGAGGCTGATGAAATCCGAGATCGAGAGTGGGTGCCTAGGGAGAGTCGCCAGCACGCGACGGGCGGTGGTCGTTTCGGAACCCATGTGTTTGTGTTTCTGTACTAATCTACCGCGTTCTGCTATTTAAAATATCAGCCGGGAAGCACGCCCCTCGAGCAACAGCATAGAAGGGTCAATTACTGGTTCTAATGTGGTCCTGGAGGGGACTCGGTACCAGTGGAGGGATTCAGGTTGAATCGTTATGAGTCTGTGTTGCGGGTTCTATCGACGTAGTCGTCGACGGACTCCTGGATTTGTTCCTCCGATGGTGAGGAGGAAGGCGGGGAGACATCTCGATTGATGAGGTCAGGGCGCATCGCCTCCACTTTTTGCTGGTCCTTTGCCTTCACGCGGTCGTACCAAGCTTGGACTGATTCGTTGACCGAATGCGGATTCGCGTCTTCGATGTCGGACCCGCCAGCAACCGCTTGAGCTTCCTTGGGATCGAGTGCTCTGTCTTCATACTCTGGGGTCAGAGTCTCACCCTCTGGGAGAGGCGGATCCCCCTCAGGTAGTGCCAACACTTCATTATCCGCTGTGACTTCGCTTTCCGTACTTGCACCCAGATCGTCATTCGGTGGGTTCCAATTGCCGTTCTTCGCCCGCCGATAGACGTGGCCGGGCCAATTCGCAATCGGCTCGTTGAGATTATTTTTCACGTGGCTCACACCCGCTTTTGCCTCGCGAGCACCGAGCGCCACGCCACCGCCAGCTAATCCGGCCCCAGCTCGAGCGCCCTGTCCCCACGTAGCCTGACTCATCCATTCTTTCCGTGATTTTACGCCACGGTAGGCGCGCTGCGCGTTACTCCGTGCAGTATCCCGTGCCGATGAGACACGTTGTTTCAGATTAGTTTTCGCCGAACTAGCTGCCTGTCGGGGGTGGAATTCGGGTTTTGCTGAGCCAGTCGCTCCATACGCCTTTGGGCCGGTTCCGCTACCGCCGCCGAAGTTTCGGAGGGTGTGCTGTCCGGCGCCACCGCCACCGGACGGAGTCGGTCCACCGCCACCTCCTCCACCACCACTACCTCCGGACGAAGACGGACTACCGCTGCCACCGCCGCGTAACGCACTCAGGCCACTAAACCCTAGAAGATGACCGGCGGAACTCCCACCCATCGACAGGGCCTGTATCCCGACGAAACCGGCGAGGCCGAGGCCGGAAAGCCAGCCGAGGAACCGCTTCCAAAGGACGAGCTTATTCTGCGATGGGTCAATTCCGGCAGTGAGTGCTTCCGGGCCGTGAGCCCCGCTCGCGTTAGCCACACAGATGTCCGGGGCGGACATACTACAGCCGGTCTGAAGAGCGAGCGCGATGAGCGGCCCCGCGAGGAGGAGATACGCTGTGACCTTGAAGACAAACATAGCGACGTCGTTCGCGTACCGGAGTGGTCCCCAGTCGGTGTACCACATAACAAGCAGGATCGGGAAAGCGGTGTAGACGAGATGGATCATAAAGATGCGGAGGAAGAGGATCATCACAACGAGAGCGATAGCGATGAGAGAGATTGTACCGGCGGCGAGGTAAACGAGCACAGCGGCGATAGCCGAGCCCATCAAATCGCCGATGGCGTTGTTGAGGGCGGGGCCGGCGAGGGAGACCGCGTAAGTCTCGGGCATCACGAGCTTCGTAACGCTATTCGTGAAGACGACCGCGACGTGGAGGAATGGACGGATGAGAGCGAGTGCGAAGAGGGCCTTAACAATACGGATACCCTGTCGTAAATAGGAGCCCTCTGGGGCTTCCGAAAAGAGTGCCGCGATCGTCCCGAGGACGATGACGGTCGGAAAGAGAATCAGCGAGTACTGGAGATTCTGTATAAAAGTTGCATTCGCTCCTTCCTGGTAGTACAACGGGTCGATGACGAGAAACTCCTGGACCATTCCCACGAAAACCTCGCCCAGGACGTTCGTCAAGCCGGTCGCGAGCGTGTTGACGATCCCCTCGAACCAATCCTCTGGGTCAAGGGGATTAAATAGCGGAATGATCGGGAGGGCAGCCATCGCCGCAGTGGAGGAAACGGTTTGTTGAGCTGTAGGTGCGATACCCAAGAGACGGTCTTGAATTTTGGCCGAGAGGATGCTGGATGACGTTGACGGTTCCATTGCGGAGGTTTCTGTTGAGTCCCTAGACTTTCGGTGGCGAAGACGGCAACCGACACGGTAGAGCCACCTACTAAGGGTGGTTGGAGAGCGCTCCATGTGAATCGCTGTGTCAGAATACGTTGTCCAATACCTAAAACTTCTATCCCCGAACCAATCGGAGATGGCCATTGACCGAGGACAGTGAGTCGCGCTACGATCTCATCGTCAACTGAAGTTCGTAAGGCCGGCTGAATGACGCAGAAGTGGGTGTCGTCAGTCTTGAGAGAATATTGCGAGGGATGGCTACTTGATGGTATACCAGCCGACCCCGACGAGCAAGCCTACGCTCACAGCCAGCGAGAGGAGAGCGGCCTGTACTGGCTGTAAAAAGAACGTCCAGAGATCAACAATCAGGCTCCCGTTTCCGGGAGAGATCGCGGTTGTGTGGCTGGACGAGTAGTAGATGTCGTGATTCTCTGTGTATGGGTCACCAGGGAAGCGCGCGGTGATCGTCGCACTATCGAACGTAGCGTAGGCGACACCGTTGTCGTTTGTAGTGACTGAGGATTCGACCGCCCCGGTCAAGATCAGTTTCCGATCCGGGAGTGGAGTTCCGTCTGGGCCAGTAAGACGGAGTCTGAGTTCCGGCGGCTCGTTTTCTTCCCCTTCTTCCGGCGGAATCACTGTGTAGGTGAGCGACGAATCCTCCATCGAGGTGACCTCTGTTGTCGAGACGGGTATTTCATCCCCGAAGACCGACGTTACTGAGGTGATCTGACCGGGGGCGTCCCTGATGACAATTCTCGAGGTCTGGTTGGCGGTCGCCGTAGTGAGATTCACATTTTCCGCCAGGGTCGCCCGCTTCGAGACGCCAGGAACAGTGCGCTGGCGGAGATCCGTCACCCGTCCGTAACGATACACATCCGTTTCTCCGACGGCCTCAACACTTGGGGACGGTTGTCGAGCAGTGAGTCGGAGGGCAAGTGTTGGTGGGAACTCCGTACGTTGTGGGTCTGTGTCCCAGTTCGACGTTGTTTCACCCCAGCGGTACTGACGGACACCGTAGACCTGCCAGACGTTCGTTAGGCGTTGGGCACTGGCATTCGAGTCTCCTTCTACGTTGAAGGCGGCCCAACTCCAGAGTGCCCGCTCAGAGAGATGCTCCGGGCCCTCGATAGAGAGGACGATGGAGCGGCTATCGTGTGGTTCCTCAATTACGCGCTGGGAAATCGAAACGCTATCTGGTGGGACAACGTGGACTGGCCGATCGTCGGCAACGGTGAGCTCATCATAGGTGGCATTGACCTCCGTGTGGGTGTACGTCCACGTATCGTTGTGCGGATGGTAGAAATAGTGATCAGTGGTGACTTCCGCGGTGACGTTGATCGTCGCTTGGAGCTCTAGACGTTGCCTCTCGCCATCCGAAGGGGGAGCGTTTGCGTAGTCGATATGACGGGCCTCTCGTGGCGATGTTTCTGGTGTCGTGTGTTTCGACCACGTCTGATCGCCGATGCTGAGGTTACGCTCAACCCGTTGTGAGGCGAGATCGTATGTGGTGTTAGTGCGATAGCCGCCGACGACTGCTGTCACAGAGCGATTTACGGTTAGCGGGCCACGACCGGTGGCGCTGACGGTGCGTGTGATGGTGTGACCGTCGAGCGTCTCGAACTCAACTGTCTTGGTGACAGTCTGTACGTCGTCCGACGAGTTGTCCTCCGGCGCCGGGATGTTGAGGGTAACGTCCTTTGTTTCGCGGACATAGCGGGTTGTCGTATTTGGTTCTGGGAGGGCGACGCGGTAGTCGACGTACTCAAGGACACGCCCGTCTGGCCCCATCAGATAAGTCCCGTTTGTTTCCGCTCCCGGGGCGTTCACTTCGGCAGCGCTGGTCGCACCCATATACGCGATGAAGCCGTCTTTGATGAATAGGCTATCCTCCCGGTCCGGTGCGCTCGCCGGCCACCGACTCGTTGAGTTTGTTCGTTCGACTCTCGCCAGCTGGTCAAGTCGGTACTCCTGCAGTGTCCGGGGTGAGCCATCAATACGGACGCGCGTCTCTGGATTGGTCGTAAGCGTGTAGGTGTCGACGGCACGAGAGAGATTTTCAGTCGACGCGTTGGCCTCCACAACATACTGGAGGAGGATGCCACCACGACCGCCACCCGGAATGCCGAGAGCCTCCGTATCGCGGTCACTCGCGACAAATACACGAGCATTCCCGTCAACCGGCGGTTGCGCGGTGGAGTTGGATTCGTTGGTCGCGACTACCGCAATCGTAGAGAAGCAGACACTCGAAAGGAGAAGGAAGGCGACGAAGAGGCTGGAAAACTGCCGAGGTGTAGCCCTAGAGATCGTCAATGAAGGCTCGTCGGATGGGCGGGGGTTGTCTTGATCCCCCGCGGGGGTATCAAACCGGGAGGTCATACATCACCACTCCGGGACTGGATATTAACCCGGATGATGGTAGCTGCGAGTGCTACTGGCCGCATAGGGGGCGAACTTACCTGCGGATATGTGGTCCGGCGACAAAGTGTTTTCCGCGATCGGGAGACAGTAGAGCAGCTACTCGTAGGCGTGATGAGTGAACGTCAGGGCGGTCGGACAGTGTAGTATATGAGAGCCGGAAGTCGCGTCTTCCCAAAAAGTCGTTGAGAGATTAACCCCCCGCGGGGGTATAAAATCGATAGTGAGCAGCGAGAGCTATCCTACGACTTCCTCAACATCGTCTCCGTAGGAGATGGTCTCCCAGTTGGTTGGAGTGACTTCGTGACCCTCGAAGGCGTTGTACTCGGGGAAGGCGGAGAGGACGAGGACATCGACGCGTTCGGAGAGGTAATCGACGAGGTGGTGGATGTTGGTATCGTCGAGACCGGTATGCCCGTCGAGCAGCATAACGGGAACCCGGTCAGCGACATCGAATGCTTCGTGGCCGGCAAGAGCAGCGATGATACCGAGGAGTTCCCGCTCGCCTTCACTGAGAGCGTCAAGGCTGGCTTCGCGACCTCCACGTGCGACGATGAGGTCGAAGTTGTCGGTGAGGCGTGCTGTCTCGAACCCGACGTCGAATCTCGTAAGAATGTCGGAGAGCGCCGAATCGAACGCGTCCCGGGTGTTTCGCTTCACACGCTCCTTGCGTGTTCGGAGGTCCTCGACCTCGGAGCGGAGAGATTCGAATTCCTCTTCGAGGACATCACGCTTCGAGGCTTCCGACTTGACTGTCTCAAATTCGTCACGAGCATCTTCAAGCTCGGCTTCCGTGTATTTGATCTCACTCTGTAGGTCAGTCGCGTGGTCTTGCGTCTCACTGACCTGATCTTCGAGTTCGTCAATCTGTGCTTCGAGGGAGGCTTTTCGTTCTCTGGCCGATTCAAGATTCGTCTGTGCGTCATCCAGCTGAGATTCAAGCTCTCCGATGCGGTCGCGAAGGTCGCGTTCTTTCCGCTCCGCGTCCCGTACGGTTTGTTGTTTCTCCTGAAGCTCGTTCACCTTGTTACGGAGAGTCGACTCTTGGTCGCGAAGTGAGTTAAGACGGTCAGAGATACTGTCTAACTGTGCCTCGACCTCTTCACGAGAGGTGTCGTTGCCACAGATCCAGCAGGCAAGCTGGTCAGAGAGCATATCGTAAGAGACGTCTGTGAGAAGCGAGAGATGGTCTTCTTCGAGAACGCGCTGATTTACCTCATAGATCGACTGGAGGAGTTCTTTATCCCGTTCGATTTCGTGGAGGTCAGACTGGAGATTCTCGAGTTCGTCTTCGAGATCCTCGTGCGTTGGGACATCCAACGTCTCAAGTTCCTCTTTTTTTGCTTCAAGTTCATCTTCGACGCGATCTGCGGTTGATTCGTACCGGTTGATGTCTGTCTTGGTCTTCTCGAGCTGGGCGCGGAGGTTACTCAGCTCGTCTCGAGCGTCACTATCTGAAGAAGCTTCGTTGTCGAGTTCGTCCCACTCTTCTTGGAGGTCTTCGAGTTGGGATTCGAGCGTTGTGACCTTCTCTTGGAGGCGCGGGAGGCGGTTAGCAGCGTTTTGGGCTCGATCGAGTTCGGTCTCGACCTGTTTCTGTTCGGCTTTGAGGTCGGCAATCTGCTCGTCGATGTTCTCGAAATCGAGGGGACGAGTGAGGAGGTCCTCAAGGTTTTCACCCATACGGACGGCTTGCCGGACCTCGTTGGTCTCATCGAGGAACGCGAAGAGGTCAGCACAGACGCGATCGACATCATCGGTGAGGTATGGATCGCCGGATTGTGTAATCGTGCCGTTGGTTCGGTCAAGGTCGACAGCGTAGGTGGTGTCGTCGATTTCGAGCTCAACGTGACCGTGATCTTGGCCTTCGGTGAGGCTTGTTTCAGTTCCGAAGGCTGTTTCAATTGCGGTGAGGAAGCTCGATTTTCCTTGCCAGTTGCTCGCTCGGACGGCGTTCACACCGGATTCGATCGTAGCCTCCCCTCGATGGATGCCTGCGATATTTTCGATTTCTAGATTCCAGGTCATGGTTACGCGGTGTTGAGCATACTATCTATTAGCATAGGCGATTGGGACGAGAACGAAGTGACTCCGAGGGCCAGTAGAGAGAGCAGGAGAGAGGTTTGTGATGAGGGTATAGAATTCATCGTTGTATCTGATTGGTGATGTGAATCGTCTTCGTCAGATTCGGTATTCTCTGGCGGATCTGGAGTTGAGTTGTTGGGTGGGTCTGTATTGTTTGGATCCGTCATATGGTCGTTACAGACGTACCCGCGCTTGATTGCATCTTCGATGGGGACCCGTGTGTCGCATTTGGGGCATTGTAGTCTGATTTCGACGTCGACGGTAGCTTCGTCTGCATAAGGTACAACGCCGTCTTCTGCGAGTTCTGGAAGGATGTTTTCTGTTTTTGAGGTAGCCATTCGCTTCGCCGACGCGATGGCTTTCTCTCGAGTGGTAGTGGTGGATTTGGTTGTGGACTGTGTGTCTTTTTCGACTTCAAGACAGTTTTTGAGGTGATTTCGGATTGTGCCGTGAGAGACGAGTGTTTTTTTGAGTTCGTCGATGTCCATCCCGTCGCCCTCCAGGTCCGCCGCGAGTTCGGTGCGTTGGATGTTATCTTCGTTTACAATTACATCGTATTCCCGGTCCAGATGAATGCTTACGGTTGATCTCCCGTGTTCCTCATATATCGATTTGAGAACTCGTTTGTTGAACCAGTTTGTGAGTTTTTTATACCCTTCTGAAGTGCGGCCGTCAGCCCCAGTCCACCGTTTCGCGAGGTAGTCATCTACAGAGTTATAGTCAGATCCGGGCGCTGTTAACCCATACTCTGCTATGAGATCGTCGACTTTACACATTTCTGGGTGTGTATTCTACTCCCACACCAATAAAAGCGAACTGTTCTTGCGACTGCCTAAGAGTGCCAATTAAGTGGTAGATGCTTAGAGGCGATCACGATAGTTGTGCTTCAGAATAATAAGAACCAGCCGTAGTCGGCCTATGCAGTCAACGTGTAATAGGGGATATGGAGGAGGTGTGTCTGGCATTCTTTGCAGACAATTGAGAGTTGTGGCCCCGTATTATCAGTAAAGTGGTCGAAGTCGAACTCGCCATCGGATGAGTTGTAGGTGGCTTCTCTAAGCTCCATAATCGCGAGTTCGGTGTTCTCACAGACAGGACAGGGGTCACCTCGGGACCAGTTTGGGTGGTTGGTGCTCTGCCGGGCGCAGATCTCGTCTTCGGGCGTTTGTTCGATGAGGTCAACTACTGTGTCGGGGTCGAGGTGACGATTGATATTGTGAGAATTGGTGGTCGGAGCCGTCGACTGGCTGGTCGAAACATCGATTCCTCCGTCGGTGGTAATCTTGCCGTCTTTAAGTGTGATTACGATCGTCGTCATAGGGCATCTATTATTGCGGGTGGTCGGTTGACAGAGCGGTGCTTGCGTAGTGGCGTGGGTTGCACTGGTGGTGAGCTGATGTTGTCTAGTTCGGATAGGAGGGTTAGTCGGATATCGAATCGTAATGACTGCTTAAGATATGGTATGAGTAGCAGATAGATGATTGAATTCCGGTTCATGAGATGCGCTTATGAATATAAGCGGATTGTGTGTTATACTCACCCGTGTTTACACCGTCAAAATGTATGAACATTCACAGGTTCTGGAAGGTAGAGTATTAATCGACAATTACGGGGTGAGTTTCTTATCGAACCAAGTGCAAGTTTTGATCTTAACGCTGCTGAATCCGCAATGGAATGCCTTCTTTTGACCGAGTCGTAACCCGGGGTTCGAGCTCGATTGTCTCGTTTTTCTCCCAGTCAAACTGGAATTTCTGCCCGATCGTTGCCAGCACTACTTTTGCTTCTAAGAGAGCGAACTCCCGACCGATGCAAGTTCGACGTCCACCACCAAAGGGTGCGTACGCAAAGTCGTGGAGTTCCTCCTCAAACTCATCGGTCCATCGCTCCGGACGGAACGCCATCGGTTCATCATAGAACCGTCCATCTCGATGGACGTGGATTACAGACAGGTGAATCTCGTGACCCTCAGGAATCCGATACCCGCCGATTTCGACATCGGTCATCGTCCGGCGCGGGATCGTATGAACTGGTGGGTAGAGCCGTAGCGCCTCAGTAATTATGCGATCTGTGAACTCCAACTCTTGGAGGTCGTCGTAAGTCGGCCGTTCTCCATCAAGGACCGTATCCAGTTCCTCTTGGAATTGCTCCTGGATGTCTGGTTTCGTCGCCAGCGCGTACCAGGTAAACGCAAGGGCTGCGGCGGTCGTCTCGTGCCCCGCAAAAACCATCGTGATTAGCTGATCTTCGATTTCCTCGATTGTAAGGTCTGATTCATCTGCCTTGTTACGAGCTTGTTGGAGCTGTGTGAGCAGGTCTGGAGTATTTGTGTGAGCAGGCGCCTGCTTAGGGTTCAATTGGACGTCTGACCCACTTGGCCCGTCCTCTGAGAATCCTGTTCGGTCGCTTCCTTCCTCGAGTAATCTTCTAACCTCCTGACGGAGGCGCTTTGTGGATTGATTGAATCGACGCCGTGCTGGTGTCGGGATCCACGGTGGCAGAATCCACGATGATGGTGTGAACCATTCGTTGAGTCCGTCAGCGGCATCTCGAAGTTCTTGATCCTCGCCTGGGACCAACGAACGACCGAACAGTGTGGAAAAGAGAACCTCCAGAGTGAGGTTCTTCATCTCAGGCTCCATATCTAGTGTTTCACCCTCAATCCACGTCTCGAGACGTCGTTCGGTACACGCAACCATCTGCTCTGTGTAGCCTCTTATGTGGTCTCGGTAGAAGAGCGGTTGTAACATATCACGCTGTTGTCGCCACTTCTGGCCCTCGACCGAAAGGAGGCCGTTCCCGAACGCGCGTTGATAGTCCTCGGTTTTCCCGAAGGCTTCGACATCGGACACGAGGACACGGTCAAGATAGTCCGGATGAGTGAAAACAAAGACATCGTCGACTGCCGGGAGAGCCATCCGGTAGATGTCTCCGCACTCCGACGTCGCCCGCTCTACAAACGTGAATGGATCGCGAGCGAACTGGACAGCGTTTTTGAGGACCGGATAACCGGACGGTGCCGGTGGTAGTTGGGAGCTCACGATAGTCGCTCTTTGTATCAGTATATGTAAAAAGTACCGCTGAGAGACGGGTTTCGGTTGGGTTTTGAAAGGGAAGGGTATTCGAATAAGCTCGATTCAATATCAGATTTGTGCGATATATTCATAGCGTTGGGTACGTAGTTTAGTAACGGGTGAAAACAAGTGACGCAGTCCGAGCGTGCGACCACAAATCCACTCACGGACGAACGGATTGTCGTCCGTGAATTCATTAGTGATCTTGCTGGGTCCACCTCTTTAGATATACTGCGTTCACTCGACGAGGGCGCAAAGACGGCCTCGACTATCGCAGAATCGGGAGAGATCACCCGACAGACGGCATCGAAACATCTCGTGCAACTTACCGATTGGGGCTTGACGAAAACAGCTGATGCTGGTGGATATGAACTGACGACAGGGGGGAAAATCACGCTGGAAGCGTTTGAATCGTGTCCAAATGGTCTCGATCGCGAGCCACTCACCCAGCTAACTCGGTCGAAACATACTATCCCGCTGTTACAAACGCTTGTAGAGCAACCCAGCCGTCCGAGCGAGTTGGTGGATACAACCAACGGGTCTCCGTCGCGTGCAACTGTTCGGAGAGCGTTACGGATGTTTGAGACGGAAGGATGGAGTGTAGAGAGCGACGGTGTTCACAGGCTCACGCCCGCTGGGAAGCAAACAGTAGAACGGTATGAGGAACTGGCCGAGACAATCGAGCAGGTGTTGGATAAAGCACCTTGGTTCCAACGGCTCAGTCCAATTAGAACGGATATTCCAGTTCGAGCCCTCGCTGACGCAAAGCTGTATGTCTCCTCACCCCACTCTCCAGGAATCGTCCTGGCGACAGCTCTCAAACTCTGCGATCCACGGCTTGACCACTTCCGCGTGTTGACATCGATCTTCAACCCGACGCTCTTTAGCGCGTACGATAAACTGCTCAAACTTGGTCTGAAAGGGGAGGCGATCGTCGACGCCTCGCTCTACCAGCGACTCCATGAAGAGGAGATGGAGTACTTTCTGGACGACTCAAACTACGACAACTTTCAGATTTTCTGTCTCGACGAACCACTGACGCTCGGTATTGGTATCTACGATAGGGAGCAGATCGCGATTGGTGCGTATAATAGAACCGGAGAGGGAGAACATATCGCGATGATCCTCAGTTCAAATGAAGCGGTGATCCAATGGGGTGAAGATCTCTATAATCACTATCGGAAACGGGCTCGAGACCCTGCGGAGATGTAGACGTATTGAGTGTGTCAGACACCTCTTCTCGTACTGATCGAAGTAATCGAAGTGATAGAGACAGTGTTCTATGAAATCCTCTCTAGAGGTTTCGATCGCACTGGGTCGCCCCACGGCTTGGTCCAGTGTCGATGAGGCGGCCCACCCCGGCACGGGCGACAGGGTACTCGAGCAGATGTTACACATCCACCATACTCTGAATCGCAGATAGGACAGAAAAGGTCTGCTTCGTTGGTGAATTCAGAGGGCAGGTCGTCACGATGGACGGGGACAACCAATTCATCGTTGGCTTGTGGACGATCCACGAGAACGCCGACATATGTTTTCGCGGCGTTCGTCATCCGCGACCAGCACGAATTTGCTCCCTCCATATCTCGCGGTACAACAATGTGGCACTCATCACACGACCAGCCAATCATCCGTATCGCTGGACTGTGTATCTCGTCCTGCAAATCAACGGGCACGCGGTCGGTTGACAGTGGCTGTTCGCCGTGAGTCGACGCGATATTTTCCACACACTCTGGGCACGCGCACCCAGTCTCCGCAGTCCGGTGTCGTTCCCGCAACGGTCGAGGTGTGCCAGCGTTGAATTCCGTGAGGGTCTGTTGTGGCGGCATTTTCTATAAGGAGTGGAGGCGGTCTGTTAGCGTTGTTTTGAGCTCGTCGGCCCACACCGACTGTTTTGACGTCAGTTCCTCCTTGAGGGTATCTCGTTTGTCTTCAGCTGTCTGCCGGGCTTCGCGAGCCGTTTCCAACTCGTCTTGGAGATCGTTCGGTGAGAGTGAGGCATACTCAACTGGCGGGGCACTGGGGATCTTCCCTCCATATCCAGTCGATATACCGAATACAGCCCCGATTGCTTGCTTGAGCTTCCGGATTCGCGTACGAGAAGCGTCGATCGTATCTTGAGCAGCGTAGTATTCTCTCGCCTGTTCCTTGTACGCTGAGGGAGGTGAGTGCTCTTCGAGATCGTCCAGTGCAGTGAGTACCTCATCCACGGCGATGTCGCGTTCCGTGAGAAAGTCGACCGCGTCGTCAGCGATGAAGACGCGAATCCGGTCACTCGGAATCGTCCTGAGATGGTGGCCGATCGGGAGATCGTGGGCATTCAGGGGGAGGTAGGGTGTTGCAAGTGTTGAACTCACCCAGCTGAGGATCATATCGACGAGTTCGTCGGGGTCGGGGCAGCGCTGTCCGACGTACCCGCCGTAGCTGTTCCGTGGATTCTCGATGATTTTCTCCTGCGTCGTGATGCGGAGTCCCCACCACGTGTCGGTGAGCGTTCGATACACGTCCACCTGGACGTGGAGATACGCGTAATCGAGTTCTTCCGTCTCACAGCTGGACGTCCATTCGTCGAGTTCCTCACTGGCGTCGAGTGTTGTTATCTGCTCCTCATCGAGGTTTGCCGGTGGTCCCCCAGAGCAGTCGGTAGCCGATGTATCGGTCGACGTCTCCGACTCGACTGGCGTAGAGGCGTCGTCGCTTGGAGGAGTGGGTAACGAAGTCGAGCTGTCGGAGTTGTCAGGTGACGCAGTCTGGGCAGTTGACGTTGACGAGTCGTCGTTGTCTGAACGACTGAGGGAACTAAGGGTTGATTGTTCGGATGGCATAGGTGAGTGACCACTTGAAGCGGTGGTGTGTTCGTGACTACTCCGACTGTTCGTCGGCGAGTTCGCGGGCTCGTCTCGCGAGGAGTCGTTGTATCCAAGTTCGGTTTTCGTGCTGGTTCTCGTAAGCGAGGTACTGCTGGACTGTTTCTCGGGAGTGCATACAGTGCAGGCCCGCCTTGATGAGGCGTGCGTTGGACGTGTCGAGAAATCGGTCCGGTGGGAGATCCTCGAGGATCTTGTCGTCTGAGTCAGTCACGATGTCTTCGCCTCCGTTGGATGACGCCTTACTCATAGGCAGGGGGTGAGGTGTGGATCGCCGGCGGGTCAGACCACGACTCTACTTCCTCCTGGACGGCTGTGAGGACGGCTTGCGCTTGCCTCGAATGTGAATCTTCGTTCGTCGGCGGGTCAATGAGTACCCGGAGTTCGAGGACATCCTCGAGTTCGATTCCCGGGACGGTGTGATAAAGCGTGTAGAGAACCTTGTCGCGGATGGTTTCAGGCGAGTCACCGGCTTGTGCGATCGTGTCCGGGTCGACAGTAGAGGCAGCTGTTGACATATGAAACACTTCACCTGCTTGGCGGTGGGGAGAAACCCGCGTTTCTGGGTGAATTCCCGTTCAGAGGTGATAGCGATCTCCGTAGTTACCCCACGAGGAACGTTGCGGATGCCTCGCCGTGGGGTAACTCGGGAGAGACTAATCACCGTTGACGGGCGTGAGTCCCTCCTGGTACTCAATACGCTTCCGTTCCGACTCGTTGCGGTACGCAAGCGTCCATCCGTTCTCGTACTCGACAACGATCGCATCCTCGAGCGGATCGTAGTCGGGATTCTCCGGGTCGTAGACCGGTGCATCGTCGGGAGCGAACGGACTCGGCTCTTCGTAGATGTTTCGCCCGCTCGCCGCCCAGACGGGGTCCTGTGGCTCCTTGACTGCTTCCCCGTAAACGTCGCAGGGGGTCGTCTCCGGCCAAAGATTGCGTTCCTGCCAGAAGGCACGCATCTCACGGAGACTCCGACGGACAGTTTCACGAATCCCGAGATTGTCAGCGGATTGCCAGCCATCGCGACTCCAGTACTCTCCGAGGTAGGCGACCTTCGCCGGCCCGTTCCAGTCCATCCCGACGATGTTCGCCGGCGGCGCACCTGTGAGCGTTGGCTGCGTGAGATCCTGGAGCGCCTCGTACTGGACGGGAGGACTCCCACCGAGCAGGTGAATATGGCGGCCACGCCAGTCCGCAGGGTCGCTGTAGTCGTCTGCGTGGAGGGACGAGTAGCCGAGCGGATACCCGAGGACCTGGTCGTCGTCGATGATCTCGATTGCCTCGTGGCACTTCGGGACGATAATGTACGTTGTCGACGGGTACTCTTCGCGGAGGTTGCGAGCGAGTTGGGTGTACTCGCGAGCGTCCTGCGGCGTGTCAGCGTCACCGATGACGGCTACATCGGGCTCGTACTCGCGGAACCGGTCGACGTATCGGTCGGGATCGGGGTCGTGGAACTCGTTGTCGAGCATAACCACCGGGAGGTCGACATTCCGGTAGGAGTCGACCTGGAGGCGATAGTCTTCACGGATGCCCGTGGTGAAGCCGAATTTGTAGGCGTCCGTCGCGAACGGCGCTCTGAAGAGAAAGCCGATATATGCGGGGCGGCGAGCCGCCTCAAGGGTGTCTGGTTCGGATGTCGCGTGCGGTGGTGCGAACGGACGTTGTATCTCGGTCGAAGCCGAAGCTACCTGAAGAGAACTGGAAGCCATACGCGGGAAGTGTGAAAAGCTGGTTGCGACGGTTCTTGACGAACGATACGGATGCCGTGCTGTGCAGCGGCTCAGGCCAGCTGCCGCGAAGAAAGACTCGCGAGACAGGTACTGTCCCGAGAGATGGAGGAATTCATATCTCGAGAGTTCGAGCGTTCAGGTGACGAGTTGTGGTACAGAGCGACGGTTAGGAGGTATTGCACTGATGGCGTTGCTCGCAACTCTGGCAGAGGAGCATCTGGTCGGGATCGTCCATCGCCTCGCGTTCGTGGTCTTTCAGTCGGTTATGGCCCCAGCGGTTGTACGCCTCGTCGGGTCCGTCGTCCAGGGCGGCGAACGCGCCGACGGTTGCTTCGAGACAGAGAATGCGCCGATAGACATCGGGATAGAAGAGCCGGATCATCCGGAGTTCTTTCCGTTTGGAGAACGCCCCACAGAGGCATTCTCCCGAGATTTCGAGCGTCTCCTTTACGGGTGACATCGGGAGGTCGAGGCTGCGTCGGTAGCGGCGAACATCGAGTGGAGTGAATTCGACGAGCGGAGAGATCGTCGGATGGCCAAGGAACTCCTGCTGACCGCTCGCGTCGACGTTTTCCATCCGGTTCTGCGATTCGTGCCGGGAGACACCGGAGATGAGAAGGAGGTCGTCCTCAAGCATCTTCAGGAAGCGCGAGAGCGGCTTCTCCTTGAGATTCCAGTACATATACTTGTGCGCTCCGGGGCCAGGGAAGCCAAACCGCTGGATGAGCGCCGTGTATTCCTCGTGCGGCCGACGGTACTCGTGCTCTTGGCCCGGATCGTCGCAGGGCGCTCCGACCTCGTAGTACGGGATGTCGAGCGCTTCTGCTCGCTCCTCGACAAATGCGGTCGTCTCCGGGATGCCGATCCCGGTGTTGATGTGGATGATACCATCCAGATCGAGGTAGTGAGATTGATAGACGACGTGCATCGCGGTCAATGAATCGTGGCCGCCGGAGACGAGCGCGTAGACACGGTCTGTTTCAGGGGCGGCCTTGATCACGCGACGGGCGGTGTTCGCGGCCTCGGCGTCGACGTCGTCGGGGAAACCCAGCCGGAAGTCCGACGTCGACGAGACGGCGGCAGTAGAGCTCATACTGAGGCGTCGTGGTCAAGGTTGTTTGTGAGGGCGAGCCAGAGAGCGTATGCGGCGTGGCGGTAGAGGACGGTCTCACACTCGGGACACCAGTACTCGACGGTGCCGAGTCGATCGAGGGCGGCGCTGAACGCGCTCGACCCATCGTGATGAATCGCACATTCCTCGTTCAGATGCATCTCGTGGAGGTGGGACGTCCCACACTCGGGACAAGGCTGACCCGGCTCCCAGTCGTCGCGTGCGATGGCTGTGACGGAGTACGGTTCGTCGCTTGGACGGGGCCCAGTGAGCTGGTAGGAGGTCTCGCTGCGGGCGTCGGGGGACGTGGTGGAGCCTGTCTCGGTCATATGGATCACGCAGCCCGTTCGACGGGCTTTCAGGCTCGAAGAGCGAGAAAAACACACCGAGCGAGGAGGGTGCTGTTAGAACGGTGGTTCGACGTCGATCGCTGCGACGTACTCGTTGATATTTTCCTGTGCTAACGGGGCATGAGGAGTGGGTTCGTCGTCAGTTGTTGGGATCGCACGAAGCGCCGAAGCGAAGGTGCAGTGTGGACAGTCGAACCAGTAGGTCGCGTCCTCGTTCGGGGCGGGGTCAGTGAAGATGATGATGAGCGGATCAGCTCCGCATTCGGGACAGGCGTGGGCTGAGGCGCGCTGATGGTGTTGGCGGCGAGTTGTCGTAGAGTGAGCGCGAGAGGACATAGTGTTGGGAAGGGTGGGGGACAGAGGTTAGTTCTTCTGTGAAGCGAACTGTTCGAGGGATTCCTGTTCGGTTGGGGCTGTCGAGGCGGTTGTGGAGTCGTCCTCCTGGTCGGTGGAAAGAGTGGATGGCGTTCTGGAAGTGACGCCGGGATCGCATTCGTGTCGGTTGTGGTGCTCTTCGAGGTAGTCAAGGCGCTCGGAGTGTGGGCGGTAAAGGATGGTGCCGTCGTCGGTGACGCAGTAGTTCTCGGGTCGCGCTCCGCAGGTAGGACAGTCGACGTACCAGGAGGGGTGGAGATACCAGCCCTCGCCACACCGAATACACGAGTGCTGTCCCTCGGCGTCTGAGTCGGGCACGTGGATGTCCAGGGGTGAGCGGTCGGTCGCGTGGACATCGAGTCCCGTGTTCTGTTTCATGTCGATACTGATGATCCAGTCCTGCTCGACGCAGGGATGCTCAATGACGGCGACGCGGGATCGACGATAGTCGAGGCGCTGCGGCATACAGGTCGCGGTGTGGCCGACTTGGATTATCTGGCCGCCCGCGGCGATGAGTGGATGGAGTTCCTGCTTGAGTGCTGTATCCCGGCCAGTAGTGCGGCCAGCGTAATCGGTGGTCTGCTGGAACGCCTCACTCGGGAGGTCCACGAGGACGGTGTTGAAGATGCCGGCAGCGAATTCGGCTGCGAGTTCGCGCTCGTCGAAGTGGTACGCGGCGTCGACGGATTCGTCAACGCTCGTCTGCACTAAGTGGCCGTCGTGGGAGAGTGACCGTTCGTACGTCGAGACGTCGAGGACACGTCCGGAGAGGTGGGTGGCAAGGTGGTCGGCGACGCCGTCTTGAGGCATAATCTCGGGGCTGAGGCGGATGTACTCGAGGGAGAGGGGCGTGTTCCCGTTCCCGCTGGTCGCGACACCGCCTGACGCGGTGGCTCCTGCGTTCGGAACTGCGGCGTCAGTCACGTGTACTGGGCGGGTTGCCGACGCAGTCTCGTTATCGGGTTTCTGAGCGACGGTCCCAAGCCAGTCGTGCTGGCGACCGAGGGTGTTCCAGATGGTGACCTCTTCGAGCAGATACTCCTCTCCAGGCGGCATAAGCGTCGTCGTATAGCCGAGTCGGATGACGCGACCACCGGGTTTCAGAAGGGCGTCGACCACGCTAGCGAGTTCGGTGATCGTAGGTAGTGTGTCGTCCTCGCGATCGTAAGTAGTCGTGTTCTGTTGTTCCGAGAAGGGTGGGTCGAGGACGATCATATCGAACGATTCAGCTTCGAGGATGTCAGGAAGATCGCGGACATCAACGTGATAGTCAGCATCGATCTCGGGATTGATGTCGTTCCGGACGATCCGCCCATTATGGGTGAGCTGGGTCCGTCCAGCACACGCGTTGAGGACGCGACTGTCGAGTTGCGATTCGACCCAATCACGAAGCTTCTGTGCGTTGAACGTCCAGCGGTCGGGTTGGATCGTCCAGTAGGAGAGCGAGGTGGGCATACTGATGAGTGGAGGATGGTTCGCGGAGCGGGCGCTACAGGGAGGGCGAGTGTTACTGATGGGTTACGTCGGGGACGTGGCCGGTTCGGCCGAGATTGTATCTGACGTATCTGATGTTGGTGAGGTATATGAGTTATTCAACAGAGTTGATTGAGTCTTGAGCATTCTGAGTCCTCGGAACCGATCGGACGGGAGAAATCAAACGATAGAGGCGTTAATTATTAAGTCGGGGTCTGAGAATCGGGGAATCGTATGGCAGACCTGATTGTCCAATCGAAGGTTCGAGAGCATTTCGACGAAATGAACGTCTCGGCAGACTTCTTCGATGCGCTTGACGAGGAAGTCGCTGACCTCCTTGACGATGCTGCGCGTCGTGCAGACGCGAACGACAGGAAGACTGTTCAAACTCGAGATCTCTAAGCCGATTTCGTCATCCTATTTCGTTTGATTCGCTGTTGTTATCTGCACTTTCTGTAGCCGCCGCTCTGAGACACTATACGGTGACGATGGTGTCGCAGTTCACGCATCGAAAGAGGATGGTTTCGCAGTCGGGATCATCGTAGTCGACATCGTGATCGGGGAGGACGGTTGGATCGGAGACGAGCTCGTTTCCCGTGAGGTTCTCGCCGCAGTCACAGGTGAGCGGCCAGTCGAGGGATGAGAGGAGGTCGCTATCTGGAAGTATCCCATACGATGCTTCGTCGACGTACTCGTTTTGGATAGGGTTGAGGAGGTCCTGCGAAACGGCGCTATGTTGGCCGTCGAATCCGCCGTGCCAGAAGACATCGATGGCACGATACTCGATGGTGAGCTGGGTCTTGCATCTCGCACATCTGACGTGGACGTAGTGGGTGTCGAAATTGTTCGGCACCCCTTCTTCGGTAGATTCGAACTTGGAGTTCTGACAGACTGGACACGCTGGCTGTATACTGATGTATGTCGGCTCAGCGGCTGGGTCTGCGTCCTCGTCAGTATCTTGATTCTCGGACGTTGTATCTGGTGGTTCCATAATGATGAGCTGGGTGTGGGATTACGCAGACGATTCAGACGGTGCGTCGGGAGTTTCCGTAGCCGACTCCTCGGACGGATTCTCAGGAGCGTGGTCGAACGAATTGTAGGTAAGAGTCCCATCAGGCCAAGCGACCCACTGGCCGGCAAGCAGCGGGAAACGGCACTTCTCGAATCCGACGGTCTCCACGACGAGTTGCTCCTCAAGATGGGGAGCGAGACGTTCAAGGAACTCCTCGGTGCAGTATTCTGTTCGATCGACGACACTCCCGTCTTCGTCGAAAATTGGCTTTGTGACCTCGAAGGCGACGTACCCGTAGAGTTCGAGGTACGGGTCGGCGTCCTCCTGGTCGGGTTCGACGACGCCGATGGTCAGGGAGTGGAAACTCCCGTAGAAGTCGTAATCGTCGATGATTGCTTCGATAGCCTCGACCGCATCGGGGTCGACGGTCGGATGATTCGATGCGGTGGTTGCTTGCAGGGTTGCCATAAGCGGTTCAGGCCCGTGGCCGCAAACAAAGACGCTAGGAGCCGAGGGACTGCTGAAGTGATCGAGGGGACCAATAGGGTTAGGCGGTGTCGGTTGATGAGGGTGTGAAATCTTGAAAAGTGTCCCATTCGCCGGGGTACTCGATGCCGGCGTCCTGGTGGATTGTGGTCTGGACGGCGCCGGATGACTCAACCTCAACGAGGACGTCGTCGCGACCGAATCGAGTCGCGAGGAAGTCGTGGATCTCCTCAGCCGGCGCGATGACAGCTTCGGGAGCGTTGTGTGCGGTTTCGATCGTCATAGACGGATCACTTGATGCGGCCAGTGACAAATTCACGTCGGGATTTGATAGCACCCAATCTCTTCCGATCCGCACCCGGGACATTCATCAGTGTCCGAAGAGACGTTGTCCCGCACTGGCGACACTCGACGACCATCTCTGTCTTCCCAGTGGAGAGAAACCGAGCGAGAATTGTGCGGACACTCATAAGTTGTCCTGTTCCGGCGGCTCTGAATTAATGGTTCTGGTGGGCTGTCTCCCCGAAATTCTGGTGTGGGCGGCCTGCAAGCCCGCTAAAAGCTCATTTTTGACAACATTCAAGGTTCGTGTGGAAGGAACACTATCACACGCTCCTTCCATCCCCTTTCCATGCCCGACGACACGCAGATACTCGGTCACTGCCCGGACTGTAATGAGCGTATTACTACTGCGTGGACTCTAGTTGAATACGAAAAAGATGATGGGACAGAAGGCGTGTGGGCCGAGTGTCCGGGATGCGGGGACGTTGTCGCACCGGAGTGATGCACTTTGTGCTGAACTTTGCTGAATGTCGCCTTCTGCTACTCGCGTGAGCGGTGTTGTCCGAGGCGGTCCTTGATCGCGATGATGTTATCCCGAAGGTACTGAGCTTCTTCAGGGTCGATCTGTCCGTTGTTGGCTAGTCTATTGACGGTGTTGAGGAGGCCCTGGATGTTGTCGTCGATCTGTACCGGTACCTCGAACGTATCGGCCTCTGGGTCGTAGAGAGCGGCGAAGTCGTAGCACATCCGGTAAACCTTCCCACAGACCTTGCAGACGACAGGGAGTGAAACGGTCTCGGACTGCGGATCGATGTCTGCCTCGACGTCGGGGCCGGGATCGCGAATCAGCCAGCCGCCCTCGAGGCAGTCGTGGGTTTCCCAGCAGTCCCAATGTGCCTCGCCCTCAAGGTGTATGTCGTCGTCTTTGTAGAGGTTCTTCGTTTCGCGTTCGTCAGCGAGATAGCCACAAATGGCGCAGGTTACGCTGTGGGCGTCGATCCAGCGGTCGTCGGTCGGGTCGGATTCGGACATGAGTGTGGCGTTAGTCGGGGAAGTCTATTGCGTCGGGATCGGTTGCGACGCGGCAAGCTGCCTTGTTGAGTTCGTCGGCGTTGAGGGCCAATCCGATGAACTCCTCGATGGCTTCCTCGTAGGCTGAATACGTCTCGGTTGGACTCGACGTATCCTGGAGCCGCTGGTCGAGTGCCTTGCGGAAGCGTTGCTGTGCGCGGTGTCGAGAAAGACTACCCATACGTAGATTCCTCCACCAGTAGAGGGGAGAGAGAAATTCGGTCGACGATCTATCTGAGTTACCCCACGCAGAGATGGTATCGCCCATTTCGTGGGGTAACTGACAGAGACGGCCTGCTCAATTAGCGCGTTAGAGCCGCGATTACACGCCGATCGTCGCGAGGACCTGCGGGATATAGATAGCTGCTCCTGTGGCACCGAGTCCAGCGACGAAGAGGGCGTTATTTGCCGTACTGTTCGCTGACGTCGTAAGATTCCACGTGTACTCCGTGTCGTCCACGGGGGCGAACGGTTGGATCCCCATCGGCGTTATCACGTCACCGAGGAGGTGCGTCGTGAGCCCCAGCGCGACGAGAAAGCCGACGCCAAGCGCAGGAACAACGAGAGACGGAGCGCTTGCTGTTGACAGCGTCCCGTTCACCGATTGTGTTCCCTGAAGCGCCGCGGCCCACGTCACAGCCGTTGCGATCGTGGACGCGACGATGATGAACCAGACGGTGTGCGTGATACCGCGGTGCGAAACGAAGGGGAGACGCTGGTCGATATCGGGAATCGGTGCCACGCCGGCGACGATAAGTATCCCCAAGAGGGCTTCTCCGGATGCTCGACTAACGGTAAGGAGAAACGCCAGCGGTGAGAAGGCGAGAAGAGCGAGCCCGTAATGACCGCGTCTATGCATCTCTGGAGCTGTTGCTCCATCTTCTTCGTGCAAGAAAAAGACTGTTCCGGGAAGTGAGACTGTCTCATCCTCACTGCGGAAGCGCGGTAGCTTCAAGCACCTCCTCGACTGGCGGTTTGAGGATTGGCTTGATGAGCAGGGGGGAAAGCGAGGAGGCAACAACGGTGGTCGCTCGCTCGGTCTGAGTAGCACAGCCGGGCGGGATCGAATCAGGTATGGGGACAGGTACGCTGTCGTGTTGAGCTGATGACTCGTTCTCTTTGAGCCCCTTGAGGTAGACGCGATCCTGCGTTGCGGTGAGACGCAAGTAGTCGTAATCTGTTTCGTTTGGTGCCAGCCGCTCGTAAGTAGCCGTCCTGAGGCCGTATTTGGACAGCGTCCACTCCAGGTCGTCGGTGTCAGGGAGGTGCGTTCGGATTGTGGAGGGCTCTGTATGGAGTTGGGCAACGACCGTCGCGACTGCGGTCTTGATGTCTTCAATACGTGCGTTCGTCCCTCCGGAGACGCCGTAGTCGCCGTCGTTGTTCTGGACGCTGTGGCCGCGTATCCCAGAAAGTCGCGCCTTATCGCTGGTGTCTGCCTTCCGAACCTGTGAGGGGTTCCCGTAGCCGGTCACGAGTTCGGTCATATAGTGCCACATCCCGTCGCGGTTCGCTCCGGAGTCGTTCAGATAGATACGGTGTCGGACAATCGACCCGCCTTGTCCCCATCGTTCGTCGAAGGCACGTCCCGAGGCTCGGTAGGTGATGGTCGTATCGTCGTGGTAATCGAGTTCCCACTGACCGATACGGGCTGGGGCGACTTTGAGCTCATCAGGAAGGTCAGATGTACAGAAGACGTTATGATCCGGAGTGAGCGCCATAACCTGATCGACGTTCAACAGTGCCGACGGATATGTTTCCTCGAAGACCCTGTGGACATTTTCGTAGAAATCGTTTAGCGGTGTTTCCGCTGTGGAGTGGGTCGCTTCAGACTTCTCAGTCGTCGATGTTACTGCGGGAGTATTTGTTGAGTGGCCGGATGTCGATTCTTCGGTCGTCGTGAACGCATCGAGTTGGGATTGGGAATTCGATGGCATCGTGAGAACTCCGTAATGTTACGAATGACCAACGTGAACTGGCTAGTCGTCGACGCGAGCGAGCGTGTAGTCGTCGTTCCTATCGAGGTAGCAGTGTAGTTCACATATCCGTCGATGGGTCGCAAGCTGGTTGATATCGAGTGCGCTGATAGAGTGCGTGGACGTCTCGAGCGGAGCCAACAATCGTCTTCTCAAGGACACGTCGCCCGTCACGGATGATAGGAGTGAATTGCTCGCTGGCGATCCGGAGGATTGCGTCCAGTCTCGTACAATTTTCGAAGTTGGTAGCAGGAAGATCAAGGACGAACACTTGACAGGTGACGAGCTGATCGTCTACGAAATTCCCTTGGATGTGATCGCGGGGATCCGTAGTTGGTTTTCGGGTGTGAGTCGGGTCGAAGCAGTACGCTCGATAGACCTGCGCTTCGGCGGTTTCTTCGCTGGCCTTGAGATGAGGGTATCGCTCGAGGAACCACGCACGGGTGGTCATCGGTGCGGGCCCGATCGCAGCTACGACGCCAGACTTGGTTTGTGCGAGACCCCGTGGCGGCGTCGCGTTGTCCTCGAGGGCCTGGAAGAGTTCTCGAAGGGCTTGACGCCGGTTCGCCTCGGATTGGAGAACAACGGACATTGTGGAGTGTGGAATACAGATAGTTATTCGCTGAAGGCGTCAAGCGTGACGTTCTCGATGGTATCGGGAGCATCGATCGTGACGGCGTCCTCAACGTTTCCTTCAGAGAGGTCGCTATCGTTGTTGGTGTCGTCCTGAGCGGAGCCATCGGCCTCCTCAAAGTCCGTTTTGATGGGTACGTTGTCGGGGTCAAGTTCGGTGATAACCCCGTTGGCGGTTGAGTCGGTAAGGATTCGCGTGGGATGGTTTATTCGCCAAACGTGCCACGTCTCGTAGGTGAGGGAGTTTCCGTGGACGACGTACGCGGGGATGGCGTGGAGTGCAAAGTTGATGACGGCCATATGAGCGCACGTCTTGTCGATGTCGCGTGCAACGACAACGGTGGGCGTGTTAGGTGAGATGTGACGGAGCTGCTGGACAGCGTGGAACGGGAGTCGACCACTCCCGCACGCCGGATCGCTGATCGTGATAGGGTCCTCCTGAGAGGCATCACGAATGCCTTCGGGGGTGCTGAAGAGCATATGAGCCTTCGCGATGGCGATATTCTGGGGTGTGAAGTGCTGGCCGAAGGCATCACTGTTAGCTCCGTAGTATTCGTAAATCCCACCGAGGAGTTCCGCCGAGTGCGGGTATCCCGGAACAGTCGTTTCTTCCATTGTATTGACGAGGGCTCCGAGTGCAGTCCCATAGGTCTCGAGAACATCTCTGGTGAGATCGTCGTCATCGTGGAGACGATCTGTGAGGTCGTGAACGAGTTCAAGGTAGTCGTCGTCGTTTCGACTAAGAGCGGTGACGATGAAGTTTAGCCAGTTCGTGAAGATGTCGTATGTGCGAAGGCCCGTTTTCTGGTGGACTTCATCGAGATGCTCGGTGATTGGTTCGTATGTACTCGGGTCAGCGATGGAAGCCATCGACAAATTGCCTCAGTTCAACGTGGGGAGAAAAATCCAGAGAGGGGACACCCCACCAGTTCCGTCGTAAGTCGAGGCGAAAAACACCCCAGTGGTTCCGGCGTTATCGCAATGGGGTCACCCCTGGACTTCCGTCGTAAACGAGGGACAAATCGTATGAAGTCTCCAGATCTCGGGAGGGGACACCCCACCAGTTCCGACGTTAGCGTGCGAATTTGCTCTCTTTGATGAGAGTAAGAGCGGGATGAGTGGAACCAAAAGACGGAAGAAAAGCTCCAGAACCCTCGTCAAGAATGAATACTTCAGGATACCACGGACAGATTAGAGACGAGAATTGGTCTCGGGAAAATCCTATCACTACTCGATGACGGACCCACACCCCTTCGGTTCCGACGTTAGATAGACAAGGGCAGCGCAGCTCAAGATCACGATGACGGACCCACACCCCACCAGTTCCGACGTTAGCGGCCGCGAAAAGCGGTAACTAGACTGAGAATAGCATGAGTCGTCTGTATTCTGTCCCACGATAAGAATATATAAAAGTTGAGTTATTTCACCCTAGCTTTATTACAATACAGCTTGAACAACTCCGCGGGACGAAATACTAGAAATGAAGAAGCGGAGCGACTGGTACGTTCGAGACGAAGCTCGGTAACGGGTTGGAACGTCCAGAAACACCGTAGAGACGCGTTCTATCCTCTAAACCGTGATTGTACCTATTCTTCCCGTGGGGGGTACACGTTCATCGGTAACGACGGAACCGAAGGGGTGTGTGTGTGTTGGGTTCCGTGATTGTTCGAAGATCGAGGTAGTCCTTCCAGTGAACCGCCTCGGGGTCAAGCCCCGAGGCTTCCCGTGGGTTAGCCGGACACTCCCGCGACACCATCGGTCGAATAGCCTCGAACGGTGTCGTGGGTCACGGTCGGGGCGTCCACGGCCCCCGATGCCTGCCGTCGCACCTTCCGCACTTGGGGAAGGGTGTTGAGAGTAGGCACATTCCAATCCTGATGCTTCTCGATGCCTTTCACGGCGATGTTGACGCTTGCACCACGGTCGCTGTGGTCTTGATTCCCGCACGACCGACACTTGAACCGCTTCTTGTGTCGATTCGCACGCTCCGTATGCCCGCACAGCGGACACCGCTGACTCGTCTTGTACGGGTCAATCCATCCAGTCGGAATCCCCTCGAACGCCGCCTTGTACGACGTGTAGTATTGAAGGGCGCGGAAGGGAAGGTGGTGCAAGCGTCGGTTCATCCGCGTGCCGTAGTCGATACTGTCGCGCATCTCTTTGAGGTCTTCAAAGACGATGCACGGCTTCTCGAACTGACGGCTCCACTCTACGATGTGTCGAGACACCTTGTGGAGTCGGTCACGGACAAACCGTTTCTCACGCCCTTCCAACGTGTCGTGCATACTCGACTTCCCCGCGTTCTGCACGCGCTTCCGCATCGTGAAGTAGCGGTGGCGCTCGAACTTGATCTCGGGAAAGTCGATAACCAACGAGTCCTTGACGCCATCCTCGGACAGAGCGGTCAACGCTACGTTGTCTTCGTTCACGTCCACACCGATGACCGTCCGCGAGTCGTGCTTGTCTCGAACGGTCTGTTCGGTGTCGGTGACGTTGACGTGCAACTCGGGGTTGTCGTTGTGGAACAGGGCTTCCGCCGTCCCAATCTTCCACTCGTCACTCGTGAGCGCGGTCTTGAGAACGTCGAGGTGGGCGTCGTCGCCTTCGAGAACGCCCTTAACGTGCTTGTAGGGTTTCGCGCTGATGCGGAACGTCACGTCGCCGTCGTCGGTGAGCGACAGGTTGTACCCCTCCTCGTAGTTCGCACGAAGCGGGTACACGCCGTCCTTGGTGTGGCTCGGTAGGTCGAAGTCGTCGTACTCGTAGTAGTTCTCCATCGCGCCGAGAGCCTTGGCGACGACACGTTGTGTCGTGTTTTTCACAAGGTTGGCGTCGTCGGCCACGCGGTCGGGGATCGCGTCCCAGTCCACGCCTTGTTTGGCGAGGCGGATGGTTTCGTTGTACACCGAGCGTGTTTCGAGGGTGGCGTCGTACAGCAGGCTCTCGTTGTCACTCTGGATGTCGAGTTGGAAGTCCAGCGTCTTGACGAGAGCCTGTTCGTTGGTCATTCGTCGTCTTGTTCGGTAGGTTCAGAGGTGCGGACGACTTTCACGTCAGCCCCACGCCAGCGTTTCGGGACGGTGACGTGGGCGCTGTTCCCGAACGGCTTGACCTCACCGTCGAGAACTTCCTCGCCGTCGATTTTAAATCGGTTCGCCATACTCGTGTATATCCCTCGGATATACTTATACGTGTTGGTAGATGACGTGTCCGAAGGAGGATTGTTTAGCAGGGCTTACGGCCTTCACCTCGGGGTCTAAGCCCCGAGGCACTCGGCCTGCTCCGCCTGTAGATTTACGTCGGAAGTCGAGGTGGGAATACTTTTAAGTAATCGGGTTTCGTCGGTGCCTCTATGTCAAACGGCACCTCGACTTCCGATGAAAGTCGAGATTTGGATTCTACGTCTTCAGACGGTCAAGACGACCAATCTCGCGTCCAAACATCGGAACCGAAGGGGAGTCCAGACGAGAATGGAAAACCGCCATCAAGCGACGGGGACGGTCAACAATTCAAGGTAGACGACCCGCTCTTTTCTCAACGGCAGGGAGTTTTCCAGAATAAAGAGATGGTCCGTGTCGGTTGGGTACCTGATGGGGATCGGATTGTCGGACGTGATGACTATATTTCTACTATCAGTAGCTGTCTGAACGATGCTGTCTATGGTGGCGCCCCAAATCACATCTCAATTACCGGGAAGACAGGAACGGGAAAATCTCTCGTCTCCCGATACGTCACTCGGCGAGCTGTCAATGCAGCGGTTGATGATATCCGAATAGGCCATACGTATCTAGACTGTTCGAAATCCTCAACTGAAGTCCAAGTCATCTCGACAATCGGGCAACAGCTGAACGACGAGGTTATCTATGACGAGGATGAGGACATCGTGAAAATGCCCGATACCGGGCTTCCGAAAGACAAGTTCTACAAACGGCTCTGGCAGATTCTCGATCACTACGATTCGGCTATCATCATTCTTGACGAAGTCGACCTTCTCAAGAGCGACCACGTTCTGATGAGTCTCGCGAAGGCCGTCGAATCGAATGATACGTCGTGTCAAATAGGAATTATTGCAATAAGTAATCAAATCAACTTCTTCGACGAACTGAACCCACGCACCAAGAGTGCCTTCCAGACCCAAGAACTCAACTTCGACCCATATAACGCAAATCAAATTCAAGAGATTCTTCGAGGGCGTGATGACGCATTCCGTGATGGTGTTCTAACTGGTGAGGTTATTCCCCTTGTCGCGGCTTTCTCAGCCCAGGAACACGGAGATGCACGGAAAGCAATGCGGTTATTCAGGACCGCAGGAGAGCTAGCCGATCGTGAGGGTGCTGACATGGTCGAAGAAGACCACGTGCGAAGAGCCCAAGACGCACTTGAAAAGGATCGATTCCGCGACTTCCTCCAGGGAACCCCCACTCAAATGAAAGCGGCTTGTCTCTCGATCGCTGCTAAGTCACTTTACTCGCGTGATGATTACATCATCACAGGTGAACTCTACGATGCGTACCAGCAGATCACTAACGCGATAGATATGGACACAATCGGGATACGGCGGTTCCGGGATATTCTCGATGAGATGCAACTCAGCCAGGTAATCGAAACTAAAGAGGTGAATATGGGAAAAGGCGGTGGCCGCCACAACTCTCATCGGTTACTCCACAATCCTGAGGCTATTCTTGATATCGTAATGGAGGATACTCGATTCGGAGATATCTCTAAATCCTCGCTGAAACGGTTCGCCTGACAAATTAGATGTTATACTGATGAGACGTACCTTCGTTTCGTCCACTCGTCGCGACGGGGGACAGTACGTCCTTCACGGTTCTCCCAATCAGTACTCGAGACGGTTTTGATTCGATCGAGTTCGAAGCCAGCGGCTTGGTAGCAGACGCCAGTGTTGTCGTCGACGCCGGCGATCGCGATGAGCCGCTCTCGCTCGGTATGCTCACGTGCCCAGTCTCGAAGACGCGCAAGCATCCAACTCGACGTATTCGGTGGGCGATTCGGGTGATTCGCAAGCCGTGTAACGTACAGCTCTTCACGAGCCCCGTCGTAGCTGTACGTGTACGGCTGCGCGAGCACCGCCACTGAGTACGGATGCCCCTCGTGGGTAGCGATGAATCCGGCCTTCCATTTCGCGACACCGCTGAGGCGGTGGTCGATGCGGCCGTCCGGACCACCGATAAGAAGGTGATTGACGAGTCGCCGACTCCCTCGTCCACAAACGCGGTGGACTGTGAGGTCGGTGACGTCCTCGAGAGGTGGCGGCGTGACACGGTCGGGTTCCCAATATGAGACCCTCCAGTCCGGTTTTTCATCAGGTTCGACGCCCAGTCGTGGGAAATCCGGCATTCCCGCTGGCGGGTATGTACGCCACTCGGGATCACTCGAATGGAGCGCTACGACCATCGACTCATCGGCAGGGAGCCGTTCTTGGAAGTTGACAGACAATGAACGTCCTTCCCGAGTGAGCTCAACGTTAGTGATGACGCGACGTCGGTAAACAGCCTTCACCTCGGGAATGGGGAACCGATTTCGAGAATCGATAACGGTTCGCTCGAAGATGTGGTCGCCGGCGCGGATCGTCGATGCGAGTTCGGTTGGTTTGTTGCTGGCCAGCGAGGAATGGTCAAGAGGTGCTGGTTCCGAACCGTCGCGAACGGGGAAAGCAAGTGCTGACATACTGGTGAGCCGATAGAGTGATGGCGGTTACTCGGTCTGCGGAGCGATGTGGTGGAGCGAGTTACCGTCTGGAGTAAACCACTCACAGTCGAAGGAGACTGATCGGGGGATATCCCCACAGCCGAATTCGATAACTGCTTCAACCGTCGTGTCGTCGACGATCGTGACGCGGTATAGTTCGCCATCGTAGGAATTCCAGTATCGCTCGCCGACTGCAACGTCGGTCCGTCCAGTCGTCGCAAACGCTGTTGATTTCCCGTCAGGGAGCTCCACCCGGAAGGCTATCCGATTCGGGTCGTTAAGCGTCTCGAAGAGCTGTGATTCACTCGTCATAAAGCGCTAGAAATGGACGTCGGCGGGGACGAGCCATCCCCGGGGTGTCTGCTCATCTTCTTTTGTGGCCGCTGCGGCGTCACCGTCGCCGCCGGCAGTACCCGACGAGGCGTTCTGTAGGCGATCGATGTATTCGTCGACGGCCTTCGGTGATACGAGACCGCCTCCATATTCGTTGTAGATGTACACCGACGGTCCTCGACGTTCGGCGAGCTGTCCTAAGTGGAATCGTACTCCGTCGACGTTGTTCATAACGTCCTCAACAGAGAGATCGTCGACTTTCGACTGGAATCTCGACAACGTATCTCGGAACTCCTCTGTTTGTTCCTCGAGCGCGTCATCGAGGAGTGTTTGTCCCTCCTCGCTGTCGAGTGGGAACGCTGGGGGGACTGTTGTCTCGTCGACGGTCTCAGAGCTGCCGTCATTGATGACGTTCACGACGTGCGGCTTGTAACGCGAGTCCGCCTGATCGAAGGTTCCGTAGTAGTCGTAGACACTGGCAGTATCGATGCCGACACCGACGAGTTTGTCGAGGGCGCTGTGAGCGCGGTCGAGGGCGTCGTCTTGAGTGGTACCGGGAACAAGTACGCGGATAAGTTGGTGCATCTATCGATGGAACCTCCACTCTTCGTGGAGGGTGAGAAATTCTCGGTGAGGGGTGTGTTGTACAGTGTATGGATGGTAAACTACTGTGTCCACGCTGTGAGGTTTGCTTGCCCGACGGCAGGCGGATCGGTGTCATCGCCGATTAGGCGGCAGCATAGTTGCGAGCGATCGTCAGTGCGATGTCGAGTCCGCACCCGCCGGGTGGATTTCGGATGTCGACCATCTCATCTTCGTGTGCATAGTCCCACGGGGCGAGCGCGACGGTAGCGTTCCCGCTGCCTCGCCACGCTTTGACGACAAGGTATGGATATGTTTCAGTGGTCACTTCGAGACCGTCTGCGGTCGTGCTTCCCGTAGGTCGCTGACCTTCGTGAGCACCTTCTCGATGGTAGTAGACGATCACCTCTCTGCTCTCGGCCGCCCTCGACGCTGGCGATGCGTCTGGCGAACTGCTTCTTCAGGCGGAAATAGGTCGAGGAGTAGAGATCGCGAGCCTTCCACGCGGGCCCGGTTTCGTCCATCCAGTCGGGGCCGAAGGACTCGTCGGAACCGACCGAGGCTAGGCGGAGGTCGTTTTCGTCGGTTGGGTTGCGCTTTGCGGCCCCACACCCGATGAGAGCGAGCGCCCCGTGTTCGTAGATATCCGAGAGGTCACTGAGCTGAATCCGTTCGCCCGTAGGGGAGACGGGGTCGTTGGCGGACTCGACCGATGGATGCGCCGGCGAGATACTCATCGACTCGTCCACCTAGTTGAGCGGGGATGGGAGATGGTGTGACGTTCCGGGCCGGGGAAACCGTACCGACGCACGAACGCAGAGTACGCCGTCTCGGTCGTCGTGGGTGACTGTGTAGGCATGAAACCGCTCTCGATCTCAGTAGGAGACTCAGCTTTGCACGTTAGCGTCAGCTGTTGAGTGAACGAAGAGGTGGTCGATCTCTTTCATGAGATCATCAACGCCTCGGTCATCGTTGTCCCGAACCCACGAGAGAAGGTTGTACACGGCTTCTTTCAGAGAATATTCGAGGTTCGCTCGGAGCGATGACGCTTTCGAGCGAACCGTCCCCAAGGCGCTCGAATCGGGATCAAGACGAACGAGACTGTAGGCAGCCATGAGAAGGTGCCAGTGGCGACTGGCACCTTCGTCGGTCTGCATCTCGCAGTCTCCCAAGCCGAGATCCTGCTTCGAGTCCTCGAAGAACGTCTCGATGCGCCAGCGCATCCCGTAGGAGCGAATGATGTGGGCGGTTGGTGCGTCGATCTTGTTCGTAGCGAGGTACTTGATCGGGTTCTCTTCGTCTCCGTCGGTCTCTTTCTCTGCGATGACCAGCTTCACGTCTCCCAACTGGGAGACGGGAAGCTTCTTCGTCCAGATGTGATAGGTTTCGTCGTCAATATCGCGCTCAACCGTGTCGATGCGCTCTTCCAGCGCATCGACGCGGAGCTCTTTGCCGGCGTAAGTCACCTGTCGATTGCTCCGGAGCGGGCCGATCCAGTCCTTGCCGTAGGATTCGATGTGTTCAGGAAGGCCAGAATCGTGAGCGAACCACGAGTCGAAGAGGTAGGTGTCCGCAGGCACACCTACCTCTTCTTCGAGTTCGGTGACGATCTCGCGGGCGAGGTCGTACTTGGTGTCGTGGTCTTGGTCATCCTCGTCTTGCTTTTCGTAGAGGCGGAAGGTGAGCGGGTAAGCGGTTTTGTCGTCAGCGTAGAAGGCGTAGATGAGATCTTGGCCCCAGACGGTGTCACCTTCGGCGTGATCGTAGAAGTGGCCGACGCCGGGGACTTCGTCCCCGGCTTTCTCGGTGATCGTGTCGTCGAGGATGATGTAGCCATCCGTTGACCAGCGTGTTTCGCCGTGTTTCTGAAGTTCCTCAAGGCGTTCGTGGTTGAACTCCTGTTCGTCCCAGTCGTACTCGGTGAGGAACTTGTTGAGGGCGCGTTTGCTGTTGGCTGGAAGGACTTCACGTGCGATGCCCGCCACGGTCTTGTTGCTGGCCGCAACAAGACCGGTGGCGTAGGTTTTGGCGTGATGACGTTGGGCTGGAGACAGTGACTCGAACTCGTCGAATACACGCGTACACGACAAGAAATCCGTAATCGGCATCATCCGTCCTTGCCACTGCCTACGTCACGCTCCTACTTCAACGTGCAAAGCCGAGTAGGAGAAAAAAACCGACCGACTATGTTCCGAGACTGGCTTCAACGGCTCTGTCTTAGCGTACCAGTTCCGAGAGATGTTCCAGTAGCCGTGCGAGATACAGCGCGCGTATCGGTCACAGCATAGAGAGCTCAGAGAGATATTGGTTAGCAAAATATACCTTATTCACAGAGTGGTACGGAATCATCAGGAACTTGTGACTGACCGGGAGGAGAATTTTATCAAGGAACTCTGCCCGGCTCTCCGTAACGACAAGAATGTGGGGCCATAGAAATCTGGATGTAGTCACAGGTATTAATAATCCAAAATTTGAATTATCACCCGATGGTTGACCTGGGGGCGGTAGGGTTGTATTCGATCTTGTCCGGCCTAATTCTGGTAGGTTTTCTCATCTCTATTGTCTACTTCTTCGTTAGGCCGGTCGTTGATTCTTTGTATCGTAGACATCCTGGATTCTTGTTCCCGTGGAACTCGCTACGGTTGAAGACTCTTTGGGAGGAGATCAGGTCTAGAGGCTACCGTTGGTTGTTGAAGAATTTGGTTCAGAGCAGGAAGTCGATATTGACGTACTGGAGCTTTCTTTGGGTTATTCCGCTTGGATTTATCGTCGTGTTTTCGCTGGCGTATTTGGGACTCCCAATGGCTGATTTGGTTCAGACGGGTTTAATTAGGCCAGGTTGGCAGGCTCAGTTGACGGTTGCCAGTCTCAGTTTTATTGTCTTGATTTTCTTGTTGGAGCAGATTTCCCGGACAGAGTACCGTGAAGGCGTGGTGCAGGAGTTCTTTGCATCTTCGCGGATTATGCCGGTGATATATTTCACGTTGGCTTCATCCGGGCTTATTGCATACCTCTATTTCTATCATACGCCAGAAGAGGTGGATCCATTATTTGTAGATGCGACATTTTTCAGCTTTGCAGGCACTGTGTTGGGAATTGGATATGTGTATTACCGGGTTGCGAGGTTGATCTTCTTTGACCCAATGGACGAAATGTCGGTGGAGCAGGTTCAGCGCGGTATTGATCTTCAGCTAAAGGAGGAAGACCGTCAATCCATTTCGAAAAACTTGCTTAAGGGTAGTCTGCCTGATTTTGTGAGAACGGGAACTAACAGGGATGGCCGTGTCTTCATGGCTCAAGAACTCGGTTTAGACGGGTATATCGCTGACATCGATTTGAAGAAGTTGAACGAAGTATGTCGAGAGTACGGCGATTTATTTGATGAAGCCGGGGGATCGGCGTTGGTACTCAACTTAGATCTTGGAGCAGAGCTGCAACCGGGTGTTGATGTTGTCGCGGTCGATGGGACAAACGTGAATCCTGTAGAAGTCCCCCGAGGGCTTGCTGAAGGCCTATCTGAAGCCGTTTATTGTAGTGATGATAGGCCTTGGAAGTCTGGCAATCGCTTGATGGAGAGGAATTTAGATCAGATTGGTGCGAGTACGAGAAATGCGATTAGCAATTTGAATCCCTCTGGTCTGGAGAAATACCTTGAGCTGTACGTAGACCTTCTTCAGTATGGTACCACTCTCAACCGGGAAGTGATCGAAGACTATGGGGTCACTCCTCCTCCGATTTCGGATCTGGTGGATCACATTTACCGTGAGTTCTACCAGATAATGGAGGCCGCCGGGGAGACTGGGAGCTCTGACTTGATCAACACAGTTCGAGCTGAGATTTTTCGCCTCTCGCTGGCATACCACCGCCAAGGAGAGAACTACTTGTTCGAGAAATCGATTGGTTTGTATGCCTCATATTATCGCATTCTTTTCTCCAAGCCCTCCGTTGATTACAGTCTTGTGAGTGGTCTTCTGAGTTCGATGAATAATATTTTGACTATGTTGACCGCGGCTCTTGGCCGTACCAACACAGTCGAAGAGGTTGAGCGAGTGAGTTCTGATATCGAGAGTTTCTACGAAACGTTAGAAGATATTCTTCGTCTTTCCGTTGAGGAAGGTGACTCGCAGACGTTCAATAACGTGTGGAATATGGGTGACGACGATTTTGTGATGGTCCGGCCTGAATCTGAGATCTACGAGCTGAGAAGAAGGATTGATGAATTAGAGAGAGCAGAGAATTGGGAGAATTTAGAAAATCGATTAGAGTTCTTGGAGAGGGAGCAAGACTTGGTGAAGGGATTCCAGTCCAGATATAGGGAAATACAGGGTCAGCCAGAATTGGATCGGTTAAAAAGCCGGTTAGAGATGCTGGAGATGCAGCAAGAGAAAGTGGAAGGGTTTCAGTCTGAGTTTGAGGAAACACGGTTTGTCGCTGCTGCTTGGGCCTACAGGGAGGTTCAGTCAGGTAACCTTCCTGAGTCAGTTTTCCAGGTCATGTTCAGCGAATCTATCAAGGGATACAGTTTTAACAAGTTGGCAGAGGTATATTTCCAGATATTAACCGATCCCCGCCTTGACCTATTCAGGTGGGAATCGGAGGACTCAGACGTTTTCAAGGGAGTTCAAGTGAGTCAGCCTGCTGTCTTTACGTGGTTACAGGAGTTCTTCTGTGCTATGGGTCTTCTCTTCCTAGATGCTGAAGGATATGAATTAGAAGATTTAGATGAAGGAGACAATCCGATGGCCGATATCGATATTGCGAAACCAAGCTATCCTGATTTAGGGGAAACGATTGAAAGTGTTTCCACGGAAGAATTGTCTAAAACCGGGGTTGCAGAATCGGAGATAGAGGAATTAGAGTACAAGAAGGAGGTCTTCCTGGCCCTTCATAATCAAATGCAAGAAATCCTGGAACGTAGAGAAGAAGATTACATTATTGAGTCAGATCTGGATCCTGAGAAAGTATCCAACTTCAAGGAAAGCTACATTTCTGGGTTTGAAGACCGGTTCGATCTTCGAGAGGTATTAGATGATCTTGGGTGGCTGAAAGCACGTGAATACGATGGAGAGGTAGAAGGATTTGGCACAAGGATATCTTATCCGAAAGGTGCGTTTATTCCCGATCCACCTGCGGAATTTGTCCATAATGTGGATCAACAGACACAGAATCATGTGAACTCTATTATTGAACACTGGATTGAGCAAACACAGGACAACCTATCACAAATTATGGTTCAGTCACATGAGCTACTCCCCGACGAAATTGAAGAGGTATGTTCTAGATTAGATGAGAAGGGAACGAGGCCGAAGGCGATCGTAATTAATGGGTTTAGGGCTTCTAACAGTCTTAGGAGAAGTGACTACTTTGTAGAGGAAGTCGGTGAAGATGAAGATGTGCTTGGCGGGTTCTCGTATGACGACGGCGAGTCGATTCCGATTTATCGTGGATCTACTAGAGCTTTCGATGGCTTGGTGCTAGCTGGAAATGGAGGACCTCTGGAAGTTAGTGAATACCAGCGTGACAGAAATACAGTCTTTGTTGATATTGAAGAGGTCACTCGTGACTTGTTAAAAGATGAAGACCCGCAAGGATTCGAGGAAATGACGGATGAGGAGATAAGAAACCGCCTGCAATCGGTCTGGATACAGATATGGTATTACTCTGAGATCGAGGCCTCAGCAGAATTTGGAGCATTGCTTACAGTTGATGAGTCTGATTGAAACCCCCAACTGGTGAGAGGCTCACCGACAGTACTCCATACAGTGCGCTAGTCACTCACAACTTATAGAACCTCTTTCGAAGGCTCAAAACGACTATACCCAACTAATAGCTTGCTGAATTCATCCTCTCTATGCGTCTCCTAACAAGAGACAGATAGATTGGGCCTCTTTACCGGTAAGTGAGTCCCCCTGTGTGTATTGACGGCGGTGAAAAACCATCAAATTCTGGTGATTTCATAGAGTCGGTCAGAACATATCGATACCGGCCTGTGCCGGGTCACTCTCATCGATTGTCTGAGTGGCTGTACTTTCGGCTGTCTTGGGGTTCTCTCCTGGAGTCTGTCCGGGAAGACTCGCGAGACTCCGAAGAAGCTGGTTAGAGACCTCACCGGCTGCGAACCATTCGGCGAGAAATTCTGCTGCCGTTGTCGTGGAATCGTGGAGCCAGAATGCCGTCGGGACACCGTCGGTTTCGATGTCGAGTTCATTGACGTGCTCGGTGAACCAGCGGTCGCGATCGCGCTTGAGCGCTTCGCGGAGGTCACGGGCTCTATCGCGAATTTCGTCGTCTGAGGGGAGGATCGGGAAGTTCGAGGGAAGCATCGCGTCCACTTCCTGGTCATTGCCGGCGATCCCGTCGAGGTATTGGCGGAAGGCGTACTGGTAGAGGCTGACGAACTCCGCGTTGGTGAATGCGGCGTGCGTGAGGGAGGCCGTCGAACAGAGTGCCGCGAGCTCGCCCCACGTTGCGATGGGTACACGCTCACCTGTCGGAGTGTCCTCAACGAGTGCGCGGCGTTCCTCGTGGATACCGTCCTCGAGGTTGGCGGCGCCGGCGGGGTGGTTACTCGCGACGACCGGGTCGGCGGTAACGCGATACGTCTGGATCTTGGTGAGAGTGACTGTGTCGATCTGCATAGTCAGGAGGAGTGGGGTGCTTGGGTAAGCTATCTTCGAACGTGTGAAGTCCGCGAGACATCGGGACTCACAAGCAGGCTGGTGACGGGTCGTGTGGGTGGTGGTCGGTGCCGTCGAGTGAATCGCATTCGGACGTGTCGTCTTGAGTGGAACAGGCCGGGCAGGAAGCGGGGTCGTTGTCGTGTGGGCAGCGGAGGGGGGCACCGTCTCGTTCCAAGACTGTCTGGACGGTATCGAATTGGGCGACGATGAGAGTGTCTGTCGCGACGTGGTAGTAGGCGTTGGCGTCGACAACGGTGTTGTCGAGGACCTCGACGGGGATAGCGTTGTGGAGAGCTTCAGTGAGCGTAATCGCGGGCGACCCGCGCGTAAGCCACTGCAGTTGGGGGTGGCTCCCCGAGTCTGCGATGGAGGGCGTCATCGTGATCACCGTTGCTTCCGGGGCGTGTGGGTGGCAACGACAGTCGGACTGACGAACCGGCGGGCGCGCTGCGGGATGTCAACACCGATGTCGATTGGGAGAACGTACTTGGCGTCAAGGTCCTCTTCGTGGGCGTTGGCGAGACGGGACGCAGCCGCGAGCTCGTGTTTGCACATCACCGCCCACTTGTTCGTCTGCTTGTAGGGACAGCCACAGACGACGGCGTCCGACCAGGGAAGGAACGCGTAAGTGGACACGCTGGCGAATTCCCCGACGAGGAGCGGCGCCGGGAGAGTGATCCCGTATTCGGAGGGCAGGATGTGGTTATCGAGCTGGGCTTCCCGAATGACATCGTCTACATCGAGGTCGTGTCCGTCGGCATACCCGATTGGATCGGTGTTCGCGTCGACGATGACGACTCCGTGGAAAGTGTTTGCGTGGAGGGGGAGGAGGGAGTCGGATGTTCCTTGAATAGTGTCGAGATTTTTCGGGATGAGCTCCGTGTACCACTTTCGGCGATCGGCGCGAATCTGTTCGAGCTCGCGGTAATGTGGTTCGAGCTCACCTGTGAGGAATGCAGGAGCCTCGCCCAGGAAGTTATCGAGGCCGTCGTAGGAGGGAAAGAACCGGCGTTCGCTTTCGTAAGTATCGACAAGCGTTTTCTGGATGTACTGCCGGGCGGGCGGGGTGGGAGCGTGGGTGTCGTGAGATAAGAGCCCGCCAGCCTCGATGATGTCGAGACGGATGCGGTGCTCGATCGGTTCGATCTCCGGTGGGTCACTACCCGTGGTGTTCTCATAGTCAGGGTGCGATGCGTCGAGTGCGCCTGGGGGAAGTTCGAGCGGTGGGAGGTGCTCGTCCGCCGGGGTGATCTGGTGGGTAGACATCCGTAGTTACCTCCACCTCCTGTGGGGGTGAGAAAGCAACCGGAGAGTGCTCACCACAAGTTACCCCACAATAGTTATGGATATGCCCCTCCGTGGGGTAACTAATGACGGACGACACTGAGCGCCCTTCTGGACCTAACCTTCCGGCACACGTTCGAGACGCAGTGGACGAATTATCGGTCGAGGAGCTGGAGGACTTGGCTGACTACGCACAGGCTCTCGCCGATTGGAAGCGGGAGCAACCACCTGCATCTCCAGATACTGCTCCCGAGGATGCTGTCGACGATGATGTCGTCGAAGACCTCGAGGAGCAGGGTGTTTCGATGGATCCCGACGACTACGATGATGTCCCCGCTACAGGGGCCTACATCACGGTGAAAGAGCCGAAACAGGGATACAGGTATTATTATTGGCAATGGCGGGACGGTGATACTTGGAAGAACGAGTATATCGCGCCTGTCAATCCGAAGGGGGACTGATCCTAGTGGTTAGATGACGGTGGCGTTTCCGAAGACGCCCTCGAACTCTTTGCGACCGAGGGTTGGCGATCCGCGGAGCCAGGTGTGGTGGGCGCCGCGCTGGACTTTGAGATAGGGGTGGCCGCCGTCGTTTCGGAGCATCTTGAGCTGCTTACACCATTTTCCCTTTTCGTTTGTACCGATCTCCGCGAGAAGTCCTTCTCCACCCTCTTGGTCGTCAGCCCAGTCGACGAGAACATCGAAGTTCGCGGGTGAGAATGGATCAACGGGGAGCGTATTCCGGACTTCCGTAATGATGTCGCGGAGTTCGTTGGGGTAGAAGATGACGGGAGTCGGATCGGGGTGGTCGTTGACGGTTGGATCGTATGTGGAGTCGAATTCGTAGCCGACTTCAGCGGTTTGATAGCCCGTTGCGGCCCGGCCGTACTCTGAGGGCCGATCGAGGTTTGTTGGCGTGACGATTGCGAGCGACGTGGTGCCGTCGTCGTCTCCCCAGTTCGCTTCTGCTAATGCGAAACGCATAGCCCACTCGTCGTATATCCGATATTAAAAAATACCGGTAGAATAGGTGTGAGCAGAGGGATGGCTTGGGTGAGACCGGGACGGCCGTTAGTAGAGGTTAGTGAGGCCGAGATTGGCGAAGAGGATAGCGTTATAGCTACCGTGAATGAGGATCGGGACGAAGAGTGAGTCGGTACGCTCGTAGGCGAAGCCGAGGATGAGTGATAGCGCAAAGAGTGAGAGGAGGACGTTTCGGATGCCGCTCAAAGAATCCTGCAGGGCGAAGAGATGTACGCTCGCAAAAAAGAGGCTGGCGAGGAGTATTGCTCCGATGGCCGAGAAGTACCTGCGGAGATACCCTTGAATGAGGCCGCGAAACAGGATTTCCTCGCAGGGTCCAGTGATGAGAAGGGATACGACGATGAGCCCGCCGAACATAGGGAGGGAGGCGTGTTTGATGGCCTCGATCGCGGCCGCGTTCTGTGCGGTTGGAGCGTTGAAAAACGCGAAGAGGGACGTGAGTACGTATTCGGTGACAATCATCACGAGAATGCCGCCGAGTATCCAGCGAGCGTCGCGGCGGGTCGGACGACGGAAGCGAAGGCCTGTGGGGAGGAGGTCCGCTTTCCAGTAGAGGAGACCACCGACAAAGATCGCGTATCCGAGTTCACTAAATGCGACGGAAGCGAGAAAGCGTGCCGTCTCTGACTGCTGGGCAACTGGGGAGGCCTGATCGAGAACGACGATGCCCACATAGCCGACGATGAGACTGGTAATGATCGCGCTGAATATGAATACGAGTGCGAGGACGACGGAGCGGAGCGTTCGCCAGAGGTGGATGACGTCCTCCTCGAATGTACTCTCTGTGGCCATCGCTGTTCGCGTCGTACTTACCGGTTGTTCGTGTGACCGCATTAACTATCGGGTGTAAACTTGTGTATCAGATAGTCCTGATCGACTAATATGATTTCATAGAACAATTAAAAGCTGATATTCTCCCGCCTGTTGGGTAGTCATCTCTATCGTATCAGTGTCTTAGGTTATTAGCTCATATTGTTTAGTTGATGTATTGTAAAAACCACTGTCGTTTGTGTCCTGCTTTGGACGCCAGTCTGCTTGGCTGTGAGGTTGACTCGCATTATGCGCTGAGAGATAGATCATCTGAACTTCTCTATCTCACTTACTATTGAGGTTATGATAAATAACGCAGGATATGTCTCTCCCACTAACGAATATTTAACTCATAGAACGGCAAAGTAGCATATAGCTCAAATATGTGGGATGCATTCATAAGCCACGCAGGTGAAGACAAAGAGGATTTTGCTGAACCGCTCGCTAATGAGTTAGAGAACTTGGGATTGAACGTATGGTATGATGATTTTGAACTCTCTGTCGGTGATCATATACCGAGCGAAATAGAACGCGGTTTAAACAATTCTGACTATGGTATTGTCGTACTTTCTGAAGCATTCTTTGAAAAGAGTTGGACACAAGAGGAATTAAATTCATTAATTCAACGGGATGTATCCGAATCGAATAAAGTCATACTTCCTATTTGTTATGAAATTTCACCAACGGAGGTGCAGTCACATCATACATTGTTAGGCAAACGATATCTAATCTCTGGAAACTCATCTTCTGTCTCTGAAGTTGCTGAAGAACTCTACCAAGAGATTTTAAAGAATAGTACACAACCAATCTCAAGCGATGATTTAGAGAAATTCGATCCTGAGACCCTAGACTATATCGCCGACGTCATCGGGAGAACTAAGAAAGGGACAGAAATTAAACAGCTCTTTGAGCGAATTAATTTTGAGATCGATTGGGATGATGCGAAAGAGGGTAGCATACACGAGTATATTGCAACATTTCCAGTAGAGGCTAAAGAAAGAGGGATAGACCTTGAGGGTGCAAGAAAAAATACAATATTTGAAAAGTTGAAAGAACTTAATAACGAGGACCCATCTAACATAGTGTCTGTAATTGAGAAGTTAGCCCATCCTAGGAATTATGTTGGAAGTGATGAAAACAGAGAACAAATTATAGATGAATTGAATGAATTCTTGAAATGGGAAGGTTTGAGAATAGTTGACTATGGAGAAGTGAAGCAGCTTAGATGATTGCTCTGGGCGTTGGGGGAACTTACTGACTTTAGTGGATCATATGGACACCCTCTTTTGGGTTGGGTTAGTTTGATCAACAATTGCGGTGAACGCGTCTCGGTTGTGGTTCCAGTCGAGAGCGCGGTCGTAGTCCGGCATGGGTGAGCTCGTTCCGTCGACGAGCTCCTGAAACTCGACGGTCATCTTCGCTTGACTTCCTGGTGCGTCGCGCCAGCTAACGACTGTTCCCCCAGTGTGGTCGTTGGTGTCGACGGTGACGGTACCGAAGCGGTCGTCGGGATCGTCGTGATCGAGCTTTGGGTTGCAGAACGCGGCGACTTCAGAGGCTGAGTAAAAGCCGTCGTCACGACCACGGTTCGTTTCGACGGGAAACTTGAAATCGTCCTGCTCGGTACAGCGGAAGACTCCTGAGAGTTCATACTCGTCGACGGTTTTACTCGTGGTGTATCCCGATCCGAGCACGGGAGAGTCCACTGTGCCCGTAGAAATGAGGAGGGCTGCGGTATCCGGTTCCGGGAAGGGTCGAACGTACCGATAGATGTGTTGGCAGTCGGTGTTCGTACACTGCCGGAGTTCGACGGCCTTGCCGGCCTGCTGTTCGATACGTATCGGTTCGCCACTGCGTTCTTCACACGCTGGGCAGACGCGATGGTCGCTATCGGGCGTCCAGGCGTGGAGACAGTCGAGGCGGTCTTCCTCGAGGCGGTAGACGCGGTCAAACCGCGCAAGCAAGTCACTCGGCTGCGGGGCGCGATCGTCGTCGTCTCCGGGGAGGTCGTGTGTCCACGCGATGCCGGCTATCGACGACTGCTGGTTGATGGTGCCTCCGATGAGCCGCCCTTGCGTGCCGTCTTCGCCGACGACCGAGAGCGGACTGTGGAAGATCCCGAAGTTTCGCTTGACGACCGCGTATTCGGTGCCATCGATCCAGAGAAGGTCGCCTTCGTCTGCCGCGTAGAGGTCTTCGGCTGTCTCCACGGAAGCTGTTATTCGTTCCGCAGGAGGTTGTTCGAGGACGTGCCCCTTGTAGTCGAGCTCCGTGAGCTGCGCTTGAGGAGTTCTGGTTGAGTCGGTCATAAGAGGCGCTCGCTGTCTATCGGCGACGAAAAAACTCCACCTCCCGGCAGTGCCATATGTCAGTTGTCTCCGCGAACGTGGTCACGGAACGCAGTTCGAGTCTGTCTCTTCTCGAGCATCTTCCGAGTGAACGCACGATACTCACGGCGTGCGTGGCCGAGGACTTGCGGATCGAGTGAGCCGTCCCACTTAACGAGTTCGCGGATGTCGACGCCACTACCCATCGAGAGAAATACGGCAACCATATTTTCGGGCCCCCAGAGTTCATCCCCGGCAAGGATGGCGTTCGCCTCCCAAGGGACGCCTGTAATCTTTTCGGAGAGTTCACGGGGGTTCCAGGGTATCCCGTCGTCGGCCGACGAGACGTCCGTAACCTCGGGATTCGACATCGTGCGATCCTCTTCGAGAGTGAAGAACACTCGAGCCTCATTGAAGCCCTCACACGGAAAGTAGAGACGTCGCGCGGCGCAGTCCTCGCAGTAGGTCGCAAGTGGCGTGAGCGGCCGCTTCCCGGGATGCTCACGTATTTTGGACTGCCCGACGGGATGGTCGGGATTGAGGACGCGGTCGGTAACGTACTGTGCGACACGAGGAGTGCTCGAATAGGCGACGCCAGCGGCGCAGAAGTCGCAGATGAAGCGGTCAGGATGGTCGTGCTTCGTCTCGTACGTATGGCCGTCGTAGAGGTCGAGGAGCTGTGCAACGGTCCAGTCGGGGTTGATACGGGTGTCGTGGTCGATCATCGGTTACCTCCTGATCGGGACGCCGTTGAAGCGGACGTCGAGGATACCGCGGTAGTGTCGCTCTCCGTGTTGAGTTGGTCTCCCTTTTCGACGTCGTTGACCTGTGTATCGTACCACCGGAGGTCGCCGTGGCGGCCCTCCTGTTTCCGGTGGATCCCGGTGGATTCGACGAGTCTGATACCTGCCAGATTTTCCTTGTGAACGCGACAGCGGAGGCACAAATACTCGTCTTGGAGCCGGTCCAGAATTGCGGTCGCGACGCCTATCCGTCGCGCGTTCGGTGTGACGGCGATTCGACTCAGGAACGGCATTCCGACGGTATCGACGACTGCCATTCCGAGGCGGTCACCGTCGAGAAGGGCCTCCCACGCCTCTTCCTGTTTTTCGGCGGCGGTCAGATTCGGGACATCGTGGATCTAGTCGAAGAAGCACCACACGGCGTTTGGCGAGAGCCGTGAGTATCCGACGGTAATGTCGGGATCGGTGTCGATGGATGCCATCGGTCAGGTGGTCAGATTTTGGTACGGGACGTGCGAGAGGTACGTCCGGCACTCGGGGCAGATAACCGAGAGGACGGGACCGTTCGCGTCGCCAGTCTTGACGTACTCGAACTCGCCGTGACTCGAGTTGTAAATGTCTTCGCTGACCGTCATGGCGCTCAGGGCTTCGGTCCCACAGATGGGACAGGGCTCTCCGAATCCCCAGTCCGGTTCGTGAATTGATTGCCGGATTTGGAATGCGTCGGACGGAAGCTGACGGAGGAGTTTCTGGACGTATTCGGGACCGACAGTATCATCGTCCGGCGATTTGGAGGGGATGAGGAGTGACTCAAGAACGTCTGAGGGGGATTGATCTTCGGAGTCGATTCGCTCTTCTTTGATGTTGATGACGATGACTGTCATGGAGGGCTTGAGAAGAGAGCTGCCTGGTTTGACACCCCGCGGGGCTACTAGCGGATTTGGACGTGGTGGGTTAGTCCACGTCGATAGGCGTGTCGAGACGGGCGGCGGCGACGCGATACGCGGCGACAATCTCGTCGACGGTGATGTCGTCGTCTGCCTCGCGCTCGATGGTGATCTCGATCTCGCGGCGGACGGTGTCTGCGTCGTGGCTGTATCGCCAGATACCTTGTTCGATGCGGGGGTGGGTTAGGATGTTGTTCGGAACTCCGAGGTCGTCGACGGCGCGGAGGACTTCGGCGGTTGCGTGAACCCGGTCCCCGTAGCCATCGATCCCTTCGCGGAGTGCCTCGATGGCGTCTTGGAAGGTGAGGTCACTGGCCTCTTCACTGGCGGCGATGTGTGCGGAGACGGCGTCGGACGTTTCGGTGGGAAGCTGGCGCTGGGGTTCTGAGGTCATACTCACTTTTAGTTAGTGCGAGAGGCTTTGATCGAGCGGAATACTCGTGACCTCGACGAGTTCGAGGTGGCTGTCCGCTTGTGCCTGCTTGGCCGCCTTCTCACGGTTCGTTGTGAGTGTCGGGCCGAACTGACCGAGCTTGAGGAGGATGTCTCGTTCCGTGTTGAGCACACCGTATTGGGTGATTTCGCCTTCTGCTTCGGGCTCGCCGGGGCGATCGATGACATTGATGTTGAGCGACTGCCACGGCTTCCCGGTGTACTCGACGTGGACGTCCTCGCCGTGTTGGCGGGCGATGTAGTCCCACGCTTGGACGAGTCCCTTCAGGGCATCGTGGCGTTCGCCTTGATCACGACCGAGTATGTCGACCGTGAGGGCTGTCGTCGCAAACGCCATATGGACTCCTTGTCGGTTCTTGATCTGTTGTTCGACATCGAGTCTCTCGGGGAGATCCGAGAGATCGAATTCTGACGGTGGAAGGAACGATCGCATTTTGTGCACCTCACTTCAGATGGGGTGAAAAACAACAGGTGGTGTGGCTACTCGTGCCAGATTCGCACATCGAGGAATGGGCCTTCGTGATAGATCTCGGCGTTGTCGAAGACGCGGTCGAGCTGGCGCTTGACCCGGCGGAGGCTCGGTGCGCGCTCCGGGGGACGGAATTGGAACGTGGAGTACCAGGTTGCTTGGTCTTCTTCGATACCTTTCGGGAGGAGGACGGGAGTGAGCGCATCCGACCAGAGATTCCGATCATCAAGGATGGCTTCGAGTGCATTGTGGGAGAGGGATTCACCGGAGGCATCCTCGGCGTAAACGAAGACTGTCTTTGGATATGAGCTACCGACCTTGTAGTCGCGGTTGTACTGATGATTGAGGCCACCGAGAGCGCGGTATTCAGCCCCAGTCTCGGGGTCTACCGGACCGAATTCGCCGGGCTTGCCGACAGCCTCGAAGTTGCCCGAGGGCATATAGCGTTCGTGGAGTGGGGCGTGCGTCATGTGGGCGTACGCAAGCCGGCTGAGAGTGGTGAACGGTGCGGCCGAATCGGTGTCGTCGGATGGCGTGGTGGATGCGTTGGACATAGTATCGGATCAGGTTACGACGGAAGTCCGGGGGTGTTGGTGAGTCAGGACTACTCCGGCGACGGGATGAAAGGGATAATCACGCGCTCTCTTGGTTGATGGCGGTCTCCTCGTCGGCAGGAACGAGCTCGTCGCGATCGCGGCGCTCATCGCAATTCGTACAGTAGACGCCTTCCTCTTCAACGTCACTTCCGACAACCTCACCGCGCTTCATACCGACCTCTTCGAAAGTATCGTTCTCGTACTTCTGGATGTCGCCGAACTGGACTTCTTCGATGATCCAAGAGAACGACCGGCCGCCGCACTCTGGGCAGGCCATCGGAACCGGCGTGTTCTTTTCAGACGTCATACGTCGACCTCCACGTTCTCTAGGGCCCGTTCGTACAGGGCATCAGTGATCTGCGTCTCGGTTTCAGAGATTGCCGACTCGAGTGAGCGTTCATCTAGATCGTCGATGTCTGGATCTGCGCGCTCGCCGTCGATGAGGTGTTGCGTTGCGACTGCCGTATGGGCTGCGAGAACGGTGATAGCGGCTTCAAAGGCTGGGCCACTGAGGATGTATGTTTGCATCTCTCGATAGGCAGCTTCGTAGTCTTCGGGCGAGCCGGGAGAAGGAACAATGTCGTTGAGCGAATTGGTCGTGGTGAGGTCGTACGCGATGGCGTCTTGGGAGTCGTAGCCATCGCGGAGGGCGATACCAAAGCCGGCACGTTCCAGCGTGTCGAAAAGATCAATGAGTGCGACTTGTGAGGTGTCGTCAGGGACGAGGAGCGAGGCAACGGCGTCCTCGTCTCGAGTGCTGTCTGTCATCTGTTTTTGAAACCTCTTCGCCTCTGTAACGGAGGAGAAAAAATTGGGCTCGAAATAGTAGTTACTTGGGGCGGTAAGCGGGGCCCGATTCGTGCCTCGTGACTTCGGTTACCGTGATGGCGTCGACGTCGACCCCGAGAACACCGGGATGATCAGGGGTGGCAGAGAGATCGGAGAGCGCCTCATTGAGGCGTTCTTGAAGCCAGTCGGGGTAGATGTCGGCTGGAATTGATTCGTCGAGGTCCTCTGTTGCACCAAGGGGAATCTGCACGTCGATGGTTACCGTTCGATCGTGGTGAGTGGACGAATTCATAGGTGTGGAGCTGTAGGTAATCTATCGCTGGTCTCGAATCGCGTCGAGACTAAAGTCCTCGTCAGGGTTGCGGATGGCCTCGAGCGTGTCGGTGACGAATTCGAGCGCCTCAATCTCTGACTGAAGCCGGGCGATTTCTTCCTCGCGGTCTTGGATGGCGTCGATGATGGCGGCTTCTGCCTGCTGGTAGTCAGCGTCCTCACGGACGTCGCTGTCGTCGTCCTCTTGGATTGATGTGGTGAGTGCCGATGACGGGAGTTTCCCGTCGGGGCGGGGGACCGTCTCTTCTTCAACTTCGATAGCGACACGTCGGACGTGCTTACAGCCGCCCTCTGGATCGCGATCTTGGTAATCCGGACAAGTACACGTTTCGTCGATGAGGTCGATAGTGTAGGTCTCCCCGGACTCGCCGGTTACTGAGTAGATGCCGCCCTGCTTGAGGAGCGCGACATCCATCGTTTCGTTACGAGCGCGTTCGTCACGTCGGTCAGTACTCTGAGGCAGCGTTGGGGACGAGTCGGATGCGTCCCTGGCCGATGCGGTGGAGTGTGAACTCACGATGCGATTCCTCCACCTGCTGGCAGGGGAGTGAAAAACGCCCACGTCTCTGATCGCTAATCTATGCTTGTGCTGGCTGACGATGCTCTTGAGGGCGTTCTGTAAGTCGAGAACGCTATTCGGGTGTTTCGGAGCAAGGTTCTGAAGATCGAGTTCCCGTTTCTTGGTCGTTCTTCTTGACCTGGGTGGTGAGGACTCGGTGGGTGTCGGAGTCGTGGATGCGACGCTGGCGCTCGAAACCGTCTTGAGGGTTCGGTCCTGCGAGGGCGATGACGAACCAGCCTGAGTCAGGTGCGCCACGAGTTGCGTTGAGGACTCGGTAGATACGGCCAGACTCATTATCGAGGAAGAGAACCTCCAAGGTCTCGCCCTCTGAAGAGTCTGCTCGATCAAGCGCGGTGAGGACGCACTCGTCTTCGAATTGGTCGCGGAGCTGCTCGAACGAATGTGGGCTATCCGTGTCGATCATCGGTTGTTCTGTCCTCTACTTCTCGAGGGGTCGAAAAACGCTGGTAGGGATGCTGGAAGAAGATGTTGACTACGTGCTTGAAGCCGAGGAGGGTTTCGGGATCAATCTGATCGCCGATGAGTCGCCGTTGTCACTAACGGATTTCTCAATTCGAGCTAATCGTGAATCTCTATCCACTCTTGATACTCTTCGGTAGAGAGCAACCGACCACACTGTGCGCAGTAATGTAGATCGCGTCCCCCTTGCTTTCGCTCCACAGACAATCGGGTGTCGCTCTCAATTGAAGCACAATTGTCACAGGTTTCGTTGGCCCGTTGTTCCTGCCGTCGCTGACGTGCTTCATCAAGATGCTCCATCATTTCATCAATCTCGGTGCGATTCTCCTCATCTTGCTGGATGAACTCGGCGTCCAGCACTTCCACCGTGATTATCGTTGGCTCCGTCTCGGTGTTGATATCACTAATTCTGGCGGTAAAGATACACATGTCGCCTGGAGCAATTCGTGTCTTGACCGCCTGTTCATATCTAATTTGGACCTCTTGAACGGCCTCTAAGAAATCAAGATCAAGGAACTCGGCCTGTTTATTTGGAAGGACTCTGACGGGCATTTCGCCCACCGCGCCAGTGTCAGTCACCCATCGCCAGTCCGTCATCAATTGCGTATAATGCTGGAAACTTGTTAGTAATTACCGGGCCGTGGTTGATGACCCGACTGATCTGTACGTCTGTGTTTGGTCAGAGTTTGCGAACCTGGTCGTCGAGTGAAGCTCCACACGACCAGCAATCTCCTGTCGCCCCGGCATTTGCGGTGCCACAGGCTGAACAGACGTGGAGGGGGATATCCACATCAATCCGCAGTTCTGCGGTGCCACAGTCCGGGCAGGGACCAGCGTCGCGGGGGAGCGCGCGGTCGTATCGACGACAATCTGGGTTCGTGCAGTAGCGCACCATCCCATTGTGTGATTAATTCTCATTCATCAAATAATTAAGCTCTCAAAATTGGGTGACGGTGTCCAGTACTACTTCGACGGAATCGACAGTGAGCGACACAACGTACGATCCTGCTGACTGGCCTATTTCAGCGTGGTTGTGTAGCGGATTTCACGTCCGAATTTCGAAGCGAGCGCCCCCGTCTGTGCCATTGGTGACCTCGATCGACCAACCGTGGGCCTCCACAATTCGGCTGACGATCGCGAGCCCGAAACCCGTCCCGTCTTGGTTTGTTGTGTACCCGCTCTCGAACACATCTTCGCGATCGGACGTCGAAATCCCTGGTCCTGTGTCTTCGATAAAGAAGCCATCACCATTCTCAAGGCTTCCAACACGAATCGTGACGGCCTCGCCGCCGTGGTCGATCGCGTTTCGATAGAGGTTCTCGAACATTTGGAGGAGGCGACTGCGATCAGCGTTGAGACGCAGATCCGTCTTGACGTTGAGCGTCGCAGTGTCCGTATCAACGTTTTGCCAAGCTTGCTTAGTAAGAGTATTGAGGGAGATCGTCTCTGTCTCGCCGACTGCTTCTCCCTGTCGAGCGAGTGTGAGCATATCCTTGATGAGGCGTTCCATACGGTCTAACGCGCGCTCTATAGCGTCGAGGTGTTCACTGTCATCGATGCTATCGATGAATTCGAGCCGTCCTCGGGCGACGTTCAACGGATTCCGGAGATCGTGCGAAAGGATACCGGCAAATTCCTCCAGCCGGTCACGCTCTCGCCGAATCGTCGTCTCTGCGGACAGTCGCTCGAGAGCTGTCACGACGTGAGTCGATAACATCTCCGCGACTTCCTCGTCGCGCTCGGCGAACGCGTTCGCCTCAAACGAAAACACCTGTAGTACACCATATTCTCCGAGCGGAATACTCAACAATGCGAGAGGGTCGTTGCTGACCTGTGGTTCGGGGTGTACTCCACCATCGCGGATTGGCGACGCCGTAACCCCCCGAGTCTCCCCGAGGTCGTCGACCCGGACAACCGTGTTCGATTGGTAACTCTCCCCGGCGTATCCGAAGGAGGTTGGTACCGGGTCATAACCATCTACACTACCAGGGTTTGAACTGGTGACCGGAACCAGTTGGTCACCTTCTACTACTGCGAGGTGGGCGACATCAGCATCGAATAACTTGACTGCGCCGTCAGCAGCGTGTTGACGTATCGCTGTCGTCGAGTCCGCTCTAGTGATTTCGGTAGCGAGCTCGTGGAGCTGTGTCACCTTCGAGGTGTGATTACGGAGTTGTTGCTCTGCCACTTTCCGATCTGAGACGTCCTGAATGATCCCCGTAAAGAGATGATCCCCGTCAATAGGATACTCCCCGAAGCTAATCTCGATCGGGAATTCCTCTCCGTCGGCGCGAAGGCCGTTTGCCTCGAGTCCGTTCCAGTCGAACGTTTGTTCCCCCTCTGAGAGATATTTGGCCAGCCCATTCTGATGCGATTCCCGCAACTCCTCGGGCATTAGCTTCGTTAGTGGTTCGCCAACTATTGCTGACTGTTCATATCCGAAGAGTTCGTTGACAGCGTCGTTCGCATACCGTATTGTGCTCGTCTCGTCGATAGTCACGACGCCCAACGACGAGTTCTCCGTCAATGCTCGGAACCGTGCCTCAGACTGCGCCAGCTCCCGTTCGCGCTGCTGTAAACCAGTTGCGTAGTAGCCCAGGAGGATGCCTGCTGCCATGAAAATCCCTGCTCCATTGAGGGCGAGTTGCCCCGGCTCAGCGGCTGGATTATGTTCGAGCGAGATAACGAAAATGAACCAGATAATAACCGCAACACCAGTGATCGCCCCACCACCTGTCCAGAGTGCCAGTTGACTGATTCGGGACTCTTGGTGAGTTCGTTCGAGCCAAATCCCGCCGATAAGCAAACAAATCCCGATTGTGGCTGGTAGTGCTACTTCGAGAAAGTCGACTACGGCATCGTCTCCATCGATAAGGACCCAGCCAAGCGTACAGATGAAAAGTAGAAGTCCGGAGAAGGCAATCGACCACCTCCGTATCGGACGATACAAACCTCTCATCTGCCGTCAATAATCGGAAAGAGATCCTTAATTCGTATGATTTGGAAACTGGGCGTCATTTCTCACTCTAGGTGTGGGAGGGGGTACGTACTTCTATGGCTTCCGATGCTGGGTGTTCTATGATTCGTCTGGGTTCGAAGAACCCTCGGCCGGTACTCGAATGTCGTCGGGTGTCGCGATGAGTTCTACGTTCTGAACAGTAAACCGAACCGAGACGTCTCCCTTTGATGAGGTGAGGAGCTGTAATAGTGCATCGACGTCCACCCAATCCTGTAAATTATAGTCGTCGTCTTCGAGCCCACGCCTTTCCAGTGTCTCAATAATTTCAACGAGGCGGTCACTCGTTCGGTCCGGACTGTCTGGTGGTGGGGAATGCATCGGTATGCTCTATGCTTAGGATGGAAGCAATTTAAAAGGTTATGAGTCAACTGCAGAATCTCGTCGCTTTTCTGCTTGACTTAGCGCGTTTGGGATAGCACCGGCGAAACCACAAGCGATTATGCGCTTTGATGCGGACTGGATGTCTCGAGCTGATGATCGGATTCTAGAGCATCTCTCCGAGGAGGGACCTGATACCCCGAAGAAAATGGCTGACAGTGACCGCGTTCGCTTTTCTCGCCAACACATCAACGCTCGGTGCAAAACACTCGTCACCTACGGACTTCTCCTCCACTTAGGTAATGGTGTCTACGATATCACCAGTGAGGGAGAACAGTATCTCAACGGCGATCTCGATGCACGAGACTTGGATGCAGAATAAAGGCGTCGTAGAACAGTTCACATACGTTTCTTTGCCATCCAGAGATGGTCATCAAGATATGTTTCGCAGTGTCATATTGTAATTGTCCACCAGAATTCTCTTTGGTGATGTCTGTGACTCTATTGAACAGATGAAGTTCCCCGAAGAACTGGTCGGGATCGCACTCGCGATTTCAGCGATAATTGGCGGCTTCTTCTTTATTACGGCTGGAATCGGTCTCTCACTAGTTCCTCCCTCTGTACCAATTTTCGGTTCCGCATTTCAAGTCTCCTCTGTAATCTACGCTTTCGGTGGCGGTATACTCGTGATCTTGGGCTGTATCGTAATGTATTCGATACTTCGAGAATCCCTCGGCGGTTCGCGAGGAGGTAGTAGACTTGGGCGATAATCTATCTATTGACGATCTAACTATACTCCGACGTTAATTGCTATTCCAGCCAGACTCGAAACTACTGGGAACTATACTTTCACCTTGGTTAGCGTAGCTTTTTGGATCCCCAGCAAAGTGGTCTGTCTATGGACGACAAGAGTAAGAATCAGCTCGGTGGTGGGGCCATCGGCGGTGCCATCGGGGCGGCAGCTGGCGGTCCAGCTGGTGCAGTCGTCGGTGCAACACTTGGCGGGTGGCTGTTTGGTCAAGAGAGCGATCACAACGACACTCTCCGCAAGACGTATTCGGCAGTCAAAGAAGCGACGAGTGACGAAGCGCATCTGTACGTCTCCCATATCGACCCAGACGGAGCCGCATCAACGAGTCCTCAGGGCGTAATCGACGGAGTCAACGGGGAACCCGATATCATTTCGATTGATTCCACGAGCGCGAACTTGATCGTCGAGGTTGAGACGATGGAGGCTATCGCCGAAAACGGGAGTCACGCACTGAACCAGCTACAGGATTACCGGGCGTCGGGTTTCAAACGGGTTCTTGTTGTCCCTGAAGATGAGATTGACGCTGCAATCGAGTGGGTAGAAGCATACGAAGACCAAGGTGCCTTGGAGGGGTCACTCACCGTCGCGTCTCCCGAGCGGATCGCAAATGTCCTCTAATCTCCCGAGCTACGAGGACCTGGTGCGGTTCTCAATGAATTCCTGCGCCCATTGATTGAGGAACTCTACCGTCTCTGACCGGTCCTCGACTGAGCCACCGTCCGTAAGCTGGACGAGCGACGTGTCCGCAGCATCTTCTTCGGCCCACCCGGTCACAACCCACGGCTTCTCAGCGGTTCCGACTATTTCTCCGTCAGAATTCGTAGTACAGGCGGATTGGGTGAGATTCAACCGATCCGACGTTTCGACGAGCGTCGCTGCTAACCAGTTGAACAACGGACTCCCCGGAGCGAGGAATCGGAGTGAGGGGTACTCGTCAGCTGTATCGGGGTCGAAGGTTACACCGATTCCTTGGTGCTGATTTGCGATGCTCGCAGCGAGGGTATCCTCACTTTCCTCCGCTGTAATGGGAGCGTCTCCCGGATGCTGAAGGCAGTAGATGTATTCTGCGTCTTCCGGTTCAGTGAGGTCGAATTCGAAATCCAGTTGCGACAGTGGATCAAACTGAATCCCCGCCTCGGTGAGCGTTTCGTTCTCCAAGAAGACTCCCTTGGCGGCGTCTACGGTAAAGACGGGGTCTCGGTTTTCACTCGGGTTCCCAACCTTTCCGAGATCAGGATGGGAATAGGTTTCCCAAGCGTCCAGACGCGCTTCTTGGATAACCTGTTCACGTAGTGGTCGGTCGCTGTCGACCTCTGCGAGTGAATCCTTGAGCTCTACTGGGTCGTCCTCACCTTGCTGTTCCTCGATATCTTGGTCGATATCCCGTTCGAGTTCTTCATACTCCTCGCTGTCCGCCTTCGCCCCTTCTACCATCGTCGCCTCTCGAATCTTCGACCCGACACTGGATAGAATCGGCTGCATATCGCCAACGACGTACTCAAACAGACCGATCCGGTCGTCTAGTCGGTCATAGATATCTGATTCGACGGTGTCCTCGTAGCTGTAGTTGAGGATGTAGACGTCGTCGTATTCCTGACCGATGCGGTCGATACGTCCGATCCGCTGCTCCACTCGCATCGGATTCCACGGGAGGTCATAGTTGATCATCGCACCGCATTCCTGCAGGTTCAGCCCCTCACTTGCAGAGTCCGTACATACGAGAATATCGACCTCTCCGTCGTTGTCGGAGAATTCTCGCTTGACACGTTCCTTCCCCACGTTTCGCCAGGCGTCTGCTTCTTCATCGTACATCTCGCCGCCGTCGCCCGAGTAACAGGCGATATTCTCGCCGTACTTCCACCGCAGTTGCTGGCGGACGAAGTGCATCGTGTCTTTGTACTGCGTGAAGACGATGATTCGACTCCGTCCCTTCCGATCGAGCATGTCGAGGTCCTCGTACAGCTGATCCATCTTCGGGTCGTCATCGACCTGCTTGACCTCCTGGATGAACGACTCCAGTTCCTCGATCTCCTCCTTGAGAAGATTGATCCCCTCGTCAGTAAGACTCGGTGCGAGTTCGGTGAGATCGACATTCAGCACGTCCTCGCCGGCGTCCTCCAACTCGGCGATCTCGTCTTCACTGTATTCGCTAAGTGCGTCTAGGGCCGCCTGCCGATCCTCATCCTGGTCGTCCCGAATTCGTTTTCGGCGTTCGAGCACCTTCCGCTGCGTTCGAAGTTTCTCTAACCGGGTAGAGAGACTCTGTGAAATCGCGTATACACTGCTAGTAAGCCGCTGGCGATACGTCGTCATCACGAACCCAATGGCGCGGGCTTCCGTCTCTGTTGACTGCTGTGCCTTCTTGTAGAAGGTTCGGGTGTATTCGTCGATTCGATCATACACCCGACGGGTTTGCTCGTTGAGTTCGATACGCCGTCGCTCGGGCTTTCTGGTCGGGACCGTTTCTTCGAGCAGCCCTGCTTTGCGATATTTCCTAAGGGTATCCCGGGTATTGCGGTGGATGCAGGCATCGACTGGGGTTGCCCACGAAAGTACGTCTTGGAGAACCTTCCAGCCGTCCTCGCTGAGTTCGTCGAGGGCGTCGAGACGGTCGCTTCGTGAGGAAATAATCATCTCCTCATTCAGGATTGATTCCGGATACAGCAGCCGTTTGAGCTTGGTATCTTCATCCGCTCCGAACGGATCGATTTGCTCCTCAATCGCGGCGTCCACCTTCCGTCGGTAGTCGTCGTACTCCTGCCCATACCCTCGTGCCAAGTTACACGCCTGGAGAAGCCGCTGTTTCGCGACGCCTCGACCTTGGTCCTCCAGCCCGAGTTCGTCGACGATCCCCTCGAGGACAACGTCCGCGTACTCTATCGAGGAATTGAACCGATCCTGAAATGTCCCATTGAGAGTCGCCTGTGACGGATCACTCGATGTCCGGGATGAGAGATCGGCTCCGCCTTCGATAACGGTCGACAGCGCCTGGCGGGTCTCGAAGAATTCGACAAATCGGTCGCGATCATCCCACGCCTCGGGGATATCGAGGAGGGTCAGGAGATCGTAGAGTTCGCGATGGTGGAGCTGCATCGGGGTCGCAGTGAGCAGGTAGTAGCAGTGAGTGTGATCGCGGAGCCGTTCGAGGAGATTGTAGAAGTTACTCCCACGACGTGCGTTGTGTGACTCGTCGACGACGACTGCGTCCCAGACGCCTTCACGACCGTCCGGGTTGCGTCCGCGACAGCTTGCCGGGATGTCGTCCCTCGTCCGGGCGGTTCCGTCGTCAGCTGGCGCGACTTGGTCCCACCGGCCTGTGAGTCGCGCTGTGTGCCAGGACATGATGATGACAGTCGGCGTCGGGTCATCCTTCCGAGTGTGTGCGAACCGCCACAGCGGGCTGTTCGTCCACGCCTCGTCCCGCCGATCCGCATTGATGTCCAGGTCACCCGTCCCCGGGACTGGATGCTCTTGGCCGAAGGAATCTATGAAGGCGTAATCGTAGTCACTCCCTCGATCGTACCGATAGGCGTTGATGTTGAACTTCTCCCAAAGTTCTTCTTGCCACTGGACGGCGAGACTCGCTGGTGTGAGAACGAGTGAGTTCTCGAGTTCGCCAGTCAGACCGAGGCGGGAGAGTGTTAGGCCGACCTCGATAGTTTTCCCGAGGCCGACCTCGTCGCAAAGGAGATAGGAGTTCGGATACGTGTTGACTGCCGTATCGGAGACAACTCGCTGGTGTGGCCACGGATCGATCGTGCTCGCTTCCTCGGCGAGTTGGAGGCCGCCGGGGGCTTGTGCCCCATCGGCTAGGATCCGGCCTTTGTCGCCGTCAGTTGGGGCCTCTGGTTCGCGGAGTTTCTCGACGATTTGGGAGACTTCGACGTCGTTGTCGGGGGCCTTCCAGTCGATTAGCTCCTCTTTCAGGGCCTCCGGAAGATCGTAGACGTCGACGTAGGCGTGCTCGTCTTGCCACAGCTGCTTAAACGACTCTCGGTCGCCTTCGACGTAGGGGGCTTGACCGTCGTCCCACGAGCGGTGGACTTTGAACCGCTCGTAGTTCCGCGTCCAGCCGCCGGCCGTCTCGTTGATGCTCCCTTCGAACGAGATCCAGTTCCCGTCCTCATCTCGGAAGATGCCTACTTTGGGGTGGAAGATACCCCACTCCCCGCGGCTGGGGACCGCGATCTTGAGCTCGAGTCGATCCTCCCGAAGGAGCCAGGCGAGCAGCTGGAGCTGCTGATCGAGAGTTTCGTCATCCAAGCCCGTCAGGTTCTCGTCGAGATCGTCGGCGAGTGCTTCCAGCACAGGTCGATCCTTCGGTTGAAGCTGTGCGCCAACGATGAGTCGCATTCGGCCGTCGTTTTCTACGAGTGCCTCGATTCCGTTCCCAGCAGCAGCGAGAGAACCGCTATCGAAGTAGCCTGCAATCCGGTCGTACTGGACGCTTCGTTCGAGCGCCGGGACGTAGAACTCCTTGATTAGATGAGCTGCGTCGTTGCTGGGCTGGCTTTCGTAGATAGACTGCCAGTCGTAGTCACGGAGGGACCTAGCCATCTGATATTGACGTATGCCTGCTCCACAACATAAAGAGTGGGTACATTTTGATAAAGCAGCACAGAATTTTTGCGATGCCGCTTGGAGGTGTGTTTCATGCAAACTGGGAAGAAACCCTTCAAAAACCTCGTTCCCGGTCGTGACTTGTTCTACGTGCCGAAATACCAGCGCAACTACTCGTGGGATGAGAAGCAACGCCGCGAACTCTGGGAGGACCTCCTCGAATCTCTCGACAAGACGCACTACATCGGAACGTTCCTGATCGAGGATTCGGACGAATCAGATGACGGGCTCTACGATGAAGTCGGAATCATCGACGGACAGCAACGGCTCACAACACTCCTGATTTTACTCTTCGAGCTACAGGAACAGCTCCACGCTCACGGAAGAGAGGAGTACGCGGTCGACATCCTGGATAACTACCTCGTTGCTTCTGACCAGCAGCGACTTCGGCTCCAGGAGGACGACGATGCGAAATTCTTCAAGAAGTACATCCTCGAGGACGTCATCGACACGGAAAAATCGACACAGAGCTCGAACCCCGAAGCAGAGTACACGCTCGACACACCCTCGAAACGCCGGCTGGCGAATACGAAGTCGTTCTTCCGTGAGAAACTGGAGGACGCCCCGCCGGAAAACACCGATTACGAGGACCCGGTGGAGTTCTACACCGACCTCTATTCGACGATTCAGAACCTCGACCTGCTCGCGTACGTCGTCGAATCGCGGGCCGAAGCCGCGCGGATCTTCCAGACCGTCAACGACCGGGGGAAGGGCCTCACTGACCTCGAAATCACTAAGAGCTATCTGATGCACCGGCTGGCGCTGGTCACCGATGACGGACCTCGTGACGGGGAGGACGACGAGGAACAGCGGACTGAGGGCCTCATCAACATCGTCCAAGAGAACTTCGGCGAGATATACTCGAACATCGAGCAGATCACCGACACCGATGTCGGGAGCGGCCTCGACGAAGACCAAATCCAGCGGTATCACTTCATCCTCTGGGATGCGAACTGGACGACGAGTTACGATAAACGGTACTACCAGAATCACCTCGAGCACGTCAAGAAGGCGTTTGCCACGGACAACGGCGACCTCGCCGAGGAGATCATCGACTATACGAACGATCTGAAGCGATCCTTCCAGCGGCTTCGGGAACTGGTTACGCTGGACGGAATCGACAGTACCCGTATCGAGACACGATTGGAGAATCTCTACGCCGTAGGCCGTCTCGGGAATTTCTACCCCCTTCTCATCACCGCCTACGACCAGTACACCCGCGACCTCATTTCGGAATCAGACTTCGTCCGTCTCCTCAAGAAGATCGAGACGTTCATCGTTCGAACGTATCTGATCGAGCAGAAAGCCGCTGATACGGGGCGAACAAGAGCCTATCCCCTGGCCCGACAGCTCTACTACAACGAACCGGGCAAGCAGGCAGAGGACATCAGTCCGAGTTCCGTCGACGACGTCATTGACAAGCTCGCTGACCACGTCCACAACTACTGCGACGATGAAACCCTGATGGACACGCTCTACGACGCCGACGTCTATTCCTACTACAGCGACTCCAACCGGAAGAACGAGCTTCGATACCTGCTCTATGCGTATGAACTCTCGCTAGAACGCGAACGGGAGAACATCCCCTTCGAGGTGCAGAAGGTCGTCGACAACGAGGACGACCGTTTCACGATCGAGCACGTCTGGCCACAGACCGTTTCAGACGAGTTCCCCGAGCACCTCCACGAGACCATCAACGAGAACAGCGACCGGCTGGGCAATTTGGCGCTGATGACTATCGAGGATAACGCCGGGAATCAGAACGACCCCTTCGAGAAGAAGAAAGCTGCCTTCGATGAGTCCAAGTTCCGGATGCTCAACGAGATCTTCGAGAACAAGGAGTGGAACGAAGCAACGATTGACGAACGGGAGAGACGAATCTTGAACGTGATTCAGGAACGATGGCCGGATGAGGTCGCACGCCGGAAAGAGGAATCCCCTCTTTCAGCGTTCCAAGAGGATTAGAAGTCGTTTAGACTTCCCTGCCGATCTTCATCATCCTCATCGTTGGTAAATATTGACGAGTCTAAATCAAGATCCAGCATTTCACCTGTTTCGCCAGCTTCGAGGTCTCTTGCTAGTTTCCAGTCGTCGTGGTCGTGGGGAAGCACCCGCAGGAGTCCTTCGAGAGTTGCCTTGAATGAGGGGTCTGACCCACAATTCCGATCATTCATCCAGTTCCACGCTTCTGTTGCTCCTTTCGCTTCATAGATGTGCATCGCGGCGTGTACTTTGTCTAAGGCGGTCGAGAACGAAAGGCTATCAGGGTCTACCGGTTTTCGACCCGAGCGATTTTCTGGTGCCTTGTTCACGTCCTGGACGCGATCACCGTGCGGCCGAAGGACTATGTCTCCACTTTTTGTCCGCCACATACGGTTCTCCTTTTTCAGGCTATCAACGTTTTCTCCCACTCCAACAGCCAACCGTCTTCCTTCATCATATGGGAAGCGTTGAGCTTCAAAGACGAACCAAGCTAGGACGTACCACTCTGTTTTGGCGTCGACATCTCGGATTCCTTCATTTAGATATTGCTCGATGAGATAATCCCGAACTGCCCCTCTGGCTTCGTCAAGGGCAGTCTGAGGGGAGACTTCTTCACCCGTATCATCAACTACGGGGTAGTTTTTGGTAAATATCTCAAGCGTTGGACCGAATGAGGCCAACATCATATCCACCTTGGTAAACTCGGCTTCTTGGGACTCTAATTGCTTGACCTTCTCCTGAGCCCGAACCTGTGTATCTTTCTTGACTTCCTCCCACAGAGTCGGCTCGGACCGCTGGAGGTCCCGCTTCTCACTTGATAAGAGAATGGTACTGTCTGCACTGTTCCTTCCCGCCTGCTGAACACGGTGTTGATTTTCCGTGTTAACTGGGTGTGAGGCAGTAACTACGAACCCAGATTCGATGAGTGCTTTTGTTAGTGTATCCCACGCCTCCGTTTCCTTGTGCGTGAACATCATAGTGAAGATGCCGCCGGGATTGAGGACGCGGTACATCTCCTCAAATATATTTGTCATTTTCCGCTCGTATTCCCGACGGGCCAGTTCCTTCTTCGACAGCTCGTCTGATTCAACTCCTTCAAAGCGAGATTTGTTGGCCACTGCCTCATCTTCTTTCTCGGTTAGAGTGGAATTGAAGAAATCTGGAATTATGTCTTTTAGATACTTCTTCATCCAGACGTAGAAATAATCTCCCAGCTCTGCATACATTATCATCCCGTAATAGGGTGGATCAAGAACTACTGCATCAACATCACCATCGTCGATCGATAGGTCTGCCGCGTCACCTTGGAGTACCTCTGACGGGGCGTCTGAATTTTCTAATAGCTCTCGGACACCTCCATAGACATCTTCTGCAATATTCGATAACATCCAGTCATATCCGTGATCTTCTACAGTGAGATTATGTTCGACAAAAGACCAAGAGAAGGCAAAATCTGATCCTGCGAACATGTGGCCAATCTTCGGTTGGCTCGCGTCCCATTGGGCCATCCGACTGTTGTAATCGAGGGCCTTGTCCGCAACCAAACAAAGATAGACTAAGATGGATTCCGCCTGTTGTTCCGGGTATTCGTCTTGGATTTCTTGTTTAACCTCCTCGAACTTTTGCCAATACGTGTGGTGTGTGAGAAGCTGGCGAGGTGTGAAAAGATCTCTCCACTCAGTCATCCCATTTCTACGCAACTCCGTCGTCTTTTCTCCAGATGGGATAGATTCCGTTAGCGAAGTAGAGATGTCTACATCTGAATCTGCAAATTCAGTTGCTTTCTCAAACGCCTCGAAGTCCTTTTCCTCAGGCTTCCTGAATTCACACCCGCCCGATGTATACGTGTCATAATATATGGCATAAAGTTGATAGTCGAAATCGTCTTCCTGAAGTTTCTCTTTCAGAGAATCACTTCCCAGAGTAACATGGCACCGAGGACACGTCATCTTACTATAGGATATTGTGCCATCTGTGGGATTGAATTCGTCTCTCTCTACGTCTTCAGGAATATCAACGATGTCGAAATCAACATGATCGCTCTCATCATTGACCCGGGGCCTGACGGCTTTTCCACTCCCCCGATTTCGGTCCAACCACCAATTTGAGGCCAGCGGGACTTTCAACCCACAATCTGGGCAGGTGACTCGGTGGGCAAAGAGATATGTCTGAATCTTCTCATCATCTCTCTCTGGGAAGAATTCTTGTAATTCTTCTCGTGCCCTGCTATCTATCTCATTCCCCCATTTGATGATGTCGTCTGTTAGATCGACATCTGTCCTGGTATATTCTAATAACGCCTTGAGGACCACTGAAGGAACTGGATTTAGTTCGTTAGCAATAGTTGGGAGTCCGTACCGAATACTCTCTAAAGGTATAGATCCGCCGCCCGCCGTTGCGTCGAGGACCGTTGGGAGCTCTCCGTCCCAAGTATTTTCTAATGAGTTGTGAATTTCATCTTTTTCAGTGTCAGAGGGGGTGTACCGCCAAATTTTCCGGTAGCCATAATGCTCGTGTTCCGACCCACTCCGCTGATCTTTGGTTTGTCTCTTGTTACGTACGTGCTCCGCTATGGAATCGTCTGGATTACGATTGGATGGCTTAAATCCCATCCAGTTCAACAGGGTGTCATCATCAATAGAGTCCGGGAGTACGGATGCTAAAACAGCTAATCTAGATACAGGTGTTGGTCGTGGAGCGAACCACACATGGGCATATCTGTGAGGTGGCCGGTGCTGGAAATCCAGATTTTCTCTTTCCGTCTCAATCCCAATTGTCCGCACCGGTACCGTGTCCTGAATCTTAAATTGCCGATTATTGTCAGACATGATTTATTCGGTCAGTAGTGTTCGTAGTGCCTTCGCGCCACCAGAGCTATTCGGAGACCTGCACTTTGCGTTCCAGTAATAGCACTCCTCTAAACTCATTCGAGCAACTCCACGAGCAAGATCTCTCATTCGATCAACCCTCCGCAATGGCTTAATTCCAATAAAACCCAAAGAAAGCCTGACGCCAATTTCCTCGGGCAGTAGGAGAGTTGCTGATCCAGTACTCGTAACTTGCTCAGGCTTGATATCCGCTTCTCGAAGACTCTCATCGATAAGCTGGAGAATACTCCTTAGACGTGACCCGGATAACCTGCTTACCTTTACCCCAACCCAGTTGTCCCATGTCCACTCTTCGGAGCCGTTGGTCTCTCTATTGATTATTTGTTCGAGCGGGAGGGTTTTTGATGAGAGCTGCCGACGGCGTTCCAGCCGTCGTTTCCGTGCATCAGCCTGCTCGGTCGGAAGTAGCTCGTAGAGTGTAATCGTCGCCTCGTTCCCTGTCTCATCACGCACGAGCGCAAATGTGGGACGACCACCATAGACGCTACTTCCTAGGGCGAATGACTCGCCTTGTTCCTCGTCTCGTTGGATACTCATGAGTCGTCACCTTCGATGTTCGTCGGTCCGCCGGCCTGCGCTCTGACAGTGATGTTTGTCCCGTCGAGTTCCTCACCAAGTTGTGCGAGTACGTCGTCTTCGTCGCCGTCGATGGCCTCCGGTTCGTCCATCTCGAACTTAAAGCTCAGCTTGATCTTCTGACTTCCACCTGCCCGGTCACTGAATCCCTCTGGGCTCTGAGTAAGTGTCGTGAATGCGTCGACAGGCCCAGTAAAGTTGGCGTTGAATGTAGCCTCGCCGTTGCCCATCTCTGCACGGCTCTTGTAGTCGAGATCCACGATAATGGATTCATTTCGGGACTTGACGGGCGATCGTTGCGCAACGAAGGATCCGTGCTTGAACGGCTGATCACCTTCGATTTGGACGATGAAGTACGTTGAACTTCGAACCGGGCCGACCGCCGAATCGGCCCGGACCGACGACGATCTCGGCGCAGTCCCGAGTCAGTCACCGCGCTCGACGAGGGAAGAGCTCCGCAACTACCGGCCGAACGAGAAAAAGAGGGGGCGTCAGACGGTGATGTCTCTCACGAGTTGCGAGCTCGGAGAGCGAACTCAGGCGCTACCCGTAGTCCAACCGGAGGATCTTCTTGATGAACGTGGTGAGCTCCACCGCGCCCCGATCCTTCGGTCGGTGGTTCGGGAAGTCGTCGCGGAGGAACTTCCGGGTGAGCATCCAGCCGTTGTACAGGAGCGTGCTGAGCCAGAAGAGGAAGACGCGGACGCCGTGGTCACGCGACCCGGTACGCGCCATCAGCTTCGTCTTCTTCTCGGCGTAGGCGTTTTCAACGCGCCAGCGCTGTTTGTGCCGGCGGATGACCCGCTTCGGGCTGTCCTCGTAGTTGAGCGTCCCGTAGGGACGACGGGCCTTCCAGAGGATGTCATCAACGTCGTCCAGGTCCAGAACGTCGGGTTCATCGTCGTCGTTGAACGCATCGAGGCTCTGCTGGCTGTTGCTGATGACGGCGTCGAAGTCGGACTTGTTGGCGTTGTTCCAGTCGGGTTCCGCGACGACGCGGACCTTCTCGGAGAGGTTGTGCTCGGAGGACGTGACGGGGTAGTCCTCGTAGTCGTCGAAGCGCCCGCTCATGGCCGCGAGCGCGCCCTTGAGTTCGTCGCCCCGGCGCTTCAGCCGGACGGACGGCGTGATGTCGCGCTCCCGGCACAGCTTCAGAATGCGGGCCGACTCGAAGCCCGAGTCCAGTCTGAGCGTGTCGATGGAGACGTACTCTTCGGCCTGTTCGAGCAGGCGCTGAACGAGGTCGTGCGGGCCGATGTCCTGCGTGTAGGGTTCGACCGCGACCGCGACGTCCTTGTCGTGCTCCTGGTCGTGCGCGACCAGCGTGGCGAAGTGGAAGCCGTAGGTCGTGCCGTTCTTCGGCTCGCCCTGCCGGTGACCGTCAGCGGGGTCGTCGGTCTGCGGCCAGTACGGGATGACGGTGATGTCGATGTAGGCGTCCAGGTCGCCCTGGAGCATCCCCGCGCCGGTCGCGGCGCTCAGGACGCGGCCGTTGACCCGCTTGAACTCCTCGTGCCATCCGTCGGCGTCGCGCTGTTTGACGGCGTTGAACGCCGCCTTGATGGAAAACTCGTGGTCGTTGTCGCTGATGATGTTGGCCGGGGCGTCGGTTTCCTGAGCGGCTTCGAGGAACGGCGTGAGGATGCTTCCGGCCTCGTAGCTGGCGTTGCTGGCGCGGTCGAAGTCGGTCTCTTCGAGCATGATCGCCCGGACGTGGCGAATCTTCTCGTCCTTCGCCTCTTCGGGAATCTCCGGCAACGGCTCGGAGTCGTCTTCGACGTCCACCTCGGCGAGGAACGGGTCGGTGAGGCTCTCCGGGAGCGTGGCTTCGATTCGCTCGCGGACGTAGTCGGCGTAGCTCTCGAAGAAGACCTCCATGTCCTCGAACTGCTCGCGCATCGAGTAGGAGAACGAGGAGTGGTCGAGGTTGTCGTCGAGGCCGAGCGACTCCCGAATCGTCGGGTAGCGGTCGAAGTGACGCTCCAATTCGAAGAACGAGCGTCCGGTGAGAATCCGATAGATGTGGGCCTGAGCGACGGACTGCGGGTGCTCACGCCCATCGCCATCAAGTCCGTCCTCACGGTCCGTCGTGAGGGGACCGGGCTCGTCGGCGACAGCCTGCGCGATGGCCTGCTCGCCAAGAGCGGGCTCGGCCGCCGCGCGGGTGTCGCCGGTCATACACGTAAAAGTCCGAGAACGATTGATAAATCTTCCGTGGCGTGTGGTGCGGATTCTACGGCCTTCGCGGGCGGCGAGGTGATAGCATGACAAATCCTGAGAAGTTCGAGAAGACGACGCACAGAGAGGTTCATCGGTGTTCTGAGTGTGACGAGTTCGAGTTGGAGAAGAAGTTCAGCGGCGTCGCAGGAACACCGGGTGAAGAGGAGTACGACCGCATCGAAGCACCGGACCAGTGCCCCGTTTGTGGCGGGGAGATCGAATGCGAGGTGATTGCATGAGCAACGATGCCCCCTACATCCAACGAGACCTGATAGACCACGCAGACCTGGACCGCGTCGATTGGTCACACGCGTGGAGTCGTGAAGACGCACTCGAAGAAGCGCTTCCAGAGGGCACAGAACAATCGTTCAAGCGTTCTGGCGGCTACCAGGGAGAGTATGCTCTGGTTGTCCGGTTCGACGATTGCCTGTGGGTCGAAACCGGCTACTACGGCTCCTGCGGCGGGTGTGACGCGTTCCTCGCACACAAACGTCAGGAGATGGAGCGGCTCCTGAGAGATGCGTATTGCTTCGAGGATGTCCAAGACCTGGCGCAGTGGGCGCTCGAAAGTGAGGCTCTCGAAATGAGCTACGGCAGTGCCCGTGAGCAACTACACGAAGCTCTTGACGAACTCGGCGTGAGCTTCGAGGGGCAGAGTGGGGGTGACGGACGATGAATTCGGACGACGACGTTCGTCAAAAAACCGGTTCAACGCACGGGATGAGTGAGTCGATTCCCGCCGTCGCATCACCGCCGGCTTGGGAGACGGCGTGCCCCCGAATTTCACTGAAAGCCCGCTTCGCGCTCATCGACCCGGTGGATTTGTTCCACGTTCCACCGGGACCCGTTTTGCATTCCTCGCAGAGGACAGGCTCGTCGGCTTTCGTCTTGCCTTCGACCTCTTCTCCGCAGTCGTCACACTCGGCGGGTTTGTTCCGACATTCCTCACAGAGCTTGTGGGTGCTCTGGGGTGGGAGGTCCTTACCGCAGTTCGCACATTCCGTCAGCTCTGGCGGACGAATCTCGTCGGCGTGCTGATCGAGGAGGTCCTCGATACTACCGAAGAGTTCGTACTCGTCGCCGATCTTGACCTGCGAATCCGTAATCGAGGTCGTGACGTCCGGCGACTCCGGGAGCGGCGCGTCGTGTTGCCAATTGTCTGGCTGGGACTGGGCGTTCCAGTAGGCTGTCCCCGTCTCGCTATCCCAGTAGGCGTACTCGTGGTCCGAGACCATTCGGGCGATGGTCTTTCGCAGCGGTTTCGTACTTAAGAGGAAGGGCAGCCCCGGCTTCCGGGCGAACTGTGCTTCCAGGTCCGCTGTCGTCATCCGGCGCTTCTGGCTCTGCCACAGCTTCTGCTCGAACCAGACCTTTCCTTTGGGTTGGTCGTCGTCCCGGATGATCCGGTTCATGTCCTCGAGCGTGGTTCGGACCGCGTCGACGAGCTTTGTCCCGCCACCGGCGTCGACGGACGTGATGGTTACGTGCGTTAGCCCGTCGTCCTCGACATAGAACAGGTGTCGATAGACGTTCCGAACGCTCTCACCGAGGAGCCCGCGTGCTTCGTCCTCCCTGTCCCGGAGTTCTTGAAGCTGTTCGTCGGAGAGGTCTGCAGTCTGCTGAGAGTCGTCTCGGAGGTCCTCGATAGCTTCGAGCCGCGTCGCTTGGTCGACCGCATTCTCGAGAAGTTCCGCATCCGGGGCGAGAAACAAGACGTAGTTCTTGTGCGAACGACTCTGGATGGTTCCTCCGTGTTTTGCGGCGGTTTTCTCGTACAGCTCCTGGATTTTGTCGGGAACCTCGGTTTCCTGACCACGCTCCGTTTGTACGGGCGCGGTGAGCATGTGCATAATCGAGAGCGTAGGTGTGGAGCCGTCATCTGCCATGTCCGCTGGCTCCTCGGGGAACATCTCGACGTTGAATCCCCCACTCCCGACCTCGCGATCCAGTCGAGCTTCGAACCGGCTTCGAGCCTGCTCTTCGGAGGTGTTCTGGATCCGCTGGTCGATGATTCGAATCAGGTTTGGCTCGGCTTTGAACCGGATCTGATCCTCGTCGTAGAGGTAGTAGCAGGCGACGTTCATGTCGTCGCCGCCGAGGTTCTTCAGCGCGTTATCGTAGTGGTCGAAGGAGACGCCAGGATGGGCGACAGCCTCGTTGAGCCCTCGTCGAGCGATTCCTGACGCCTGCTCACCGAACGCGAGACTATTCCAGAGCACCGTCGTCGTGATGTGGGATCCGAGCGCGGGGATGCCCTTCTCCGTCCACTTCTGGTCCTCGAGTTGGGCGTGTGCGGTCCCGTCACGAGTATAGATGTCCGCAGTCACCGCCGCACTCAGATCGACGAACTCGAACAGGGATTCGTTGAGTGTCGCCCGAATACTCCCGTCCGGAGCATCGTCTGCCGGCGTGAGATCGTAGAGACGGAGGAAGTGACGGTCATACTCCTCGGGCTGGTGATTCCACAGGTAGTGAATCGCTCGCCCGAGCAGTTTCAGTGCTCCACGAGTCCGCTGGAAGTCCGGGATCGTGTCGATCTTCTCGGTTAGCGTTTCGAGAACAGTAGGGTGGAATGGGTATTCTCGTTCGAGTTTCGAGCGGTAACTGTCCTCGCTAACCTCCTGCGGGAACTGACGGGGGGCTTCGTCGTAGAAGTGGAAGTACTGCTCGGCCACCGTAGCCGCCACATCTGTATCGATTTCGTCGAACAGTCGATGCTGGAGAACAGCCCCGACTTCCGTCTCGCCGGTCGGAGTGATAACCTTCTGTTGGCGCTGGACGACAGCGTCCAGTTCATCGACCAGGCCACGGACCTCTTCGGCCTCCTCCTTGAACGCCGAGTCCGCGATACTGTAAATGACGGTGAGTGAGTCAGCTTGGGCGGCTGTCTCCAGTAGCGACTTCATGAAGGAGACAGTCTGACTGGCCAGGGTAGCCCCGCCGACCTCGAGCGTCGAGGCGTCCTCGAGGTACTCCGCGATCTCGTCAATAAGGACCACGGCGGGCTGGTCACTCTGTTCCAGGAGATCCTTCAGCGTGTTCTGACCAGGGGCCTGCCGGTCCCGGTCGTAGTCCTCGATCTCCCGATAGCCGTCCAGCCCGAACAGCTGGTAGGCAATCTCGCCCCACATCGTGTTCGTGTCCGGGGCGTTCGGGTCAGTCCGACTACTTCGGGCGCTGCGGGCGTCGACGTGCCCGCCGACGAAGACAGCTGAATTTGCTTCGAGTCCATCGGAAACAGCGTCCAGATACTCGGTCGCCAGCTCGTCCTTATCGACGAACTTTGAGAGATTTCCAATCTCGGTCGGATTGTTTGCGAGATGATACGAGGCTATGAGGTCGTGCGTTTTCCCGCCGCCGAAGGTCGTATCGAGACAGAGAATACTGCTCTTGTAGCCGTGCGTCTCCCGGTCTGCGGCAGCCAGAAACCGTCCGGACAGGTTACTCAACAGTGTGGTCAACCCCTCTGTCGGATACGTAGTATCGAAAAATTCCGCGGCGTCACGATACACAGGGGCGGCTTCATCGGGCTCGTGGGCGACGGTCGCGAGGTTTGCAGCGAATTGCTCCTCCTCTAACGTCCCGTCGATAACGTCGGAGCGAGGCTGGCAGGCCTCGAAGAGGGAGGTCACCTCTTCTTTTTGTGTACTCATCGTATGACAAGACGTGGTTTTCACACCACCTTAAAAGTTCGAACCTGTGTTGCCAATTTCTGGTAGCAATTGATTACTGGGATCGCATCCAAATTGTTAGAAAATTCATCAGCCAATCTTCCGCACCCGGTCCAATCCCCGATACAACCAGCTTACCGCTCGCCGCTTCCACGGCAACCTCCGCCGCTCCAACTCCAACCAGCCATCCTCATCAACTGACGCGTCAAATTCCACCATCAATGGCCGTGCCGACTCTGTCTCAACAACCAGCTCCACCACTGCCCCCTCCCAATCCGCATCTCCGACATCATCCGCGTAGAACACACCAGAGGAACGGATCACGTCCGACTCCGTGGACCCCTGCGGCGACAACACCGCATACTCCGCCTCCTCCGACACCGGCCGGTGATACGCGTCGCCGGGGCCTGTCCGGATGAACTTATCGCCGCCGATATGCGGGTAGATCTGCATATTCTGGTTCCTGTACTGCCGCATCAATTCCAGCGTGGTGTCCCGTCCAGCCGGGATCGTGGTCCGCCGCGTGTGCTCTTCATCGTCAACCACGAGTTCAGCGCGGCGGGGTAGCCACGGCACCGGGTGGAAACTCCGGATCACGTCGTCGTCGACGCGAACGCGGAGCTGGATAACCGCTTCACAGTTCTCGGCGGCCCGCGTCCCGATGTTCTCGATCGGTAACCGGATGGAGCGTTGGGTTTCGTCTTCGTCGACCTCAACGACGTCGCGGAGAGCGACCGGACCTGGGTAGAGGTAGGGGGAGTGTAGCCAATTCCAGGCAGCATACGCGATCAGGGCGCCGACTGCGGCCGTGGCTATACTTCGAAGCCACGACGGAACGGTAAGCGCAGAAAGTATCGATACCCCGTCCATAAGACTGGTGTCGAACTACTGCCAGATAATTCCACGCTCCCGCTATACCTCGTCGCCTGAAATGATTGTTCGCTGCTCCCCATCTTCGTTGCGGGCTCTACTGTCATCCGCTGCTGTGTCTTTTTCACACGTGCAAACCTAATCGAAGGTATGGAACTAGAGGCAGCCAAGGAACAATTGCTGGATGAGACGACCGATGAGAACGATTTCGAGGACACGGTCGTCGTACTGGAGATGGAAGTTATAGAGGAAGACGTGGGTATCATCCGGGGCGAGTACTTGGAAGGCGGCGAGATAGAAGCGACGGGAAGCGTGTTGATGCCGCTCGGTGAACCTAACGAAGAAGGTTCGTGGTGGGAAGGGATGGAGGTTGACGACAAGAGAGCATTCGGCTTCCAGCTGGACACTCGGAAAGAGACGTGGTCCGAAAAATTCTCCGCCTTCTTCAGCCGCGGGATCGAGGAAGGCCGTCCTCAGGAATTCATCCCCGGAGTACCCACGCAGTAACTCAGTCCAACTGATAGCAGGCGATATCCTTTCCACCGCACTGCGGACACGTATCCGTATCACAGCCCAAATTCGCACCGCAGCGTCGGCACTCGTACAGAACAGAACCGTGGTCGCTGCCGAAAACGTATTTCAACCCGCTAACGACGACTGATTTCATACCGGGTCGACGATGTCGCCACAGCCGGGGCACTCGGTCCACACCGCGTCGTTGCCGTCGCTGGTTTCGTACTCGATCAGGACGTGGGCCTGGGCGATGTCGGTGTGGCAGTGCGGGCAGACGCCGAGCGGCGACGATCTCTGAGCGGACATAATGTGAACCTCTTCTAGGTATTGTGGATATGGAGTGTTAGAGGGTTGGAGCGTGTGACACTCGCTTTGAGGGCACCGGGGAGGGGGAAGCCCTCTATCAGCATCAAAGACGGGGATATCCTATATAGGTCAGCCAAGCACAGTGAAAGTGGAAATAAGGGACAGGGCAACGATAAAAAACTGCGTCAGCCACATATCAGATCTGGCAGGTACTGTTTTCGACACTTACGCCGCTGCCCTCCAGCACGATCAGGCCAATTGGCGACCAAAGTGACGGCATCACGAAGGTTGACCTCGGCTACGTCGTGATCATTCCGGAGGGGTCTCCCGCGACGAACTGACTGTCGAGATTGAGTTGGTTCAATAGAACGTCGCCTTCGCTACGATCGTCGAGCCCGATACTCGAACGCTGTGATTTCCCGTTGTTTCCCGTTAGAACAGGTTGGTCCGTTCAGTTTCGGTGAGTCGAGTCGTGTGGCTATGAGTCGCCTGCTTGACCGCTGTCTGAGCTGAGAGCAAGAAGCAATCGTAGTTATCGATACTGCACTGGATCACGGACTGTTTGACGATGTTCTCGGGATGGTCATGTATTTCTTCACCACGACGACGAATTCTTCGATCGTATCTGCGATGACCAGTCCGTACCCTTGGTCACTGAGGAACGACCGGAGCTGATCAAATTCGTCCAGCGGAAGTTCAAAGCGGTAGTACTGATTGTTGTTGTGTAACGCATTCACATATAGTAGTAATATTGCTTGTCGGCTTCAACAGGGTCAATCCCTTGTTCAGAGATTACGTTGCTAACTTTCCGCGGAACCTTGAGAGTGATTGGTTCTTTAACGGCGAAATCGGATGTATTCCAATCTAGCTTCGTCAGGAAGAGGATTTCTTCGCAGAGTGTTTCATAATCGCTTTCAGTTTGGACATCTGGTCTTATTTCGATCGGCTCCGGAATGTTGCTCCCCTCATAGGTCGCCACCTCTGGGACATACCCAGTGGTGTAGAGGTAGTGGACGTCGTCGTCAGGAACTGAAAGCAGCGTTCCTCGAAGTGGCGGGAAGTCACCGTCCGGGAATAATCTAACTCCCGTCCCACGGGTTCTGATGTGAACATAATCGTGCAATCTGACCTCTTCCGCACCGGCCTGGAAGCCTTCGCGTTCCTCGTCCCAAAACGGAGAGGACTTGTGAATGACTATCCGCTCAGGAACCGAGCCGCGGTTCCGTTTTTTGTAGTAGTTGACAATCTGTTCAGCGATGTTCTCAGCTCCCTTTTTCGAGACGTGTGGTTGCCCGTTTTCGTCCTCTGAGATGTCTTTCAGAGGCTCGCTCTGGATGATGTTATAATCTTTCCTGGCGAACACGTGCGCTAATGCCGCACGAACAACGTTCCCATCTCCATCCTTGTCACGGTAAAACGAGAGCCCAGCATAGCAGGTACCGTGGTCCATCTTCTTAGTTTTCCACGGGTGACCTCGTTGCGCCTTGTAGAGCAATCCGAGACTGAGATTCCATGCTTTCGTCGCTCTGTCCTGCGGAGACGTTGTATTCAACGTCTCTGGCTTGATCAGCTGTGTCGGGATGCTATTCTCCATCCCAGCGATCTTGATTTGGCTATGGAGGTTTTTCCCACCAACAATCACGTCACCGTGTTTGCCGTCTCGTAATTCCTCCATAATTCCGTCTGGAATGCACACAACGATGACGTCGGGTGTCGGGTCATCATCCGATAACCAATCGATCTCCTCTCGAACTAAACTCAGGAACTCTTGGAACTTCCCTTCCTTCGTATTATGTGCCTGCACCGACCGGATCTCGCCCTTCAGAATACGGTAACGCCACCGCTCAGGAAAGGCGATTGATGTGTTCAGGTTGGATCGAGAATTCAACCCAGGAAATGGGATCCGCCAAGGACGGATCTTATCGTCGTCTAAATCGGGGTGAATGACAGTGCTCCAATCAAGGAACAGGTCGTCAAGCAATCGAATAGATTCGGCATCACCGATGGCAGCTACGTTGATTGCTTGATGCTCGTTATTCTTTAATCGAGGTCCGTATTCCATCAACCCACGCTTCGGAGAAACGTCCGAGCCTCCGTTGAAATGGATCTCTGGCTCCTCCAGACGAGTGATCTCGAAGGTACCTTGCTCTGTCATTCTGTATCCTCCGGATTGATTGCCCCCTTCAACTGATTTTCAACGAGTTGATTTCGCTCATCACCTGATTCCGGCGGTCGAACGCCCTCTAGAATGAGATCCTCAACCCGCTGGATTTGTACTGTCTGGAGGTTGCTCGGCAGTTTGAATCGGGTTAGAGATTGTTCCAAGGCCAGCTCTGATAACCAGATTTCGACGGTGCTGCTCTTTCGATTGTTCTGTGGGAAATTCCCCGGGTTGAACCGATCTGAGAGGTACTTCTTGCGGTGTCCAGAAACTAACTCTTGACCATCTTTGGTGAATTCCGTTGTCGGGTAGAGGCCGAGATAGTAGTGCTCAGTGAAGAATTTCACAAAGACGGTGACTGAACGGTGCCGAACCTCCCCTGTATCAAGCTGTTGCGTCACCCACTTTCCATTGACTTTGAGGTCTTCATCTTCGTGTCTCATGTACACGCGAGTATCGCGTCTTTCCCGGTTTACCTCGGCACCTATTCGATTAGCGATAGTTGTCACGATACCTCGAACCAATACCTTCGAAATGTTGACCTCTGTCTCTGAAGGGTTTCTCACCGCAAATTCTCTGAGTGACGTCGCCTCGAACGAGCCCTCAGAGCACATATTGCTTGTTTCTTCATCAAACTCGTCCGGATGCACGAGGCTGTAGATCTCGTTGTTATGGTAATGAATGGGTAGAACATCGTGCGGGTCGTGTGAGTAGAATTTCTTCGTAGTTACTCCATCCGCTGCAGGCACTCTGTAGAGTTCAGGCGGCAATTCAACGACTTGGAGCAGGTTCGATTTATGAATCCCCGATTCACGAACCGGCGCGTAGTTGATCGCGTATGGGTCGTACCCGTACTCACCAGTCTCTTCGTTCCGGCTAATGATTCTCTCAAAATCGCCGATTTCGTAGTCGATCCAGATGTAAGAGTTCTCCAAGAATCGTTTGAACCGACTGGAATCGTGCTTATCCAGAAATGACTGGTACGCCCCTTCAGACTCCTCCTTCATCTTCTCGAAAAACGACTTCACTGCGTCGTCCTTCAAGCGCTTAAATAAGTCCAGCCACAGCTGCTCGTTCGCTGATTTTGATGCGAATAGATTAAATTCGTACCCACGGTACGCGCCTTCCGACCATTGATAGAACCGTTTGGCGAACTCCTCAACGTAATCGTTTGGGCTTAGCCCGCTCTTTTCCGACGAGCGGTACTTTACCTCTGCCACCACTTTAGACCGATTGCCTGCTTTGGGGATGAACACTAAATCTTCGGCTTCGCCTGAATCTTCGGCTCGTGTGTCAAGGAAGTACCCGCGGTGGTTCTGAAACTCAATAACGGCGTCGCTGTAGTCACTTCCCTTCTGAGATGAGGTCTCCCGTCTGTTTCCTTGACGAACCGGCACAAGCCAGTAGAACCAGTGTTAAGTCTTAAAACTTGCAGGTCACCTACCATGCGGGTTTCCCCATACCATTAAATGTGGGTAGTTAGAAGGCTCTATTATGAGAAATGGCCAATTGAGTCTCATCAGGGAATTCCTGGAAGAGAACCACATCTACGAGGACTTACCCGACAAGGCCATTCACAAACTCTCTTACCTGGTCTATAAGCACTCACAAGACCGTGGAGTAGATCTCTCAATCCCGTACTTTTGGTACAGGTATGGTGTATTGACCCAACAGCCCACATCGAGTACTTCAGAACCGTCTTCCCCTAGCTTGGATTCTGATGAGGAAGAAACGGTGAACAATGTTGCCGAAATGGTGCTTGAAAAGTACTACAGTTCGTCTCTCAAGGAAATCACCGATCTCACCTACAAGGACGCCCCATACGAAGTATTCCGTCACTGGAGAGAACTGGATAAACAAATCAGCAGGCTTCAGGACAACTACAATCCCTTCTTCGATAATACGCCGATCCGCGAAGAAATCGAGGACAAGATCGAGCGAGTATACGACTCATTCCCTGTTTCGGAGTTCTCTCAACACGAGACTGACATTTCGACATGGTACTTCTCGATGATCCGCGAACTCGATATGGGGTTACAGAACGTAGACCGATTACATGATGTGAATACGGTATTCTGGGGTATCTTCACACTCAGCGTGGCACAGAAACACCATTATAATATGACGAAAGACGAAGTGTTGCAAGCTCTCGGGATCACTTCGTTTGAAGCAGAACTCGAAGAACGTCGAAGTCTGTTACGAAGGTTAGAACGAGATGGACTCGATGACCGCTTCGACGAAAGTAATGACGATCTCACCGCTACGACAGACGCCGTGATTGAACCTATTTTGGAATCCCTATAGGAGATACTTATGAAACGCGAGCTCTTCGTAGATACCAATGTCCTGCTCGGATTGACATTTTACAGCGACCGATGGTTCCGAGAAGCCCGACCAGCGTACGATAACGGGCACGAGATTCATGCGAGCGATCTCGTCGTCTACGAATATTGTTGTAGTCCACGTCCTTTCCGTCAGCCACCGGACAACCCCAATGAATTGGATATTGATTGGTCGAATGACCAGGGGTTGGTCGGCAGGATCCGAAAGCGTTTGTCAAAACCTTACCGAGAGTATCGTGGTACGGTCCGACGGATGTCGGATGAGGAGTTAACGCTGGACAACGTGGTGCAAGAATTCATCGAGACCTTCGAGATACGAGAACAGGCAGAGCCTCAGATGCGCGGCGAGTTTGAGAAAGAATTCTCTGACAAAGCAATTACCCGGCAGTACGTCAACGAGTTCGCTTCAGAATTGATCGACAAGATCCTCCGCGCTTCAGACGTGATGAAACAGAACTTGGCAGAGCAAGTTAAAGTCCATAATTCCAAGTATCACGTTGCTGATGAGGACAAGCGGAAATGGAAAGAATTCCCGGAGAAATCCCCTTGTGAACCCGATTTATCGATCATCGTTGATGCGACACAGGTGATTAATGAGAACAGCGTCAACACGGTCCTTTCTGGCGACTCCGACATATTAGCCTTGCAAGAAATTGCGAATTCGTACTTCGGTTTCAGCATCCTTTCGATGGCTGATGAGTACTCTGTGACCCACGAAAAGAGGGTAGATACGTGATGTCCTCCAATGACTGACTGCGGGGGCCTTGTTGAAAACCCTTCGTCGATGACATTCAAAAGAAGCCCCCCGAACTGTTCACGAGCAAAGCGGCTGAAACTCTCTGTTAGACAAAACCGCAAGACGGGATGAGGGTTTTAACAGAGCCTCCTTACCGAAAACGTGAGGGACATTCGTTTGTCAACCATCTCTTAGCACCTCTCCAGACATTCTCTTTCTCGATTGTTGTACCAGTCGTTTCTAAGCCTCCCCCACCGTCTCTAATTCGGAGTTGAACTGTGCTTTGCTACGCCGAAATAGTGGGCAGCGCACAGCCTCGGAGGATGGAATTGATGCGTGCCTTCTGTTACGATTCATCTGTTCTGAATCGAAATCGAGACTGATCTCCATTGTGGGCTTTGCGCTGGTTACATTTCCAGAATATCTCGAATGTCGAGCTCTCCGTTCAGCAAAACGCACGCTCCGCGGTCTATTTCAGTTCCGTTCATCTGGACGGTCGACGGCTTCGGCGGCTTTGATCTCGTCTGTTTTCTCGACTTCGGCGAACAGCTCTCGGTATGCGCCGGGCTCGAAGAGGTTGTTTTGGTCGAACAGCTCGCGGGCGGCGTCGGTAAGCTGAAAGAATCGGTAGGGAAGCCCCCGTTCGAGCCCCTTGCGGTCCCGTTCGACGACCTCGATCAGTCCCACCTCCTCCAACCGGATGAGGTGGTCGGTGAGTGTCGACGCTGCGACGCTCGGATTGTAGTATTCGAGTTCTTTCTTCGAGGGCGCCCCTTTCGGATGACCGACGATCGTCCCGATGATATTCGCGCGGGTCGTGTCGTCGAGGGCACCCAACGCTGCGATCGGATCGAGGCCGGCCGCGTTCTCGGCTGGCGTGAGCGGGGTGGCGTCAGGCCGGGACATTATGTATGGGTGTTTGTCCCCCGGCCGGATAACCATTTCGGTGAACTTCGAAGTGGTAGCCAGAGTGCTTGGGTATTCCACTTCCGGTCGTATTTCCGTACCGTTAGGTGGCGGTGGTGACTGGTGCCCAGTATGACCAACGACGACGCTACCCGTGCAGTCATCGACAAATTGGGTGACCAGCCGGGCGAGACGCTCACACCCGAACGGGTCGAGGCGATCCAGACCGCGATGCACGAGGACCTCGGACGATTCATCAACAACACGTCCTACTTCGTTCTCGGTTCCTACGGTGAGGAGGAGCGACCACGATTGGAGGCTGTTCGCGACCAACTCGCGAGCGATGCCGCAGCCTCGAACTCCGATGACGGGGTCGACGCGTTCCTGATGGACGATATTCTGGATGTGTCAGAGTTCTTTACGTCGAAATTCAAGCTGCTGGTCAGCTACGCGGATCATATCGTGGGGGTGTACGAACACTCCCAGGGAGGGCACGCGTGGGAAGCGGGCTACATCGATCAGCCGACCTATCGGGATCGGATGCGAGCGTTTTATCGAACCTACGAGACTGAGGAGGAACAGTACGCGGTCTACGACGGGATGTTTGCACACTATCTCCTCTCGATGGAGCGGGTGGACCGTGCGTACACGTGGACGACGCCCGAGGAACTTCGTGACTATATTGAGGATGCCTACGCGCCCGACTGATTTGGGCTCCTCAATCTGGAGACTCTCGTAATCTAGACAACACCGCCGATGACGAGTAGCCCGACGACAACTACCAGCGTCGCAACCATGCTCGCCCCAGCCAAGAGTTTGTTCTCCATCGCCTTCTCGTGGATGGGCATGGCGGCGTACTCCTCGCGGAACGCCTCGAGATTCTCCTCGTCGTAGAAGTACTTCGTCTTCAGCGCGAATCGTTCGGTCACTGCACAGCCTGTACAAATCGGCTCTCTTTCGAGCCGTTCGGTCTTGGTGTGGCTGTCGCAGGCGATCGCTCCACAGTTGGGACAGTAGGTGTACGTCTCGTCGGCCCCGTTCGTCTCGCAGTGGACGCAGCGATGGATCCCGTCTTCCGCGGTGACCCGAGAGGGGCCCGCCGCATAGTATTCGTAGGGATAGGTGTACTCTTTGAGATCAGTCGTATGCCGCACCTCAGGCAGGTAGACTGGCTCGATCGACTGGACGGAGATGTCCGAGCGGTTCGGCTCGCAGGTCTTGTTGTACGTGACGTTGTTGTCGCCGGTGTAGGTCACCGTCGTCGTGTGGAAGTCTTGGAGGCGGTCGACGGCCCACTCCTTGTACGCGGTCTGCGTCTGCCCGAACCGGCGCTCCTCAACCTCGTCGAATACCTCGCCGAATCGGTCGGTGTCCAGGTCGACCGTCGCGTGCAGGTTTTCGGTGACCAGCGTCGCGACGTCGTCGTCAGCTACCTGCGGATGTCCGCGTTCGGCGTGAACGACGAACCGCGTCCGTTCGTTGATCCGGTGGATGATGCCGACTGATGTCTCAAAGACCGCGTTGGTGTCGGCGGTGACTGCCACGACCGGCCGAAACGTCGCCTCCGAGCGTGGCGCCGGCCGGTCGGTGGCCTCGATGTTCTCAATGTCGCGGAACACCTCCTCGACGGGCCCGTCGACGTCGGCTGCGGGGTCGTAGGGACGGAGTGTTTCGTCACAGAGGATTTCGATTCGACCGTTGTAGAGGTCGAGGCCGATCTCATCGGCGATCTCCCGGAGGTCCTCGCCGTCGAGCACCTCGATGGGATGGGGATCGTCGTTCTGCTGGAGCCGGGTAGCGTACTCCTGGGCGGGGTTCGTGAATCGTCCGGTTGTGACGACCATCCCGTGCTTTGGCCCCTCGAAGTCGAACGTCGCGATGGCCGAATGCAATTTCTGCACGACCGGCCGCCCGACTGCATCCGTGTGCTTGCACTCGACGATGATCGCGCGTCGCTGTCCGTCGACGACCTCCTCCATAATGACGTCTCGCCCCTCGTCGGCGGTCCGCTCGGCCTGACGGACGTTCTCGTAGCCGAGATTTCGGAAGACGTCCTCCATCACGTCCTCGAACTCGAATCCGGAGAGGTCGTCCAGTACAGCCATTCCGTTCCAAGTGGAGTATAAGTTGCTACTACTATATACGTTGTCGAGGCTGGCGATGAAAACACGGCGACATGACCACGGTTATTGTTTACTCATCTCACAGAGTGTCCGACGCCGTCTGGTGGAAGTTGAGACTACAACGGGTTTAGCGGGACCCTGATGCGTGGTTTCGGACGAATAGATGAGCAAAAACTGATTCAGATCGCTTTCTGACCGGGCATTATTGTTGGATAGCCAGCTAATTCAGTATGTTTCCGAGACCGCGGGTAGTGTAGCCACTCAGGCGCCGTGCTACCACGCGTAGAGGGCCTTGCTATCCGATTCCGGTTTCCTTCTTCAGCAGCGTCAGCGTATTGTCGGCTGTTACGATCGGCGAATGTTCGTACTCACCAGTCAACTCAACCTGCACGAGCAGATCGACAGCTCGCCAGATCGAGTACAACAGGCAGGCGAATGCGAAGTAGAAGAACCGTAGCCCGAAATCCTTCGACGTTGTCGCCGCCATGAAGCGCTTTATCGATCTGGTACGTGTTTAGCCCCAGATCGGTTTCGGTAGTCTCTCGTAGGGGCCGTGAAACAAATAACGTAGATCGATGCAACAGGCGAGTGAGTGCACCCT
>NZ_JAGIKY010000011.1:0-133374 GCF_017874695.1 Halarchaeum nitratireducens
GACGCTCAAAAGATCCACAAGCGACGACCAATCTTACAAGAGACGCTCGCTACCGCTACACAACCGAGGTGTGAGGCTTAACTAAAGACGGATGCTTGGACACCCTTATCCGACACCGGCGAATAGGCGCGGGCATATGAAGATCGTCCCGGACACGAGCGTGGTCATCGACGGCCGCATCTCCCGACGCGTGGAGAGCGGCGAGTACGCCGGGGCCACCGTCTACGTGCCCGAGGCCGTCATCGGCGAGATCGAGGCCCAAGCGAACAGCGGGCGCGAGATCGGGTGGGACGGCCTCTCGGAGCTCCAGCGACTGGCCGAGCTCGCCGACGCAGGCGAGATCGACGTCGAGTACGTCGGCGAGCGCGCGAGCGAGGCGGAGATCCAGCGCGCCGCCGCCGGTGCCATCGACGCGAAGATCCGCGACCTCGCCGTCGCGCACGACGCGACGTTCGTGACGAGCGACATCGTGCAGGCCGAAGTGGCGAAGGCGAAAGGCGTCGAGGTCGAATACTTGGAGCCGGAGGCCCGCGAGGTCGAAGCGCTCGCCATCGAGCACTACTTCGACGAGGGGACGATGTCCGTCCACCTGAAGGAGGGCGTCGTTCCGATGGCGAAGCGCGGCGACGTCGGGAACATCACCTACCAGGAGATCGGCGAGACGCCGCTCGATACGGAGACCCTGAAGGAGTACGCGAGCGAGATCCGCGACACCGCGAAACGGAGCGACGACGCCTTCATCGAGCTCTCCGAGGAGGGCATGACGATCGCGCAGGTCCGCGACATGCGGATCGCGATCGCCACGCCGCCGTTCGCGGACGGCTTCGAGATCACCGCGGTGCGTCCCATCGTCAAGACGACGATGGCGGACTACGAGCACGAGGAAGACCTCAAGGAGCGCCTCCTGGAGCGCGATCGGGGCGTCCTGATCGCCGGCGCGCCGGGCGCGGGGAAATCCACGTTCGCGCAGGCCGTCGCCGAGTTCCTCGACGACAACGGCTACGTCGTGAAGACGATGGAGAAACCGCGCGACCTCCAAGTCGAAGAGGAGATCACGCAGTACACCGAGCTCGGCGGGTCGATGGAGAAGACCGCGGACTCGCTCCTGATGGTCCGGCCGGACTACACGATCTACGACGAGGTCCGCAAGACGGACGACTTCGAGGTCTTCAGCGACATGCGCCTCGCGGGCGTCGGGATGGTCGGCGTCGTCCACGCGACCCGTCCCATCGACGCCCTCCAGCGTCTCGTCGGCCGCGTCGAGCTCGGGATGATCCCGCAGATCGTCGACACGGTCGTCTACATCGAGGACGGGGACGTCGACACCGTCTACGACGTCACCACGAAGGTCAAGGTTCCCGAGGGGCTCATGGAGGAGGACCTCGCGCGGCCCGTCATCCAGGTCTCGGACTTCGAGACCGGGACGCCGGCCTACGAGATCTACACCTTCAACCGCCAGGTCGTCACCGTGCCGCTCGACGGCGAGGGCGGGGGGAGCGAGACCGGCGTGGACAAACTGGCGAAAAACGAGATCGAGCGCGAGGTCCGCTCGGCGACGCGCGGGCCCGTGGAGGTCGAACTCCGCAGCGGCAACGAGGCCGTCGTCTACGTCACCGAGGACGACATCAGCCACGTCATCGGAAAGGGCGGCGGGCGCATCCAGGACATCGAGAACCGCCTCGGCGTCACCATCGACGTGCGGACGTTCGAGGACAAGCCCGACCACGCGGGCGCGCCGGGTGACGGCGGGGGCGACGGCGGCGGTGCGAGCGCGGCCGAGGTCGGCGGCGAGGTCGTCACGCCCGAGATCACCGGCCAGCACATCATTATCCCGGTCACGGAAGCGAGCCCGGGCGAGACCGTCGAGGTCCGCGCGGACGGTGAATACCTCTGCACGGCGACGGTCGGGCGCGGCGGCGAGATCCAGATCTCGCGCGGATCGGCCATCGCGGAGGAGCTGGAGCGCGCCATCGACCGGGAGCTGCTGGTCACGGTCGTGCGGGAGTAGCGCGGAACCGGAGGTTCCGCGAACAGCAAGCGGGAGCGATAGCGACACGCGAGTAGCGCGGTTCCGAGCGTCAGCGAGGAACCGCGACGACGCGAACGGGGAGCGGAGCGACCCGTGAGTAGCGCGGAACTCTGGTTCCGCGGAGAAGTGAACGGGAAGCGCCGAACATGGTGGGGCGCGAGTAGCGCGGCGCGACGTGCCGCGGAGACGTGAACGCGCCAGACGGCCACAGGACGCGGCTTCGGCAAGCGAACGCCTTTTGCACCTCGCCCGCGGAGGGCGTGTATGACCGAGACACTCGACAAGCAGGCCGCACACCGGCGCGGCGTCACCGTGACGACGGTGGCGTGTCTCACCGGCGTGGCGGCCGGCCTCGGGGCGCACGTCGTCGCGTCCGGGGCGACCGATCGGCTCGGGGTCGCCCTCCTGGTCGCGGCGGCGGCGCTCAACCTCGGGATCGTCCGCGTCCTCGGCGTGGACGTCGAGGGCTTCTCCGCGAAGGATCACCTCTACACCGCGTTCATGACCTTCGCCCTCTGGTTCGTCACCTGGGGCGTCCTCCTCTCCGCGTAACGATGGCCGAGGACAGCATCGCGGTCGTCGACCTCGATCGGTGTCAGCCCGACCGCTGTAACTACGAGTGCGCGAACTTCTGCCCGCCGAACCGGACGGGAAAGGAGTGCATCACGCAGCGCGGCCCGGAGGCCGACGTGGGCGGATCCGACCAGATCCAGATCTCCGAGGAGATCTGTCTGGGCGAGACCTGCGGGATCTGCGTCGAGAAGTGCCCCTTCGACGCCATCGAGATCATCAACCTCCCCCAGGAGCTCGGCGACGAGCCGACGCACCGCTACGGGGAGAACTCCTTCGCGCTCTACGGTCTGCCGATCCCGGAGAAGGGGAAGGTGACCGGGATCCTCGGGCCGAACGGCATCGGGAAGTCGACGGCGATCAAGGCGCTCGCGGGCGAGATCACACCGAACCTCGGACACTTCGACGAGCCGCCGGGGTGGGACGCGGTCATCGACGAGTTCAGCGGCACCGAACTCCAGCCCTTCCTGCGGGGCGTCCGCGACGGCGAGATCGACGTCGCGCGCAAACCCCAGTACGTCGACCAGATCCCGAACTCCTTCGACGGGAACACGCGCGAGCTCCTGGAGTCGGCGGACGAGCGCGGCGTCGTCGACGAGCTCGCCGAGCGGCTCTCGATCGAGCCCGTCCTGGACAGCGAGATCGACACGCTCTCCGGCGGAGAGCTCCAGCGCGTCGCGCTCGCCGCGACGCTCGCGCGGGACGCGGACTTCTACTTCCTCGACGAGCTCACCCCGTATCTCGACATCGACCAGCGCGTCACCGCGGCGCGTCTCGTGCGCGAGCTCGCGGACGACGACCGCGCGATGCTCGTCGTCGAGCACGACCTCGCGGTCCTCGACCTGCTGGCGGACAGCGTCCACGTCGCGTACGGTGAGCCCTCCGCGTACGGGGTCATCACGTCCCCGAAGTCGACCCGCAACGGCATCAACGAGTACCTGCGCGGATATCTCGACAACGAGAACATGCGGATCCGTCCGGAGACGATCAAGTTCGAGGAGCACGCCCCGCGCGTCGCGTCGCGTTCGGAGACGCTCGTCGAGTACCCCGCGATGTCGAAGACGTACGGGGACGGGGCGTTCAGTCTCGACGTCGAAGCGGGCGAGATCAATCGCAACGAGGTGTTGGGGATCGTCGGGCCGAACGGCATCGGGAAATCGACGTTCGCGAAACTCCTCGCGGGACGTCTCACACCCGACGGTGGCGACCTCGATCTGGATCTGGACATCGCGTACAAGCCCCAGTACGTCGAGGTCGACCAGCACATGCGCGTCGACGCCTTCCTCTCCTCGATCACGGACGACTTCGGCTCCTCGTACTGGGAGACGGAGATCGCGGACCCGCTCCAGCTCGGCCGCATCATGGAGCAGAACCTCACGGACCTCTCCGGTGGGGAGCGCCAGCGCGTCGCCATCGCCGCGACGCTCTCGCGCGACGCGGACCTCTACCTCCTCGACGAGCCGAGCGCGCACCTCGACGTCGAACAGCGCGTCCTCGCGGCGCGCGCCATCCGGCGCTACGCGGAGAACCACGAGACGAGCGTCATGGTCATCGACCACGACATCTACACGATCGACCTGCTCTCCGATCGCCTGCTCGTCTTCGACGGCGAACCCGCCGCGCACGGCCATGCGAGCACGCCGCTCGGAATGCACGACGGCATGAACGAGTTCCTCGCCAACCTCGACATCACGTTCCGTCGGGACGAGAACGTGGGACGCCCGCGCATCAACAAACCCGACAGTCAAAAGGACAAACAGCAGAAGCGCGACGGCGAGTACTACTATACGCAGTAAGCGACCTCGACCGACGCCGAGCGCAGCGGGGCGCCGTCTCGGCGGGAGTTTCTGCGAGGGGCCATCGCCGACGGGCGACCCGAGCGCGAAGGAGATGCACGGAGACGTGACCGCCGTCCACGCCCAAGCCCGAGGGCCTCGGAGGCGTTCGTCGAGCGCCTTGCTGGTCGCGGAGACGGTGGCGGTGAGCGAACGCGAGGCGGACGCGGAGCGCGTCGAGGACGAAGGCGGCGACGTCGCCGTGATCCCGCGTTTCGGGGCGCGACCGGCTCGTCGAGAGAGTCAACGGCGTCGGGGCGCTATTGCGCTTCCCGGTGGGGTGAGCGGACACGGCGACGAGGGGACGACGGCGCGCGCGTCGCCGGGTGTCGCGGGGCGCGCCGGTGCGGATCGATCAGGGCACGCTGCCGGGTAGAGGCGTCTTCGGGGATGAACGGAGGGGTCGGGAGAGGGGAGCCGATCAGAGGACGAGTCGCTGACAGCTCCCGCAGAGCGTCTCTTCTTTCCGGTCGACTTGGGTGACCTGCGGGGAGAAGCTCATCGCGCAGCGGTTGTTGTCGCAGTGTTCGAGGCCGAGCGTGTGGCCGATTTCGTGGACGACCTCCTTGCGGACCCGGTCGGCGAAGATGTCGCTCGCGGAGCGCTGGCTGAAGCCGCCGTCCGAGGAGGTCTGGAGGCGGTGTGTGGAGACGACGCAGCCCCGGCCGTCGAGATAGGCGAGGCCGAAGACGTAGTTCCGCTGTCGGTAGAAGAGGTCGACGGGCGTGACGGCGACGTTCTTCCCGCCGCCGCCGGCGCGGCGTGCGACCTCGATGAAGGGCTCCGCCCGGTACTGTCGACGTCCCGAATCGTAGGCGTCCTCCGGGACGTCCTGCGCCGCCGCGACGGAGACCTCGCAGTCGTAGACACGGCGGAGACCCGACGACGCCTCGCGTTTCACCGTCGCGGGGACGTCGCCGATGGGGACGATATCGACGCGCATACGAAGGGCTATGCCGCCTCGACGCATAAACATCCCGCCGTGGAATCGACACACGCGGACGCGCTCGCGGACGGACTCGTCGATCTCGTCGGACGCGACCGCGCTCGGTTCGTCGAGGTCGGGGTCGGACACAGCACGGCCGTCGCGGCGGCGCTCGCCGAGCGGGGCTGTCGCGTCCGCGCCACGGACGTGCACGAGCGCGAGACGCCCGGGGGCGTGCGCTTCGTCCGCGACGACGTCACGGCGCCGGACCGGGGCGTCTACGCCGACGCCGATGGCGTCTACGCACTGAACTGTCCACCGGAGCTCCACCGGCCGCTCGCGGAAGTCGCGCGGACGGCCGGAGCGCGCTGTGGGTTCACGACACTCGGCGGCGATCAGCCCGCCGTCCCCGTCGAGCGGCGGACGATCGGCCCGGAGACGCTGTACGTGGCGCGGCCGAGGTAGAAACCCCTTTGCCGGGCCGCGACGGAGAACGAGCCATGCAGGTCGACACCGTCGTGCTCGACGTCGACGGGGTGCTCGTGGACGTCGCGGACTCCTACCGGCGCGCCATCGTGGAGTCCGTCGAGCGCGTCCACGGCGATACGATCGCGAAGGCCGACGTACAGGCCTTCAAGGACGCCGGCGGCTTCAACAACGACTGGACGCTCAGCGACGCCGCCGCGCTCTACGTACTCGCCTCGCGCGAGGGGTTGGCGATGGACGTCGGGGCGTACACGGACGAGATCGCGAAACGCGGCGGCGGCCTCGACGCCGCGGAAGCCGTCGTCGAGAGCGCGCTCGACGGCGACGCGCGCGAGCGCGTCTACGACGCGTGGGACCCGGCGGAACTCCGGGCGGTCTTCCAAGCGCTCTACCTCGGGAGCGAGCGCTACGCCGAGATCGAGGGCGGGACGCCGCCCGTCGACGCGTCAGGGTTCATCGCGGACGAGCCCGTCATCGTCACGCCGGAGACGATCGACCGTCTCACCGGGGAGTACTGCGTCTGCGTGCTGACCGGCCGGCCGGAGGCGGAGGCCGAAATCGCGTTAGCGCGCGCCGGCCTCGACGTGCCCGCGGAGCGGCGCTTCACGATGGACGACTGGGAGGAGGGGAAACCGCACCCGCGCGCGCTCGTCGCCCTAGCCGAACGCTGCGGCGCGGAATCGGTCGCGTTCGCCGGTGACACCCTCGACGACGTCGAGACCGCGACGAACGCGGCCGAGGCGGACCCGGAGCGCACGTACTACGGCGTCGGCGTCCTCACCGGCGGCCTCACCGGCGAGGAGGGACGTCGGAAGTACGAGGAGGCGGGCGCCTCGATCGTCGTCGACTCCGTGAACGACCTCCCCGACCTCCTGGAGGGATAGGATGGCGCGCCCGCGCGGCACCGTCACCGGCGGCCTCGTCGTCTCGTTCCTCCTCGCCGCCGCGCTCCTCACCGCGCCGCCGTTGTTCGTCCTCTACGGTCTCGGTGCGACCCTATTCACCGTCCCGGCCGTCCACCTGCTCCGCGAGGAGGCGGCCGACCGCGGCGACGTCCGGCGACGCTGCCTCGCGGGCCTCGGCGGGGCGTTCGTCACCACGTTCGCCCTCGGTCGCCTCGTCGCGTTCCTCGTGCCGACGGCCGGGGACCCCGCACACCTGCTGCTCGACTGCGTGGCGGTCTTCTGCGGCCTCCTCGCGGGCGGCCTGCTCGTCGCGGGCGGCTACGACCGCGTCATCGACTGAGGCAACGCTCACGCAACGCAGAACCCTTATTCGCGCGGCCGTCAACCGTCGGGTATGCGTATCGCGCTACTCGGCGGCACGGGAGACATCGGCGAAGGCCTCGCGCTCCGCTGGGCCTACGACACCGACCACGAGGTCCTCATCGGCTCGCGCGACCCCGAGAAGGCGCGCGCGAAAGCCGAGGAGTACGAGACCGAACTCGACAGCCGCGGGCTCGACCGCGCTGTCAAGGGCTTCGACAACGAGATGGCGGCCGACCGAGCCGACATCGTCGTCCTCGCCGTCCCCGCCTACCACGTCGGCGACGTCGTCGAGGGCGTCGCGGACGTCGTCGACGAGGACACGATCCTCGTCAGTCCCGCGGTCGGGATGAGCCGCGACGACGACGGCATGCACTACAACCCGCCGGGCGTCGGCAGTATCACCGAGCTCGTCCAGCGCCGCGCTCCCGAGGACGTCCGCGTCGTCGGCGCGTTCCACAACCTCGCCGCCGACCGTCTCGCCAACCTCGACGTCGAGTTCGACCTCGACACGCTCGTCGTCGGCGACGACGAGGACGCCCGCGACCTCGTCGCCGACCTCGGGGCGGAGATCGAAGGACTCCGCGTCCTCGACGCCGGACCCGCTGCCAACGCCGCCGAGGTCGAATCCGTCACCCCGCTCGTCATCAACATCGCCATGAACAACGACGGGATGCACGACGTCGGCGTCCGCTACCTGTAGCCGCCGCTGTGCGGCGCGGCGTCGAGAGAAACGGGACGGTCGGGATCGGGATCCGTGAGATCGTCGGGGTCGCGTCTACGCGCCGGCTTCCTCGAAGGCGTCTTCGAGCTTCTCGGACTGCGTGACGCCGACGAAACGCTCGACGACGCCGTCGTCGTTCTCGACGACGATAGTGGGGATCGAACGCACCTGATACTCGTTGGCGACGTCCTGATTCTCGTCGACGTCGACCTTCTCGAAGGTGACGCGGTCGCCCCACTCCTCTTCGAGTTCTTCGAGGATCGGGTCCTGGGTCTTGCACGGACCACACCAGTCGGCGTAGAAGTCCTTCAGGGTGACAGTCATCGTTCTGTGTCGAACTAGGCCGGGCCACGCCGATAAGGATTACTCACGGAACGGCGATTGCCGTTACCCGGAGCCGTCACCGTGGACGGCGGGTAGCGGCCGTGCGTAGCGACGCGCGCGCCGGTAGGGGGAAACGCGTCCGCAAGGGTTAGGGTGGTGGACGCCGGAGTGGGGTGTATGAGCAGTGGCCAGAACTCCGGCGGCCTGATGTCGAGCGCCGGGCTCGTCCGGTACTTCGACTCCGAGGGGCGGAACGCGATTCGAATCAACCCGAAGAGCGTGATGGCGTTCGGCGCCCTCTTCGGCGTCCTCGTCGTCATGCTGAACGCGCTCACGGTCTGAGCCGGGAGCCTTTTTCACTCCGCGGTCCAAGTAGCGGTATGACACTCGAAGTCGGTGTCGTCGCCGTCCAGGGCGACGTCTCCGAACACGGCGACGCCGTCCGCCGAGCGGTGGCGAACCACGGCGAGGACGCCGTCGTCCACGAGGTGCGGAGCGCGGGCGTCGTGCCCGATTGCGATCTGTTACTCCTCCCGGGCGGCGAATCGACGGCCATCTCGCGCCTCCTCGAACGCGAGGGCATCGGCGAGGAGATCGTCGCACACGTCGAGGCGGCGAAGCCCGTGCTGGCGACCTGCGCGGGCCTGATCGTCGCCTCGCGTGACGCGCGCGACGAGCGCGTGGAGACGCTCGGGCTCGTGGACGCGACGGTCGACCGGAACGCGTTCGGTCGGCAGGTGGACAGCTTCGAGGCGCCGCTCGACGTCGCGGGCCTGGACGACCCGTTCCCCGCGGTGTTCATCCGTGCGCCGCTCATCGACGACGTCGGTGACGACGTGGACGTGCTGGCGTCGTGGGACGGGCAGCCGGTGGCGGTCCGCGACGGCCCGGTCGTCGGGACGTCGTTCCACCCGGAGCTGACCGCGGACGCGCGCATCCACGACCTGGCCTTCTTCGAGAACGCGGAGGCGACGCCGTGAGCGCCGACGCCGATCCGGGGTCGGGGGCGGGAGACGATCGCCTGGAGGCGACCATCGCGGGCGTGAAGGTCGCGGGGACGTCGGACGGTCCGGCGCCCGTCGTGCTCATAGGCGTGGCGGAGGAGGCGGACGTCCTCCCGATCTTCATCGCGGTGGAGGAAGCGATGAGCATCGCACACGGCCTCGACGCCGCGGACGTCGGCCGACCGCTCACGCACGACCTGCTCCTCGACGTGATCGAGGAGCTCGGCGGTCGGCTGCTCGACGTCGAGATCCGCGCGGAGTCGCACGGGACGTACTACGCGGACGTCAATCTGCGGACGCCGCGAGGGGAGACGACGGTGGACGCGCGTCCGAGCGACGCGCTCGCGCTCGCGGCGCGGACCGATGCCCCGATCGGCGTCGACGCCGGCGTGTTCGAGGCCGGGCGCCGCGAGCGGGCGGCGTTCGACGACCTCCGGGACATCCGGGAGGTGGCGGCGGAATGAGCGACGAGCGCGATGACGGCGACGGGGGCGAACGTGACGGAGAGGGGGAGGTGCTCGAAGACCTCTTCGACGTCATCGAGGCACGCAAGGAGACGCTCCCCGAGGACTCCTACACGGCGTCGCTGTTCACCCACGAGAAGGGCGAGAACCGGGTGTTGGAGAAGGTCGGCGAGGAGTCAACGGAGTTCGTCCTCGCGGCGAAGGACGACGACGGTGCGGAGATGGCCGAAGAGGGCGCGGACCTCGTCTACCACCTGCTCGTCGCGCTCTCGATGCACGACGTGGACGTCGAGGAGCTGCTCGACGTCCTCCGCGAGCGACAGGGATAGGCGAGCGTCGGACGACGGCGGCGCGCCGTGCGTCTCGGTGACGCCCTGAGGCGGCGATACGTGCGTTTTTACGGCTCGCCGAACTATGGCGACTATGATCTTCGAGGACCTTCCGACGACGCCCACGTCGGAGGAGCTGCTCGACAAGGCGTTCTCGCGAGCGGCGCGGGCGGGCCGGGCGAAGTCGGGCGTCGAGGCGCAGGAGTCGATGTTGCAGACGGCGTCGAACGTTTTGAGCGACAACCTCCAGAACGTCGTGACGGCGTGGCCGGACTTCGACGAGGTGGACCCGTTCTACCGCGAGCTCGCGGACGCCGTCGTCGGCGTGGACGCGGCGCGCACGCACCTCTCCGAGGTGACGTGGGCGTCGCGGAAGACGAAGTCGCTCGGTCGGGAGTACATCGGTCGACTCCCGCGCGAGGACGCGGACGCGGCGAAGAAGCTCCGCAAGCAGGCGTTCGCGCGGATGGGGTCCGTCCTCCGCGAGATCGAGGACGACCTCCAGTTCCTCAACGAGGCCCGGGACGACCTCAAGACCTTCCCGGACATCCGGCCGGACGAGCCCGCGATCGTCGTCGCCGGCTACCCGAACGTCGGGAAGTCCTCGTTCGTGAACGCGGTGACGAGCGCGCGCAACGAGACCGCCCAATACCCCTTCACGACGAAGGGAGTGCGCGTCGGCCACGTGGAGCGCGAGCGCATCCGCTATCAGCTCGTCGACACGCCGGGGCTCCTCGACCGGCCCGCCGACGAGCGCAACGACATCGAAGCGCAGGCCGTCTCGGCGCTGACGCACCTCGCGGACGCCGTGCTCTTCGTCGTGGACGCCTCCGGGACCTGTGGCTACCCGCTCGACGACCAGCTCGCCCTGCGCGCGGACGTGTACGAGACGTTCGTCGAGGGGACGGAGGGCGAGATCGGCTTCGTCACGGTCTGCAACAAGAGCGACCTCTCGACGGACGTCGAGGCGGACGCCTACATGAGCGTCGAGACCGACGAGGGCGTCGAGGACGTCCTCACCGCGGCGATCGATGCGACGGGCTACGAGCTCGAACTCCCGACGCGGGACTGAGGGCGGCGCTTAGCCGGCGGCGGTCGGCCCCCGCGTCGGTCGGACGAGAGCGGCGGTCGCGTCCGTCGCGGGCGTGACGTCGCCCCCGGCGGTCTGTATCTCCACGAAGCGGACCTGCACGGCGACGTCGTACCCCGTCGCCGCGTTGATCTCCCGCTTAAGCGTCTCGGCGAGGTCGGGATACGTCGTCCCGTCCGGCCGGCCGACGGTGAGCACCACCCGATCCGGCGGGGAGATCGGCGACGGCGTCCGGGCGTACGTCACTTCGACGTCGACGAGCGAGAGGGCGGCGTACTCGCCGCTCTCGAAGGTGTCCTGTACCTCCATCCGCGTCGTCTCCTCGAACTGCCCGTGCTGGTAGGAGGAGTAGGTGACGCCACCGAGGAACACCGAGAGGACGGCGATCGCGACGGCGAGCACGGCGATGCGCTTGAGCGTGGCGCTGCGCGCCTCGCTGAGGCGGAACCAGTGTTCGGGCCGGTAGCCCTGGTACCAGAGGACGGCGAGCGCCGCGAGGTTGATCGAGAGGAAGTTGACGAGCACGAGGACCGTCGAGCCGACGACGGTCGTCGGCAGCCCCCACGCGAGGCCGATGCCGATGACGGCGGTCGGCGGGACGAGGGCGGCGGCGATCATGACGCCGACGAGCGCCGTCGAGACGCCCGACGAGAGGCTGAACGCGCCGGCGACCCCGGCGGCGAGCGCGACGGCGAGCGAGAGGAAGTCGGGGGTGAGCCGCTCGCGGATCTGTCCGATCGAGAGCAGTTCCGCGGGGGAGAGCGGCGGAACGAGGTGGACGGTCCGCGCGAGGAACGCGAACCCGGCGGCGGCGGCGACGGCGGCGCCGAACCCGATCGCCTGGAGTTTGACGCCGCGGAGGAACATCTCGCGGTCGTCGATCACCGTGCCGACGCTCGTCGCCATCGCCGGCCCGATCAGCGGCGCGATGACCATCGAGCCGACGACGACCGCCGGGGAGTCGAGGAGGAGGCCCGCGGCCGCGACGACGGCCGAGACGACCGTCATCACGAGGAACGGACCGAGTTTCGGTGCGAGGTCGGTCGCCTTCGCCGTGATCTCCTCGCGGGCGATGCGATCCTCGGACTCGTCCGCCTCGTAGCGCTCCTGCAGCTCCTCGAACTTCGTCGAGACGACGGTCTCGGCGTCCACGACGACGGTGTACGCGTCGCGTTCGAGGCCGGCCTCCCGGAGCGCGTCGAGGACGTCCTCGACGGCCTGCGTCGGGAGGGGAAAGTAGACGACGCCGGTGTACCCCTGGCTCCCGGTCTCGTCCGTGACGACGTAGTCGATCCCGCGCTCCTCTAGCTCCGCGAGAATGGTCTCTCGCTTACCGGCGGGGACGACGACTTGGACCAGACGCACGCTCTGACGTGCACCCGGGCCGAAGAAAAGCGTGTGGGAACCGTTACGCCGCGGTGTAGGTCGTCTGTACCGAGACGGAGACCGAGACCGGCGCGTCGTCGATGACCGTGCGATCGGCGCTCGCGCCGCCGCTCGTCGCGGTCTCGTACGCGACGGGGCCGTAGCCGCCACCGACGGAGACGGTCTTCAGACCCGTCACGGACAGACCGGCGGCGTCGGCGGCCGCGTCGGCCTGCGAGCGCGCGTCGTCCATCGCGGCGTGGATGGCCTCACTCCGGAGGTCCGCGCGCGTCTCCGAGGAGAGCGTGAAGCGAACGCCGTCGACGCGGTTCGCACCGCCCGCCACCGCGGCGTCGAGCACGTCACCCGCCCGATCGGGGTCCTGCACGGTGACCGCGAAGGCGTGAACGGCCTCGTAGCCGTCCGTCGTCGTCGTGCCGTCCTCGTTGTTCACCGTGCGCTCCCGGACGCGGTAGGCGGTCGTCTCGATGTCGTCGCTCGCCACGCCCGCGTCGGCGAGCGCCTCGCGGAGGGAGGACGTGTTGCGCGCGACGGCGGCGCGCGCGTCGTCGGCCGAGTCAGCGTGCGCGGTGACCGCGACGGAGACGACCGCCTGATCGGGGTCGGCGGACGCCGATCCGGAAGCGGAGACGTCGATCGTCGTCGCGTTCGACGTCTGATCGGCCGGCGACGCCGTCTGAGCGGGGGCGGGGGCGGTCCCACCGCCCGTCCCGGCTGCGGCGACGCCGGCGATACCGACGCCGACGACGGTGAGCAATGCGAGCAGTACGAACGTTGCGTTGCGACGCATACCCTCCCGAAGGAGCGCAGCGAACGTCAACACGTCGGAGGGTGAAACGGCGGTTTGTCCCACGCGACGAAAGACACAACCGCGCCGCGCGGCTACGTCACCCATGTTCGAGAGCCGACCGGAACGAGACGCGGAGATCGTCCTCCTCGGCCGGTCGAACGTCGGGAAGTCCACGCTGATGCGCGAGATCACCGGCCACGACTTCACCACCGGCGGGAAGCCCGGCGTCACGCGCCAGCCGAACCACTACGACTGGGCCCCCGAATCGTTCGTCGTCACCGACCTCCCCGGCTTCGGATTCATGTCCGGCGTCGAGGAGGACAGACAGGAGTCGATCAAGACCGACATCGTCCGCTACGTGGAGGAGCACGCCGACGCGATCCTCGCCGGCGTGATCGTCCTCGACGGGAAGGCCGCCGTCGACATCATCGATCGTCACACCACCGAGGAGGAGATCCCGCACGCCGTCGAGCTCTACGGCTTCCTCCGAGAGCTCGGCATCCCGCCCGTCCTCGCCGTGAACAAGATGGACAAGGTCGACGACCGGGACGAGCGTCTGAACGACATCGCGGACCGCTTCGGTCTCGTGCCGCCGTGGGAGCAGTGGCGCGACACCATCGCGCCCGTCACCGCCAAGAAGGGCGACATCGACGCGCTCGACGAGGCGATCCGCGTCCACCTCGAAGCCGCGAAACGCGACGACCTCAAGAAGTTCTTCTAAGCGACCTTTTTCGACCTCGGGTCGCCACGGGCGACCGCTCGGTCCGGAAAGCTCGGCGAAAAAGTCCCGCGCGCCTTCGGCGCGCGGATCGCAGCGACGGTGCGGTCACCGCTCCGCGACGGCCACCGCTACACCACCCCGAGGCTTCGCGTCACCGCGTTTCGGGAGTCGGGGAGCGGGCGAGCGCGCCGAATCTACTGCGCGACGCTACACGACGTCGTCGAGTCGGTCGGCGACGAACTCGATGAACGAGTCCTGCTGGGCGAAGTAGTCGGCGTCGACAGCGATCGAGACGCCGGTCGTCTCCGAGACGGGAAAATGTAACTCGACGGCATCCGCGAAGTACGTGACGTTACAGCGGAGTTCGCCGTGGTGTTCGCGGAAGACGTCGTCGACGTAGGCGGCCTCGAACGACTTGAACCGCATCTCCTCGACGCCGCGCTCGATGCCCTCCTCGTCGTAGTCGGCGGCGACGTCGTCGCGGAGGTAGCGGATCTCGTAATCCGACTCGGTGTAGACGACGACCGATCGGAGGTCGTCGCCGACGCGCTCGCGCAGATCCGTTACCGTGCCCCGTGTTCGCATACAGAAGAACCGTGCTAGTCGAGACAACAAAAGCGTTCCGTCGGGTGGTTTCGGCGTCAGACCCAGACGAGGAGCGCGACGGCGAGCGCGGAGGTGACGACGCTGACCGGGAGGCCGACGGCGACGAGACACCGAACGGGGAAATCGACGCCGCGGCGGGCCGCGCCTTCGAGGACGATGAGCGACGCGGCGAACGCGACGGGCGTGGCGTTGCCGGCGAGCGTCGCCACGGCGGAGAGGACGAGCCACCCCTCGTGGGTGGAAACGCCGGCGGAGAGCACGAGGACGGCGGGGACGTTGCTCACGAGGTTCGAGAGCGCGAACGCCGCCGCGCCGAGCGAGAGGCCGTCGATGACGTGCGCTTCGAGCGCGGGGACGATCGGCGTCGTCCGGAGGCCGGCGACGAGGACGAACATCCCCACGAAGAGGACGAGCAGCGTCCAATCGACGTCGCGGAGAACCTCGCCGCCGGGTTCCCGGCGGGCGAAGAGGAGCGCGAACGCCGCGACGACGAGCGCGGCGGTGAGCGGCCAGGGGAGCGACACGTCAGGCGACGCGATTGACGACGTCCGCGCCGTCGTCGCGGCGGAGGGTCGTCCGGACGATCCGGGCGACGGCTTCGGGGTACGCCCGGTCGAGCGGCGCGGCGTGAGGCGTGACGAGCACGTCGTCGAGGTCCCAGAGCGGCGACGACTCGGGGAGGGGTTCGGTCTCGAAGACGTCGAGCGCCGCGCCAGCGAGGGCGTCGGCGTCCAGCGCCGCGATCAGCGCGTCCTCGTCGACGACCGCGCCGCGAGCGACGTTCACGAGGTAGGCGTCGTCGCGCATCGCGGCGAGGACGTCGGCGTCGATCAGGCCGCGCGTCGCATCGGTGAGCGGGACGGCGACCGCGACGAAGCGGGCGTCCGAAATGGCCTCGTGGAGTCGATCGGGCGTGTAGACGGTGCGCGTGTGCGGCGTTCGCGTCGGGGTGCGGCGCACGCCGTCGACGCGCATCCCGATGGCGTCCGCGCGCGTGGCGATCCCCCGACCGAGCGTGCCGAGGCCGACGACGGTGAGTCGCTCGTCCCGGAGCGTGAACGGGGTGTCCCACGCCGGCGTCGTCCACGATCTCTCCGTCTGGGCGTCGCGGTACTCGTGGAGGCGGCGGGCGAGCGAGAGCATCAGTCCGAGCGCCGTCTCGCCGACCGACGTCCCGTGGATGCCGGTCGAGTTCGTCACCACTGTGCCGGCGTCGCGGTACGCGTCGAGGGGGAAGTCGTCGTAGCCCGCGCGGATACAGTGCACCCAGTCGAGGCCGACGAACGCGTCCACGTGACCGAACGTGACGACGGCGTCGACGCCCGTGACGTCGTCGTCGACCACCGATACGTCCGCGTCGACGTCTCGGAGGCGTTCGGCGAGTACCGCGGGCGGACAGACCGCCCGGACGGAGTCGTGAACGCCGAGACGGGAGACATCCATGGGAGTGTCTACCGAGAAATCCGGGTTCAATCTTGCGGAAGGGGGCGACTCGGGAGAAAGGCCTCGTCACAAGGGGCTCGGAGGGGGTAACTCCTCGTCACCGTCGCCCACGCGGACCGTGGGCCCGCGCGTCTAAACGCCTTTCGAGGCGCGGGGTCCGCGATCGGACCGGGAGCGCGTTCATCCGCGATGGCGGACGGAGGTGGCGGTGTGCGCTACCGCGCGGCCCGGGTGGGAAACGCGAAATCCGACGGACGATCCACCCGGGCACGGCGTCCGTCGTGTCCATCGGAGCCCGCGCCGCCTACTGCCATGCGCGGAGGGCCGAGAGGTCTGCGGCGACGGCCTCGACGTCCGCGGGATCGAGGACGCCGTCTTCCGTGACGACGCGCGTCACGAGCGACGCGGGCGTGACGTCGAACAGGGGGTTCACGACGTCGAGGGGTGCGTCGCCGTCGTAGAGCTCCGTCGGCGAGGCGGCCTCTAAGTCGGGGTCGTCGGGGTCCGTCTCGGGGGCGACCTTGTCGGTCGCGCAGACCGCGTAGACGGGGACGTCCACGGCGGCGGCGGCGAGCGCCGCGGCGCGCGTCCCGACCTTGTTCACGACGCTCCCGTCCCGTAACACGGTGTCCGCACCGACGAGCACCGCGTCGACGGCCGCGACGAGCGACGCGACCGCGGCGTCCGTCGTGAGCGTCACGTCGAGGCCCGCATCGCCGAGGCGTTCGGCGGTGACGACGCCCTCGCGGCCGGTCCGCGACTCCGCGACGACGACGCGGTCCGGATCGGCGCCGACGATGGCGTCGCGGACCGTCCGGGAGCGCGAGAGCGTCAGGAGCGAGGCGTCGGCGAGTTCGGCCGCGGCGGTCGCGGCGGCGTCGCGGTCGGCGGCGAGTGCCGCGTCGATCACCGCGCTCGCGCTCGCCAGGACCGCGTCGGCGTCGGCATCGGCGGCGTCCGCGACGACGCGGTTCACGCGGTTGACGACGGCGGCCATGCCCTCGCGTGCGGTCAACAGCTCGCGCGCCGTCCCGAGCAGGGCGTCGTAGTCGGCTCCGCTCGCGGCGTCGTCCCGCAGGACCTCGCAGGCCCGAACGGAGAGGTAAGCGGAACCGTGCGTCCCGTCGTCGCGCACGCTCTCGACCGACGGCCGGACGCGGTCGTACGAGGTCCAGAGGTCGGGGACCGTCTCGCGCTCGCGGATGGCCGTCGGCGGGACCCACTCGTAGCCCGCGGTCTCGTAGTTCGGCGTCACGTCGCGCGTGTCGCAGTCGAAGAGGAACGGGTGGACGATCCACCGGGTTCCGCGCTCGTCGTCGGTGACGGCGAACGGCTCGTCCGCGCGGACGAGCGTCGCGTCGGCCTCAGGGTCGATCCCCGTCTCCTCGCGGATCTCGACGCGCGCCTGCGCGGCCGGGTGGTCCTCGGCGTGTCCGGCGACGGCGCCCCACCGGCCCGCGTAGGAGCCGACGTCCTCGCTCCGCCGGAAGAGCAGGACGTCGGTGCCGTTGCGTAGGAAGACGGTGACGACGTGTGTCTCCTCCATGCCGACGCTCGGGGCGGCGCGCGGTTAGGTTCAGGGGCCGCGTCACGTCGGGGGTCGCGGGATCGGCGGTCCTTTAGCGGCGCCGGCGGAAGTGCGAGTATGGAAGCGTTCGCAGTTCCGGGGCTCCCCGAGTTCGAGACGGGCGACGACATCGCGACCGCGATCGAGGCCGCGTGCGACCTCCGCGGGGACGACGTGATCTGCGTGGCGAGCACGATCGTCTCGAAGGTCGAGGGGCGGACGGCCACCCTCGCGGACTACCCGGCGGGGCCGCGCGCACGCGAGATCGCGGCGCGCTTCGAGGAGCAGACCGGCGAGGAGCGCGACCCGCGCTTCGCTCAGGCCGTCCTGGAGGAGTCGACCGACCTCGTGATGGACGAGCCGTTCCTCCTCACGGAGACCCGGTTCGGGCACGTCGGCGTGAACGCCGGGATCGACCGCTCGAACACGGGCGGGGCCGAACTCCTCCTCCTTCCGAAGCGACCGAGCGAGTCGGCGCGGCGCATCCGCGAGCGCCTCTCCGTGGACGCGTCGGTCGTCGTCACGGACACCTCGGGGCGGCCGTTCCGCCACGGGCAAACGGGCGTGGCGATCGGGTGGGCGGGGATGCCGGCGTCGCGCGACTGGCGCGGTGAGACCGACCGCGACGGTCACGAGCTCGAGGTCACGGTCGAGTCGGTCGTCGACGAACTCGCCGCGACGGCGAACCTCGTCTCCGGCGAGGGCGACGACGGGACGCCCGCCGTCGTCGTCCGCGACTGGACGTTCGGCGACCACGAGGGGAGCGAGAACCTCTATCGGGGCGTCGAGGGCGACTTCGTCCGGCAGGCGCTCCGCGAGTGGCACTACGAACAGTAGGCCGACGACGGTGGGCCGACGCGAGTCCCGTTAGCGGGGCTGGCCGTCGACGAAGCCGGTGTCCGCGCCACCCACGAGGTCAGCGAGCGCGCCGCCGCCGAGGTAGACGGAGACGACGCCGATGACGGCGAAGAGCGCGACGCTACACACGACGAGGAGCGCGGGGATGATGCCGAACGCGCCGAGGAGAATGTCGGCGAAGACGATGGGGCTTGCCATGCCCGAAGCGACGTCGGCCGGCCTCTTAGCTCCTGGTGGTTCTCTCCGCCGAGAGCGACGCGGGGACGAGCGGGCGATCGCGGGCGCGTCTCGGGGTGAGGGATTATCCGCCCGCTTCCCCTACGGGGCGGTGTGAGCGAAACAGACGTCGGCGTCGTCTGCCGAGTGGCACCCGGCGGAGACGCGTGCGAGGCGTGCGGTTCGGACGCAAAAACGCGCTGGCGGACCGAACGGGGGTGGTGCTGTGCGGAGTGCACGGACTGGTGAGACGCCGACGGCCCGAGACGGTGACGGCGGCACGAGGCGTCCGGTAGGCGGGTCGATCTCGGGCGCGCGGGTGGCGCGCACCGCGGGACGCACGAGCGAGGGTGACCGCCCGTGACGGAGGGGTCGACGACGGCAGCGGCGGACGCGGATCGTAGCGTCGACCCGCTTCCGGTCGCGGAGGCACGCGCGCTCGTCGAGCGCGTCACGGAGAACGTCGGGACGGTCGTCGTCGGGAAGACGGACGTCGTCGAGGACGCGCTCGTCGCGCTCCTCGCGCGCGGCCATCTCCTCTTGGAGGACGTTCCCGGCGTCGGGAAGACGATGCTCGCGCGGGCGCTCGCCGGCTCGATCGACGGGACGTTTTCCCGCGTCCAGTTCACGCCCGACCTGCTCCCGAGCGACGTCACCGGAGCGAGCGTCTTCGATGAGGCCGACGGGGAGTTCGACTTCCAGCCGGGCCCGGTGTTCGGCAACGTCGTCCTCGGCGACGAGATCAACCGCGCGCCGCCGAAGACGCAGAGCGCGCTCCTGGAAGCGATGGAGGAGGGACAGGTGACGGTCGACGGGGAAGCGCACGCGCTTCCCGATCCGTTCTTCGTCGTCGCCACGCAGAACGCCGTCGAGCGCGACCGGGTGTACGACCTCCCGGTGGCGGAGGTCGATCGCTTCACGAAGAAGTGCACGCTCGGCTACCCCGACGTCGAAGAGGAGATCGAGGTGCTCGGGCGCGTCGTCGGTCACCATCCGGTGGACGACGTCGAACCGGTCACCGACGTCGCGGCGCTCCGACGGGCGCGCGAGACGACGGCGCGCGTCGACACCGCGGAGCCGGTGCGCCGGTACGTCGCGCGGCTCGTCGCGGAGACCCGAGAGCGGGCCGCGCTCGGCGCCAGCCCGCGAGGCGGCGTCGCGCTCCTCCGGTGTGCGCAGGCGCGCGCCGTGCTCGACGGGCGCGACTACGTCGTCCCCGACGACGTGAAGCGAGAGGCACCGAGCGTTCTCACGCACCGCGTGCGCGCCGACGCCGGCGCCGAACTCGGCGGCCCGGACGCCGGGCGCGTCGTCTCGCGCGCGCTCGACGTCGTCGATCCCGAAGCGCCGTGATGCGACCCACCGGCCGCGGCGTCGTCGTCGCCGCGATCGCGCTGGCGGGGTTCGTGAGCGCACGAGCGTTCGGACCGCGCTCGCTGAACGCCGTCGTCGTCCCCGCCGTCTGCGCGTTCGGCCTCGCCGCGTTCCTCGTCGCGCGCGCCGACGCGCCGCGCGTCGCCCGTAGCTCCCCGGCGGACGGCTTTCCCGGCGACGAGCGGCGCGTTTCGCTCGTCGTCGAGGGCGACGGCGCGCTCGTCACCGTGCGGGACGCGCTCGGGTCGGGACTCGATGGCGGCGGAACGATCAGAACCGTCGCCGACGGCCGCGAGGAGGCGTACGACGTCACGCTCCGGGAGCGCGGTCGGCACGCCCTCGGGCCTGCGACGGTCGTCGTGAACGACCCGTTCGGGCTGTGGCAACGGTCGTTCGGGGGGGCGGGGCGCGCCGAGGTGGTCGTCTACCCGACGGTCGTGCCGCTCGCCGCGCCGCCGCGCGCGCTCGCCGGGACGGTCGGAGCCGCCGGCGGGCGCAGCGAGTTCGCGGGCGTCCGCGAGTACGTCCACGGCGATCCGCTGCGCGACGTGAACTGGAAGGCGTCGGCGAAGCGGCCGGAGGAGTACCTCGTCACGACCTACGCGGGCGACGGCTCGGACGCGCGCGTCGTCATCGCCGTCGACCTCCGCGAGGGCGGGGATCCCGACCGGGCCGCGATCGCCGCGGCGAGCGTCGCCATCGCGTGTCTCGACGGCGGCGTGGCCGTCGGCCTCCGCACGCCGGACGGCGCGCTCGAACCCGCGAGCGACGCGGCGGCGCGGCGACGCGTCCTCGAACTCCTCGCCGATCTCGACCGATCGGGACCCACGGAGGTGGACCGCGAGAGCGCGCGCGTCGTCGTCCGCGCGGACGGCGATGGGGTGACGGTCGACATCGACGGCGAGGCGCGACCCGCGGTGGAACTCCTCGGGGAGGGGGCGGCGTGACGCGACACGTCCCCGTGCTCGGGCGGTGCACGCCGGCCCGGATCGCCGCGCTCGCCTGCGTCGCCGTCCTGTCCGCGTCGTCCCTCGCCGTCCTCTACCACGTCGTCGACGTCGTCGGCGATCTGCGGCTGTTCTGGGCCGTGCTCTTCGGGTCGCTGTGTCTCGCCGCGCTCGCGCAGGCCGTTCGACCGCGATACGCGCTCGCCGTCGGGGTCGCCCTCCTCGGCGCGGGGCTGCTCGCGTACGTCAGTACGGCGCCCGAGAGCTACACGCGCTCGCTCACCGTCGCGCAGGTCGCCGACGACGCCGTCACACTCCTCACCGGCTACTCGGTGTTGCGGATGGTGAACGTCCTCGTCTGGGCGCTCGCCGTGGTTCCCGCACCCGCGTTCCTCACGTGGTACTTCGCCTTCCGGGAGCGATACGCGCCGGCGGTCGGCGTCGCCGGGCTCGCGCTCGGCTTCTTCGTGCTCACCGGTGACAGCACCGGCACCGCGACGCTCGTCGGCGCGCTCGCCGCCGCCGGAGCGGTCGGCTTCGGGACCCTCGACGCCCACGGCGCGACCCGGGAACAGGTCGAAACGGTCGGCGTCGCCCTCGCGCTCGTGGCCGTCGCGCCGGTCGTCGTGTCGGTCGCGCCGGGCGGGAGCGGGGCGACGTTCGGCGCGGCGGACACCGCACCGACGACGAGCCTGACCAGCGCCGAGGAGCGGATCGGACTCGGCGGGGCGATCGACCTCTCGCCGACCGTCCAGTTCGTCGTCCGCGCCGACCGACCGGGCTACTGGCGCGTCGGCACCTACGACCGCTACACGGGGAGCGGCTGGATCCGGACCGGCGAGTCCGGGACGCTCGCGGGACCCGAGGGAGCGGACGAGCGCGTCGCCCAGCGCGTCACCGCGAAGCGACCGCTCTCCGCGATGCCGGCGATCGCCGAGCCGGTCGCCGTCGACGGCGTCGACTACCGCGTGACGAGCGGCGGAACCCCGGTCCCCGAGGGCGTCCTGGCTACGAACGAGAGCTACCGGGTCGTCAGCGAGCGGTTGCGAAGCGGCCAGCGCGCGCTCTACGCCGCCGGAACGGACTACCCGGACGAGATCGAGCGCCGGTATCTCCAAGTACCGGACACGACCGGCGGCGAGGTGGACGCGCTCGCCGCCGACGTGACCGCGAACGCGTCGACGCCGCACGCGAAGGCCCGAGCGATCGAGCGCTGGCTGGAGCGGACGAAGACCTACTCGCTCGACGCGCCGGCGGCGAACGACCACCTCGTTCGGACGTTTCTCCTCGACACCGAGACCGGCTACTGCGTCCACTACGCCAGCGCGATGGTCGTCATGCTCCGTGCGGAGGGCGTTCCGGCCCGCTTCGTCACCGGCTACACGCCGGACGAGCAGACCGGCCTCGGGACGTGGACCGTCCGCGGCGTCGACTCGCACGCCTGGGTCGAGGTCTACGCACCCGACACCGGCTGGGTCCGATTCGATCCGACGCCCGCCGACGCGCGCATCGACGCCGAGGAAGCCGCGATCGCAAACGCGACCGGGACGGGTAGCGAGACGACGGACGACGACCGGACCACGTCGACCTCGACTGCGACGACGACCTCGACGACGACCACGTCGACGTCCTCGGTCACCGCGAACGCGACGCCGGTGACGACGGTCGGCGGAGCGGAGGGAGCGCGCGGGTCGACGCTCCCCGGTCCCCGGACGCTCCTGCTCTGGGCCGTCGTCGCGCTCGGAATCGCCGCCGTCGCCCGGCGCCTCGGACTCCTCACGCGCGGGTATCGGGCGCTCTGGGTTCGCTGGCTCCCCGACGGCGACCCCGACGCGGTCGTCGGGGGCGCACACGAGCGGATGCTGTACGTGCTCGCCCGGCGATACCGGCCGCGCGCCTCGGGAGAGACCGTCCGGGGGTACCTGGACGCGATCGACGCGTCGGCGCCCGCGCGGCGTCTCGCGGCCCTTCACGAGCGCGCGCGCTATCGGGGTGACGTCGGGACCGACGAGGCCGACGAGGCCCGCCGGGCGCTCCGTGCGCTCCGCGACGAAAACGGCCGCCCGTAGCCGGTTCGGAGCGTCTGGCGACAGTATTTTGTAGCCCGACACCAAACCGATACCCGTAATGTCGGACGTATGCTCGACGTGCGGATTGCCCGATGAACTCTGCGTCTGCGAGGACGTCGCCAAGGAGTCCCAGCAGATCACAATCCGCATCGACGAGCGCCGCTACGGGAAGGAAGTCACCGTCGTCGAGGGACTCGACCCGAAGGACGTCGACCTCGACAGTCTCTCCTCGGACCTCAAATCCAAGTTCGCGTGCGGTGGCACGGTCGAGGACGGAGAGATCGAACTACAGGGGAACCACTCGGGGCGTATCGAGGACTTCCTCCGAAACAAGGGCTTCAACGTCGCCTGAGCGACGACCGTTTCGCTCGCGCGCCTCGCGCGCCGGCGAACCGTTCGGATCTCGCGCGTTCGGCGTCACCAGAACGGCCCCACCGGCCGGATGGCGAACGAGACGCGTCGCGTCTCGGTGACGGTGACGCGAGCGGGCGTCGGAGCCCGTAGCGCTCCGCCCCCGCTCCCCGTGTTCTGTCACGCTGTGCATCGCATAGCGACGGCGCCGCTCGGTGGGAGACGAGCGGTGCAGTGAAGGTGCGTTAGAACGGCGCTTCGGGACCCTCGTCCGGGTCGCGCTCGGCGTCGTCGCCGCTTTCGAGGGTACCGTCCCACGCCACGAGACCGCCGGCCATGCTCTGGACGGTCGCGTCGGCGTCGACGCCCTCGTACGAGGCGATGAGGTTCGCGGCCTGGACGCTCGATTGGCCGTGCGGGCAGACGGTAACGACGTGCTCCGCGCCGGCGAAGCGCTCGACATCGCGGGTGAGCGCGGCGAACGGAACGTTCTCGCTCCCGGGGATGTGGCCCTGCGCGTACGTACCCTCCGGGCGGATGTCGACGATCCGGACGTCCGCGTCGTCCTCCACGAGCGCGGCGACTTCCTCGGGCGTGATCTCGCCGTCCATACGTGCGTGGATGGCCGTCCGCGCGGATAAGCGCCGCGATCAATCCAAGTAGCCGTCCGCCTGCGCGAGGAGCACGCCCTCGATTGTGGCGTCGTTCGCCGGGTGTTCGCGGGCGCGTGCCAGCGCGTCGTCCGCGGGAACGCGCGTCACCGTGAGGAACTCGTTGTCGTCGAGGTCGCGGTCGGTCTCGGTGAGGTCCGTCGCGACGACGATCCCCCGATCGTGGCGGAGGACGCCGGTACTGCACGCGAACGATTCGAGGAGCGTGACGTCGCCGGCGAGCAGACCCGCCTCCTCCCGGAGTTCGCGGCGCGCGGCGGTCTCGTAGTCCTCGCCGTCCTCGACGATCCCGGCGACGAGTTCGAGGCAGTGCTCGCGGATGACTGGGCGATACTGCTCGACGAAAACGACGTCGTCGCCGTCGATGGCGAGGACGACGGCGGCGTCCGGGAGGGCGGCCCAGTAGTAGTCCTTCTCGGTGCCGTTCGGCTGTCTCACGCGGTCGTAGCCGCCGGTGTACCAGCTGGTCTCGTACTCGCGCTCGCGCTCGACGACGGGCCACGGGTCGGCCGTCCAGTCCATGTCCCCGCGAGGGCGGGGCGGTACAAAGCCGTGCGGAATCCGCGGGTGCGGTGCCGAGCGATCACCGAGGGCGGACGGGTCTAGACGACGTCGCTGTAGAAGCGGCCGTGGACGATCCGCCGCAGCGTGGCGACGGCCGCGTCCGGTTCGTTCTGATACGTCGCCGCGACCACCGTGTCCGCGAACGGGACGACGTGCCAGACGGCCCGCTCGACGTTCTCGCTCCCGTTCAGTCGAACGTCGAGGTCCGGACGCTCCTCGCGGAAGGCCTCGAACTCCGCTTTCGTCCCGAGGGACACGACGAGCAGCGACGCGAAGAGCGCGTCGCGGGCCGTCTCGACGACGTCGCTCGTGACCCGCTCGCGGTACTCCTCGCGGTCGAAGTCCATCGCCTTCGCCGTCTCGCGGCTCACCGTCTGAGCGGCCGCTCCGAGTTCGCGGTACTGCTCGCTCGCCTCCGCCGCCGTCTCCGGGGCCAGAAATCCGCGTTCCTCCATGGGCGAGCGAGGAGCGCGCGACCCTACTCGGTTTCGCCTTCGGACGCCGGCTGGTCGTCGCCGGTCATCTCCCGGGTCATCTCCGCGGCCTCCTCGAGGATCCGTTGGGCCTCGTCGTCGAGCGCGCCGCGGGCCGCACCGGCGCCGCCCTGAGCGCCGCTCCCGCCCCCGCGGGCGTGATCGTGGCCCTCGACCGGGTGCGTGTCGACGTCGAAGTCGACCGTCTCGGCGTGCGCGGTGACGCGCGGCGCGAGGTCCTCGGTCCCGCCCGATTCCCACCCGGGCGCGTGCTCGTCGAGCCACGACTCGTGGGCGTCGTCGCCCGTCACCGCGGCGAACGCGAGGTGATCGGCGAGGTGCTCGGCGTCGGGAACGTGCTCGTCACAGACCGGACAGGCGTAGCCCATGTGGGCGAGAAGGGCCACGACGGCAAAAATCGTGGCGACCTCAGAGGCGCGCGACCATCACGAACGCGTCCTCGCCGTCCGAGTAGTACCGCGGTAGCGTGCGGAGATACTCGAAGTCGAAGTCCCGATAGAGCGAGATCGCGCCGTCGTTCGAACGCCGGACTTCGAGTTTGGCGCTCTGGACGCCCTGGGCCCGGAGCACGCCCAGTCCGCGGGAGACGAGCGTGTGGCCGAGCCCGGCGCCTCGCGCGTCGGGGTGGACCGCGATGTCCTTCACGTGACCGAGCGGGCGCCCGTGGTTCGGGATCGTGTCCGCGACGACGTAGCCCGCGACGCCGTCGGCGTCGTCCACGACGAGGAATCCCGGATTCCCGAGATGGCGCTCGAACGCCGAGAACGGCCACGGCTGTTCGAAGGACGCCTTCTCGATCCGGAAGACCTCGAGGAGGTCCTCCCGCCGCGCCTGGCGGACACCGTCGTGTTCGACGCGGTCAGCGGCCGTCGTCACGCGATTGACTACCGGACGGGAGGATATGTACTCTGTGGCCCGTGCTCGCGTGGCTGGCGGCGGTCGATCGCGCGAAGGAAGAGAGAGCGGGAGAGAGAATCGAGAGCGTTAGTCGTCCGCGGGCGTCGCGCCGCTGTCGCCCTCGCCGTACTGCTGCTTCGTGAGCGAGAGCTTCCCACCGGCGGCGAGGATACGGCGCTCGCGCTCGGAGGCGTCGAGGTAGCCCGTGGCCTCCCAGTCGCCGTTCACGCGGACCGTGAACTCCTCCTGGCCGGACTTGACCGCTTCCTCGACGTCGTCGACGATCTCGATGTCGTCGCCCTGCTCGATCTTCGCGTAGGTCTCCTCGTCGATGGTGAGCGGGAGGAGGCCGAAGTTGAACAGGTTGGCCTTGTGGATGCGGGCGAAGGACTGCGCGAGGACGCCCTCGATGCCGAGGTACATCGGGCAGAGCGCCGCGTGCTCACGCGAGGAGCCCTGACCGTAGTTCTCGCCGGCGACGAGGAAGCCGCCGTCGGACTGCTTCGCGCGCTCGGCGAACGTGTCGTCGACGCGCGAGAGCGTGAACTCGGAGAGCTTCGGGACGTTGGAGCGGAACTTCAGGATGTCCGACGTCGCCGGGATGATGTGGTCCGTGGTGATGTTGTCCTCCATCTTCAGGAGGGCTTCACCTTCGAGGTGGGCGTCGAGCGGGTCCTTCAGCGGGACGTCGCCGATGTTCGGGCCCTTGATGAGCTCGTCGTCGATGGCCTCCTCGGGCGCGATGATATCGGGGTCGTCCTGGCCCATGCCGGGGCTGTAGGAGTTACCCATCGTGAAGCCGGGCGCATCGAGGTCGCCGAGTTCGTCGGCGAGGTCGCGCGGGTCGACGATCTCGCCCTTGATCGCGGCGGCGGCCGCGACCTCCGGCGAGCAGAGGTAGACGGAGTCGTCCTCGATGCCGGAGCGACCCTCGAAGTTCCGGTTAAACGTCCGGAGGCTGACGGAGTCGGACGCCGGGACGTGGCCGATGCCGATACAGGCACCGCAGGTCGCCTCGGAGAAGTTGACGCCGGCGGCCATCATCTCGGCCGTCCAGCCCTCGCGGGCGAGCATCTCGGAGGCCTGCTTGGAGCCGGGCGCGACGATCATCTCGGTGTGCTTGGCGACCTCGCGGTCCTCGACCATCTTCGCGGCCGGGAGGATGTCCTCGTAGGCGCCGTTCGTACAGGAGCCGACCATGACCTGCTCGACGTCCACGCCCGCGACCTCGCGGACCGGGACGACGTTGTCGGGCATGGAGGGCTGTGCGATGAGCGGTTCGAGGTCGGAGAGGTCGATGGTGACCGTGTCCGCGTAGTCGGCGTCCTCGTCGGCCTGCAGCTCGACGTACTCGTCCTCGCGGCCGATGCGGGAGAGCCAGTCCTTCGTCTTCTCGTCCGTCTCGAAGATGGAGGACGTCGCACCGAGCTCGGTGCCGAGGTTCGTGATCGTGGTGCGCTCGGGGATGGTGAGGGACTCCGCGCCCTCGCCCGTGTACTCGAAGATCTTGCCGACGCCGCCCTTCACGGAGAGGCGACGGAGCATCTCGAGCGCGATGTCCTTCGCGGTCGCCCACTCGGGGAGCTCGCCCTCGAGCTGGACGTTGACGATCTCCGGCACCTCGACGTAGTAGGGGCCGCCGCCCATCGCGACGGCGATGTCGAGGCCACCCGCGCCGATGGCGAGCTCGCCGAGGCCGCCGGGCGTCGGCGTGTGGCTGTCGGACCCGAGGAGGGTCTTGCCGGGCGCGGCGAAGTTCTCCTTGTGGACCTGGTGGCAGATGCCGTTCCCGGGCCGGGAGAAGTACGCCCCGTACGTTCCCGCCGCGGAGCGGAGGAAGCGGTGGTCGTCCGTGTTCTTGAAGTCGAACTGGTAGGTCTGGTGGTCGCAGTACTGCGCGGCGAGCTCCGTCTGCACTTCGTCGAGCTCGAGCGCCTCGAACTGCAGCCAGACCATCGTCCCCGTTGTGTCCTGCGTGAGGACCTGGTCAATCTCGATACCGATCTCCTCACCGGTTTCGAGTTCCCCTTCGACGAGGTGGTCGTCGAGGATTTTCTCCGTCAGCGTTTGTCCCATAGCACCGGGAAGTCGGGATCCGACGACTATAAATCCCGCGTGTTTGCCCATCCCGAAAACACCCGCGAAAACCGGCGCTCGCCGGTGATTCGACCGAGTACGACAGATCAGGAGAACGGCGACTATCGGGTGCGAGACGCGTTCTTCGTGGTATTTCGTGATAGAGCCGTTCGACGGGAAATCGACAGACAGTTACCCTCTCTCTCGACAGAGAACGACATGTTCGAGAGCGGGGCGTACGTCGCAGACGCGCTCGGCGACGTCGCGGACGAACAGGTCCAACCGAACGGCGTCGACCTCACGCTCGCGCGCGTCGAGCGACAGCGCGAACCGGGGCGCATCACGACGGAAGGCAAGACGATCGGCGAGCGCACTCGCGTCGCCACCGTCGAGCGCGACGGCCGCGACTGCTACGCGCTCGACCCGGGCTACTACGTCGCCGGGTACGCGGAGACCGTCCGCGTCCCGGAGGGCCACGTCGGCTACGTCTATCCGCGTTCGAGTCTCATGCGCAACTCCTGTATGCTCCACACCGCCGTCTGGGACGCCGGCTACGAAGGCAAGGGGGAAGGCCTCCTCGAAGTCGGTCACCCCATCGAAATCGAGAAGGGAGCCCGGTTCGCGCAGTTCGTCCTCGCCGACGCGAACCACGAGGGCGAGTACGACGGGAGCTATCAGGGCGAAGGCGTCGAGTGAACGGGAGGTGAGAACGAACGGGTCGTTTCCGGCCCGGGACGCCCGCGAGGAAGCGGGCGCGAAGGGATTTGAACCCTCGGCATCTTGGTCCGGAACCAAGTGCTCTGTCCACTGAGCTACGCGCCCTCATCACCCGGTAGTCGGAGCGGGGGTAAAACGGTTGTGAAGCGTGCGGGCGCGTCGGCACGGGCGTTCAAACGGGAGAGCGCGACAACCCCGACGCATGACGTAACGCTGGGCAGGGGCCGGAGAGCGAAACCGGCGGCGAACCGGTCCGTGCGCGCCCCCGCCACCTGCACGCCACACGGCCGGCAGTCACGACTGTTGCACACTGTTGTTCGCTCACCCGCTGCGCGCGACCGCGTGTTTCACGGTTCCTTTTTCGCGTTCAGCCGATGACGTCGCTCTCACTCGCTTCGCTCGGTACGGGCGACGTCGTGCCGTCCGAAGCCGTAGCGGAGCCGGTTGGCGAGCCGCCGCGAGAACTTCGCGCCGGTGCGCGAGTCGAAGCGCTCGCCGAGCGCCTCGTAGATGAGCGGGATCGCCACCTCCTGTTCGAGCGACTCCTGCACCGTCCACGTGCCCGTCGAGCCGCCCGCAACGTGATCGGCGACGGTCCCGAGGTCGCTCCCCTCCTCGCGGAAGGCCTCCTCACAGAGTTCGAGGAGCCACGAGCGGATGACCGCGCCGTTGTTCCACGTCCGCGCGACGGCCTCCAGATCGAGATCGTAGCGGCCCTCGTGGAGGAGCTCGAACCCTTCACCGTACGTCTGCATGAGCGCGTACTCGACGCCGTTGTGCACCATCTTCACGTAGTGGCCGCTCCCGGCGGGACCCATGCGGTCGTGGCCGGCGGGCCCGGTGGCGACGGCGTCGAAGACGGGGACGAGCTCGTCGTACGCCCACTGCGGGCCGCCGACCATCAGGCTGAAGCCGAGTTCCGCACCGGCGGGGCCGCCCGACGTCCCGCAGTCGAGGTACGCGGCGTCGACGGCCTCAGCGCGGCGCGTCGAGTCCTCGAAGTGGGAGTTCCCCCCGTCGACCACGATGTCGTCCGCATCGAGGTGCGGGTCGAGTTCCTCGAGCGCGGCGTCCACGGGGTCGCCCGCTGGCACCATCAGCCAGATGCGGTTCTCCGTGCCGAGCTGGTCCGCGACGGCCGCGATGCTGTTCGCGGGCGTCGCGCCCGCGTCCGCCGCGTCCGCGACCGCGTCCTCGTCGATGTCGAACGCGACCACGTCGTGGCCCGCGTCGAGGACTCGATCGACGACGATGCGCCCCATCCGACCCAGACCAATGACGCCGAGTTCCATACGCGTGCGTTCCCGGGCGCGACCGTAGGGGTTGCGGTTCCGCGAGAAAAGTCAAAAACACGGTGAGCATCCGTGTGAGGGTGCGCGTCGGTTCAGTACGTCCCGCGGGGTCGCGGGGTACTCACTCCAGGGCGCGCTTGGGGACGATCCGGGGCTCCGCACCGTACTCGACGACCGCCTCGACGCCGAAGACCTCGGCGAGGAGCGCCTCGGTCACGACGTCCTCGGGGCGTCCCCAGTCGTAGATGTCGCCGTCGCGCAGGGCGACGAGGTAGTCCGCGAAGCGCGCGGCCTGCGTGAGGTCGTGGAGGACGATACAGACGGTGACGCCGCGTTCCTCGTTGAGCGTCCGGATGACTTCCATCACCTGCAGTTGATGGCGGAGGTCGAGGTACGTGGTGGGTTCGTCGAGAAGGAGCGTGTCCGTCTCTTGGGCGAGCGCCATGGCGATGCGGACGAGCTGGCGCTGCCCGCCGCTGAGGCTGCTGACGTCCTTCTCGCGGAGGTGCTCGATCCCCGAGAGGGAGATCGCGCGCTCGATCGCCTCGCGGTCGTCCTCGGTCTGGCCTTCGAGGAACCCCTTGTACGGGTATCGGCCGTGGCCGACGAGCTCCTCGACGGTGATCCCGTCGGGGGTCGCGCCGTGCTGGGAGAGCATCCCGAGTTCGCGGGCGAACTCCTTCGAGCCGAACTCCGCGATCTCGCGGCCGTCGATGAGGACGTCGCCCGTCTCGGCGTCGAGGTGCCGGGCGAGCGCCTTCAGGAGAGTGCTCTTTCCGCTGCCGTTCGGGCCGACGAGCGCCGTCACTTCGCCCTCGGGGACGACGAGGGTCTCGGTGTCGACGACGGGCTCTTCGAGGCCGGGGTAGCCGACGCGGAGGTCCGTCGCGTGGATCTTCTGCTCCGAGTCCGAATCGTGTCCGCGCGGGTCGTCAGCCGTCTCGGTGCGATCGGTCGTCTCGGTCGTGGTGTCTGTGTGGGACATGGGTTAGAACTCGCTGAAGTCGCCGTGTCGGCGCATCAAGTAGAGGAAGTACGGCCCGCCGATGACGCCGGTGACGATCCCGACGGGAATCTGGATCGGCATGAGCGCCAAGCGCGCGACGACGTCGGCGACGAGGACGAGCGCGGGCCCGAGGAAGAGCGAGCCGAGGACGAGGCGTCGGTAGTCGCTCCCGACGGCGGTTCGGACGGCGTGCGGGACGACGAGGCCGACGAATCCGACGAGGCCGGCGACGGCGACCGCGGTCGCGGCGGCGAGGATGGCGAGCGCCGAGAGGCCGAACCGGACGTACTCGACCGGCATCCCGAGCGAGCGCGCCGTCTCCTCGCCGAGCAGGAGGACGTTGAGGTGGCGGGAGGCGAGGAGCAGGATCGGAACGACGAGGAGCGTCGGGACGATGGCGAGGCGGAACTGCGACCATCCGACGCCGGTGAGCGACCCCGTCGTCCACGCGATCGCGGTCTTCACCACCGCGGTGCTGTCGAGGAAGTAGAAGAGACCGGTCTGCAGGGACTGGAAGACGGTGGCGACGACGACCCCCGCGAGCACGAGGCGGACGGGGTTCGTCCCGCCCTGCCACGCGATAGCGTAGACGATCGCGAAGGCGACGAGCCCGCCGATCGCGGCGGCGAACGGGAGGACGTACGACGCGCCCGCGAAGAAGACGAGCGTGACGAGCACGGCGAGGCCCGCCCCGCCGCTGACGCCGAGGATGTACGGGCTGGCGAGTTCGTTGCGGGTCACGGCCTGAAAGACGGCCCCGGAGATCGAGAGGTTCACGCCCACGAGCGCCGCGATGAAGACCCGGGGCATCCGGAGGCTCCAGACGATGACCGCGGACCGGGAGAGCCGATCCGGGAAGTCGCTCCCGGTAAGGATCGCGGCCCAGACGTCGGCGTCGAAGAGGATACGGGGGTCCGTGAGAACGTCGAACGTCGTGCCGAACGGCGTCGGGTACGACCCCTGAGAAACTTGGACGAACGCGGCGACGAAGGCGACGACGACGCTTCCCACGACGAGGGATGCCAACCGTCGATCGCGAGAGTCGAGTCGGGCGTATGCCTTCACCGACCGCGACGACACGTCCATCACTCCCATTTCATTTAGGGCCACCTAAATCTATTGCGATACGCTCAGAGCGACCCGGCGACGATGTCGGCGACGCGCCCGCGATCGAAGAGCTCCTCCTCGCGCCCGTAGAGCTGGCGCGCGCCGCGCTCCGTGAGCACGAGGTTGCTGATCGGGCCCTGGTAGAGCGGGCCGCCGCGGTAGACGTCGCCGTTCTTCACGGCGGTGAGCTCGCTCGCCGTCTCGTGGTCTTCCATGAAGGCGACGACGGTGTCCTCGAACTCGGCGGCGCTCTCGTCCTCGTGGCCGCGCAGGAGGAGGTAGTCGGGATCGACTTTGAGGAGGGTCTCGTAGTCGACTTCGCCGCGGCCGGAGTGGAAGTCCTGGACGTCGGTTTCGGCGAGCGCGTCGCGGACGTTCAGGTCGCGCCACTGCTTGTAGCTCGTGCCGTCGCCGACGAGGTACGGGTAGAAGGAGGTCGGGTCGCTCGACGTCGGCCAGAGGATGGCGACGCGCGGGCGCTCCGACTCGCTCGTCGGGACGAAGTCGAGGTTCGACTGGACGTCCGCGTGGAGGCTCGCGAAGGCCTCGTAGCGGTCGGTGCGCTGGAAGAGCTGTGCGACCTTCTCGAAGGCCTCGTAGAGCGTGTAGTACTGGTAGCTCTCGTGCCAGGAGTAGGTCCGGGAGAAGCTGGCGTTCCCGAAGAACGGGGCGACGTTCTCCGCGACCTCGTCGACGTCGGCCTCCGACCAGCCCTTGAAGCGGTTCATCAGGAAGTTCGGGTCCTGCACGTGGACGTCGGCGTCGAGCGCGTAGTAGCGCTCCTTCGACACGCCGTCCTGGTAGAGCGAGATCGTATCGCTCTTGTCTACCGAGACGCCGTCGATCGCGTCGTAGTAGTCCGTGTGCCAGCGGTTGGCGAGCCAGAGACCCGCGGGCGCGTCGAGGCCGAGCGCGACGCCCATGTCGGCGTAGCTCCCGTTGTTGGCCACCCACGTTTCGGGGACGGCATCGAACGTCACGTCGCCCATGGGCGCCATCGAGACGGTGTAGGGGCCGGTCGACGACGACGTGGGTTCCGTCGTGCTCGTGGTGTCGGTTCCGGTCGTGTTCGCGGTGTTCCCGCCGTCGCCGGTTCCGGTGCAGCCCGCGAGCGCCGTTCCGATCGCCGCGCCACCGACGCCGATGAAGGATCGCCTGTGCATACTTTTTAGGTTGGCCTAAAACACAAAAAGACATCGGTCCGGTGTCGGTCGGGACGGGAACCTTTTTACGGAGCGCTTCCGTCGATTTTGGCATGCGCGTCGCTGTCGCCGTAGTACGTCGGTAGAGGCCGACTCGTTTCTGGCGCGCATCGAAACGCTACACCGACAGCGACGACTTCAGAGACATGACCCAGGTGCCCGACGACTACGATCCCGCGGAACTCGAACCGCGACTCCAGCAGCGCTGGCTGGACGAGGAGACCTACCGCTTCGACGGCGACGCCAACGACCCCGACACCGCCTACGTCGTCGACACGCCACCCCCCTACCCGACGGGCGAACTCCACATCGGCCACGCCCTCAACTGGTCGTACATGGACTTCGCCGCGCGCTTCCACCGCCTCCAAGGCGACGACGTCCTCTTCCCGCAGGGGTGGGACTGCCACGGCCTCCCCACCGAGGTGAAGGTCGAGGAGAACGAGGGCATCCAGCGCACGGACGTCCCGCGCGACGAGTTCCGCGAGATGTGCGTCGAGCACACCCGCCACCAGATCGCCTCGATGAAGGAGACGATGCGGGAGCTCGGCTTCAGTCAGGACTGGGACGCCGAGTTCCGCACGATGGACCCCGACTACTGGGGGAAGACCCAGGAGTCCTTCGTCGAGATGGCGAACGACGACCTCGTCTACCGCGACGAGCACCCCGTCAACTGGTGTCCGCGCTGTGGCACCGCCATCGCCGACGCCGAAGTCGAACCAATCGAGCGCGAGGGGACCCTCCACTACGTCACCTTCCCCGGCGTCGACAACGACGACATCGAGATCGCGACCACGCGCCCCGAACTGATGGCGGCCTGCGTCGCGATGGCCGTCCACCCCGACGACGAGCGCTACGACGGCCGCGAGGACGACACCTTCGAGGTGCCGCTCTTCGGCCACGAGGTCGAACTCATCGAGGACGAGGACGTCGACCAAGAGTTCGGAAGCGGCGCCGTCATGGTCTGTACGTTCGGGGACAAACAGGACGTGACGTGGTGGGCCGAGCACGACCTCGACCTGCGCGCCGTCTTCACCGAGGACGGGCACCTCACCGAGGACGCCGGCGACTACGCCGGCCTCACCATCGACGAGGCGAAAGAAGCCGTCGCCGAGGACCTCGACGCCGAGGGTTACCTCAACGACACCGAGCCCACCGAGCAGTCCGTGGGCGCGTGCTGGCGGTGTGATACGCCGATCGAGATCCTCTCGAAGGAGCAGTGGTTCGTCGAGGTCGACAAGGAGGCCATCCTCGAACGGGCCGAGGAGGTCGAGTGGATCCCCGAGCACATGCGACAGCGCCTCGTCGAGTGGACGGAGGGGATGGACTGGGACTGGGTCATCAGTCGCCAGCGCGTCTTCGCCACGCCCATCCCGGCGTGGGAGTGCGATTCTTGTGGGTATTGGCACATCGCCGCGGGCGAGGAGACGCCCGTCGACCCCACGGAGGAGCCGCCCGCAGTCGACGACTGTCCCGAGTGCGGCGGCGAGTCGTGGACCGGCGAGACCGACGTCATGGACACGTGGATGGACTCCTCCATCACGCCCCTGCACGTCTCCGGGTGGCCCGAGAACATCGACCTCGAGGAGTTCGAGCCCGTCAGCCTCCGGCCGCAGGGCCACGACATCATCCGCACGTGGGCGTTCTACACGCTCTTGCGCACCGGCGAACTCACCGACGAGAAGCCGTGGGAGAACGTCCTCATCAACGGCATGGTGTTCGGCCCCGACGGCAACAAGATGAGCAAGAGCCGGGGGAACACCGTCAGCCCCGAGGAGGCTGTGGAGGAGTACAGCGCGGACGCCGCCCGGCAGGCGCTCGCGCTCGGCGGCCAGCCCGGCAGCGACGTCCAGTTCCAGTGGAAAGAAGTCAAATCGGCGAGTCGCTTCCTCACGAAGCTTTGGAACATCGTCAAGTTCGCGAGCGGGCACTTCGACGAGGACACGCCCGACATCTCGGACCCCGCCTACCGCGACGCGGACAGTTGGATCCGCTCGAAGGCGACGCGCGTCGCCGGCGACGTCGAGGCCGAGATGGAGGCCTACCGCTTCGACGCCGCCCTCCGCGAGCTCCGGGAGTTCGCGTGGAACGACCTCGCGGACGACTACGTCGAGCTCGCGAAGGGCCGACTGTACAACGGCCGGCCGGGCGAGCGCGACGCCGCGCGTAAGACGCTCTACGACGTCGTCTCCGCCGTCACGCGGATGCTCGCGCCATTCAGCCCGCACCTCGCCGACGAGATCTGGCGCTACCTCCCCGGCACCGAGGGGAGCGTCCACACCGCCGAGTGGCCCGCCCTCGACGCCTACGACGAGGACGCCGAGGCCCGCGGCGACGTCATCGCCGAGGCCGTCCGGGAGATCCGCGCGTGGAAGTCCGCCAACGGCTACCCGCTCAACGCCGACCTCGACGACGTCGAACTCTACTTCGATCCGGGAACCGTCGTCGAGAACGTCGACACGTACGACCTCTCCGAGACCGTCAACGCGCCCGTTCGGGTCCGCGAGGGGCGTCCGAGCGTCGAGCTCGTCCCCGTCGACGTCGACGGCGACGACGCGGAGATCGGCCCCGAATTCCGCAGCGAGGCCGGGATCGTCCTCCAGGCCCTGAACGAGGCCGACCCCGAGGTCATCCAGGCGCAGAAGAACTCCGGCGACACCGTCACCCTCACCGCGGACGGCGAGGAGTACGAGCTCGACGCCGACTGGGTCACCGTCGAGGAGGAGTACCGCGCGGAAGACGGCGCGGAGGTCGCCGTCGTCGAGACCGAGTTCGGCACCGTCCTCGTCTACCCCTGAACCTTTTGCAGCGCTTGGCCGCGCGAAACGCGGCCAGCGCTTGCAAAAGCTTCACCAAAATGTCCGTCAGACCCCCTCCGACGGAGGGGGTCTTCGGACCTCGCCCTTCGGGCGAGTGAACCGGCGACCTACCGGGCTCTACCGAGCCACTCGGTCGCCGGACGCTAACTCGGTAGTTCGTTCGGTACGATTTGGGCGTGCTCGAACGACGCGCGAGACAAAGGGGAAACCGACCGGCCACCGTTTTTACTTACCAGCCGCTTCGCGTTCCGGGTATGGCTCAGAGTCAGTCGCTTCCCGTCCGAGACGTGTCGGAAGAGGTCGTGAGTATCCCCGCGAGCGCGTCGCTCGATCAGGCCGCGGAGACGATGGCCGCGCACGGCGTCGGCTTCCTCGTCGTCACCGAGGACGGAGGGGCCGTGGGCGCGCTGACGGATCGAACGCTCGCGCTCTCGCTGCGCGAGCAGGTCATCCCGGAGTCGACGACGGTGGCGGAGCTCGCGACGGACGAACTCGTGACTATCGAGCGAGGCATGGACGTCCTCCGGATCGTCGAGCGGATGAAACTAGAAGAGGTCCGACGCGTCGTCGTCGTGGACGACGACGAGGAGCCGACAGGCGTCGTCTCGCTCGACGACGTGCTCGTCCTCCTCGGCGAGGAGATGGGTGATATCGCGGACCTGCTCGAAGCGCAGGTCTGAGACGCCCCCCGAAGAGATGGGCGACATCCACGAATCGTGTTCGATTCGTGGGCCAGTCGGACGCGGACGCGTCCGACGCTGTCGCGGACCTGCTCGAAGCGCAGGTCTGAACGGAGCCGAGCGGTCGGCTTTTTCTCTCGCCCGTGCGACGACGCGGGTATGGACGAACGCGTTCGGGAACACGCACGGACCCTGATCGACTGGAGCGCGCGGATCGAGGCGGGCGACGACGTCGTCGTCCGCGTCGGGCCGGACGCTCACGAGCTCGCGGTGGCGGTCGCCGAGGAGCTCGGGAAGCGCGACGCGAACGTCGTGACGACGTACGCCTCGGGCGAGATCACGCGGGCGTACCTCCGCGCGCACGAGGGGGACTTCGAGGTGGATCCCGAGTACGAGCGCGCGCTGCTCGAAAACGCGGACGCGGTGTTGACGCTCGGCGGCGGACGGAACACGGCGGCGACAGCGGACGTTCCCGGGGAGCGTCGGCAGGCGTACGACCGGGCCCGACGGGAGATCCGAAAGGCGCGTCTCGACACGAAGTGGGTGTTGACGGAGCATCCGACGCGCTCGCTCGCCCAGCAGGCCGGGATGAGCTACGAGGCGTATCAGCGGTTCGTCTACGACGCGATCAACCGCGACTGGGAGGCGCAAGCGGAGAAGCAGGCGAAGGTGGCGGAGGTGCTCAACGACGCGAGCGAGGTCCGACTCGTCTCCGGGACGGAGACGGACCTGACGATGTCGGTCGAGGGCCGCGTCGCGGTGAACTCGGCGGCGAGCGTCGACTACGACTCGCACAATCTCCCGTCCGGCGAGGTGTTCACCGCGCCGCACGCGACGGAGGGCGAGGTGTGCTTCGACGTCCCGATGACGATCAACGGGCGGCGTGTGGCGGACGTCGCCCTCCGGTTCGAGGACGGCGAGGTCGTCGACTACACCGCGGCGCAGGGCGAGGACGCCATCACCGAGGTGGTGGAGACCGACGACGGCGCGCGCCGACTGGGCGAGCTCGGGATCGGGATGAACCGCGGGATCGACCGCGTGACGGACAACATCCTCTTCGACGAGAAGATGGGCGAGACCGTGCACCTCGCGCTCGGCCGCGCGTACGCCTCGAACTTCCCGGAGGGCCGCGAGGACGAGGCGAACGAGTCGGCGGTGCACGTCGACCTCATCACGGACGTGAGCGAGAACTCGCGCATCGTGGTGGACGGCGAGGCGATCCAGGAGGACGGGCGGTTCTGGTTCGAGTAGGGCGGGTCCTCGCTCACGCTCGGAACCGCCGAAGACCGGACGGGAGAGCCGCCGACACGTGAGGAGTAGCGCTCGCCACGCGGCGCGAGTTACCGAACGGCGCGGCCGCTCGCGGGGACGGTGGAGTGAGCTGCGGGGAGTAAGCCCCCTTCTGTTCGGCCCGGCATTCGGCTGAGCGTCCGCGCGGCACGTCGGGCTACCTTCCTGTGCGCGGACTTGCACCGGCGAGGGTGGCCGTTCCATCGCTCCTCCGCCCTCATTCCTCGGTGGGTTCACTCCCCGCGGCTTCGCGTCGCCGCGGGTTCGCACACCGCATCGGTCGGACGGAGACGTGTCGTCTCTGTTCCAGTGCCGACGGTCTCCCGCCCCGGGCGTGTGCCCGGTCGCCTGCCCGACAGGTGGGGGGACTTTCCTCATGCACGCGGCGTGCGCGCACGGGGGCCGGGCTCCCGCGACTCGATCGAGTCTAGCGCCGGGACGACGTTAAGGGGTTCGATGCGACGTGTGACAACCACTACCACACATCGTATAAGTACCTTCTGGCCACACCGGTTTCGGCCCGACGGTGGATTCGGCGCCGAGAGACCGCCCGAGCACCGAATACTCGATTTCCGTGACTCATCACGTATTCGTCTGTCGGGGAAGGATTCAAGTCCGAACGGGCCGTATATGTACGCGTGATGTCCGAGGCCCAGTCGATCCATCTTTCTGAAGACGACGGCGTGCGGGCCGTCGAACTCGCGCGTGACTCGGTCGAAGCGTTCGTTCGTAACGGACAGCGCGAACAGCCCGGGAGCATGCGCGACGCGTTCTACAACCGGACGGGCGCGTTCGTCCGCCTCAAATCGACACGGGGACGCGGACGACTCCGCGGTTGCGCGGGCGCACACGACTCCGTTCGAGACCTCGGGAACGAATCGAAGCAGTTGGGTCACGCGATCGTCGAGGCCGCGATCAAGGCCGCCAGCGACTCCTCGTGCGGATCCGAGGTCGAGCCCGCCGAGCTCGACACGATCCGCGTCTCCGTCTGCACCGTCTCGAACCTCATCCTCACCGACGACCCGGTCGCCGACATCGACCTCGGGACGCACGGCATCATCGTCGACGGCAACGGTCAGTACGGCTGGATGTATCCGACTGTCCCGGTCGAGAACGACTGGAGCGTCTTCGAGTACCTCGATCGGACCTGCCGGAAGGCCGGGCTCCCGAACGGCGCGTGGGAGAGCGACGACGTCGTCGTTACGCTCTTCGAGGGCCAGGTCTTCGAGGAGACCGAGCCGAACGGCGAGGTCGACGTCCGCGGCCAGCGTTAGAAGTCCACGTCGTCCGCGTCCGCCGCCGACCGCCGCGCCGCCTTCTCGATGTCGAACTCCCGGACGATCTCACCGTCGCGGAGCAGCGGCTCTAAGAGCGCCTCGCCGTCGGTCGGGCCCGGACGGACATCGAGGCCGACGTGGTGTGCCCCGTCCGGCGTCCGATAGACCTGTTTGGTCCCGGAGAGCTTCCCGCGTTTCGCGCAGGGGTCGCCGTCGCGTTCGACGATGTCGAGCGCGAAGTCCACGGGATCGGCGTTCGAGACGTAGCCGCCGACGCCGAACCCCTCGACGACGTCGCGGAGGTCGCGCAGGTCGGCGGGGCCCAGACCGCCGCTGACGAAGATCCCGACGTCGTCGTGCCCCCGGAGGTCGAGCTCCCAGCGGACCTCCTCGACGATGTGGCGGAAGTTCCCGCGGCGCGAGCCCGTCGTGTCGAGGCGGACGCTGTCGAGGCGCTCGCCGAGCGTTTCGGCGGCGCGCAGCGCCTCGTCCTTCTCGTCGGAGTAGGTGTCGACGAGCGCGACGCGGGGCACCGAGGGATCGACGGCCTCGTCGAAGGCCCGCCACGCGTCCTCCTGGTGGCCCGAGCCGAACGCGATGAGGAGCGCGTGGGGCATCGTCCCGCTCGCCTCGTGACCGATGACCTCGCCGCCGGCGACGTGGCTGATGCCGTCGAGACCGGCGACGAGCGCGCTCCGCTCGACCATCGCCGCGATCGAGGGGTGGACGTGGCGCGCGCCGAAGCTCAACACCTGGCTCTCGGGGGCGGCGCGTCGAACGTCGAGCGCGCGGGTCGCGCAGCCGCTCGCGTGCGAGAGGAAGCCGAGCAGGCTCGTCTCGTAGCGAGCGAAGTCGAGGTAGTCGCCCTCGATACGCATGACGGGCCCGCCGTCGAAGAGCCGGCCCTCGCGCATCGCGTCGACGTCGATCGGCAGCCCCTCGAGGAGGTGGGCGGCGTCCCGCACGCCGCCGAAGAGTTCGAACTCCCCGGTGGGGAACTGATCGGCCGTGACCTCCGCGACGACGTGCGGGTTCTTCCCGGCGTGTTCGAGCGTCGTCTGCGTCCGCTCGAAGTAGGCGTCCGTCGCCCGGCCGTCACGGATGGCGTCGACCGGCACGATGTCGAAGGGCCCGTCGGCCGACGGCGCGTCTCGTGGCATGCTTCGAGCTATCGGCGGCGGGGCGAAAAAGCATGCGGGGCGACCCCGGACGGTTTTACCGGGTGCGTCGCGTACGCGTCCGTGTGTTCGAGGACATCATGCGGAAGTTCGAGGGGAGCCCGGGCCAGCAGGCCGTCATCAGGCTCCTCCTCGAACGCGGGTTCTCGGTGAACGACGACGGTCGCGTGGTCACGGGCGGCATCGAGATCCCGAACACGCAACTGGCCCGAGAGGTCGGCGTGGATCGCCGCGTCGTCGACTCCACCACGGACGCCATCCTCGCCGACGAGGAGCTCAGACGCATCTTCCAGAACATCAGTCAGATCCCGAGCCTGATGGATCTCGCCCCCGTCCTCGATCTGACGGTGGTGACGGTCGCGGTCCACGACGCCGACGAGCCCGGGCTCGTGGCGACCGTGACCGGCCTCCTCGCGGACCACGACGTCAGCATCAGACAGACGATCAGCGAGGACCCCGAGTTCACGGACGAACCGCGCCTCTATCTCGTCGTCGACGCCGACCTCCCCGGCGACGTCGTCACCGAGCTCATGCAACTGCCCTTCGTGCGCTCCGTCGAGCTGTCGTGAGGTGGGACGCGTGAGCGAGGACGCCTACGAGACGCTCGCGGGACCGGGCGAGGCGCGCTTCGAGATCCGAGGGTCCGAGTTCGTCGGCCGCGCCCGCCCCGTCGAGGGCGTCGCGGCCGCCGAAGCGTTCGTCGACGAGGTCCAGGAGCGCTACGCGGACGCGACCCACAACGTTCCCTGCTACCGGGTCAGGGTCGAGTCCGGCAGTCCCGGCGGCGGGCACCTGCTCCGCGAGTACCAGAGCGACGACGGTGAGCCCTCGGGGTCCTCGGGGAAGCCCGCGCTGAACGTCCTCCAACAGCGCGGGATCGAGAACGCCGCCGTCGTCGTGACGCGCTACTTCGGCGGGACGGAACTCGGCGTCGGCGGCCTCGCCCGGGCGTACTCGCGGGCGGTGAAGGAAGCGGTCGACGAGGCGGGCGTGACGACGCGCGAACCGCGAACGGCGTTCGACGCCGTCGTCGACTACGACGACTCGGGGACGGTCCGGGGGATCCTCGAATCCGCCGAGTGCGACTTCGAGGCGGCGTACGAGGAACGCGTCTCCTTCGCGGTGACGTGCCCGCGCGAGGACGCCGACGCGCTGAAAGAACGGTTGCGAAGCGCGACCTCGGGGCGCGTCGAGATCGCGTAGTCAGGCTTCGACGCTCGCGGCCGCACCGGCGTCGGCGTCGACGGACTCGCCGTCGGTGCCGTCGCGAGTGCGGCGGTTCTTCAGGACGAGCGCGACGAACAAGAGGAACCCGAGCGCGCGCAGGGAGAGGTCGAACGCGAGGGACGCGACGCCGAGCGTGTCGCGGACGACGCCGAGGAGTCCCGGGGCCATGAGACAGAGCGCCGCGAGCGCGAACCCGGCGCGTTCGACGCGCGAGAGCGGCGAGTAGAGGTAGCCGATGACGGTCGGCCCGAGCGCGTAGACGCCGAGGAAGACCGCGATGACGGGGACGAGGACCTCGGGGACGAAGAAGCCGAGATCGGCGATGTCGGCGGCGGTGAGCGTGTGGACTGAATCGGCGCCGCCCGTCCCGCGCAGGAGGAGGATGCCGGGCGAGAGGACGAACGCGAAGGGGACGATGGCCTTGTTCAGCGAGAGGCTGAACGCCTCGACCCCGGTCTGGAACTGATCGGATTTGGCGATCCCGGAGGCCGCGTAGGCGGCGACGGCGACCGGCGGCGTGATGTCCGCGATGACGCCGAAGTAGAGGATGAAGAGGTGCGCGGCGAGGATCGGGATGCCGCCGATGCTGCTGATCGCGGAGCCGAGGAGGCTGACGAGGATGATGTAGGTGACCGTCGTCGGCATCCCCATCCCGAGAATGATGGAGGAGACGCCGGTGATGAGGAGGAGGAGGACGAGTGAATCGCCGCTGACGGCGAGGATGAGGCTCGTGAGATTCGGCCCGAGCCCCGTGGAGGAGACGACGCCGGGGATGATGCCGGCGGCGGCGACGGCGACCACGACGGTCGTCGCGGTGCGCGCGCCGGACTCCATCGACGCGCCGACGAAGGAGAGGTAGCCGAACGCACGGTTGTCGGCGAGCGAGGGGCGGCGGAGGACGCCGCCGACCGTCTCCGCGGACTCCTCGACGTGCTCGTCGTAGTCGAGGAGCGGACTGTCACCGCGCGGGCGGGCGAGGAGGGCGGCGACGCCGACGCCGATGACGACCCACCCGAGGTGGGGCGAGGCGTACGCGAAGGCCTCGCCGAGGGGCATGCCGGTCGCGCGCGCGCCGGTGAGGAACTCGATAACGTTGACGCCGGCGGCGGCGAACGACGCGAGGTCAGCGGCGAAGAGCGCGACGATCCCGACGAGCATCGGGAGGCGTGTCCGCTCGTTGTACGCGGCGACGAGCGCGATGAGCGCGAACAACGCGACGATGGTGAACCACGCCGAGCGCGCGGGCGTGTAGCGGACGATAACGAGGTAGTAGATGAGGAGGAAGAGCGGGAGGAGGTAGAACCATCCCTTGCGGAGGTGGGCTTTGACGTCGACCAGCGCGTCCTCGGTGACGCCGCCGATGCCCGTCCGGGAGGCTTCCAAGTGGACCATCACCCACACGCCGAAGAAGAAGACGATAGCGGGGATGGCCGCGGCGACGACGACCTCGCTGAACGGCGTGCCCGTGTAGGAGACGATGAGGAACGCCGCCGCACCCATGACGGGCGGGAGGATCTGCCCGCCCGAGGAGGCGGAGGCCTCGACCGCCCCGGCGAACTCGGCGCGGTAGCCCGAGCGCTTCATCAGCGGGATCGTGAACGCGCCCGTCGTGACGGTGTTGGCGATGGAGGAGCCGCTGATCGTCCCCATGAAGCCGCTGGCGAGGATGCTCGCCTTCGCGGGGCCGCCCTTCCGGCGGCCGGTGAGCGAGTACGCGAAGTCGATGAACCACCGGCCCGCCCCGGACATCTCCAGGAACGCCCCGAAGAGCACGAAGATGTAGATGAACTGCACGCTGACGGAGACGGGGATGCCGAAGATGCCGTTCTCCGTGTTGAACCACATGTTCTGGATGATTGTGTGCCAGTCGATCGCGGTCGTCCCGAAGACGCCGACGAGCGGCGCGTCGCTCGGGATGAGGTAGCCAAAGCGCGCGTAGACGAGGAAGGAGCTGACGAGCACCATCAGGGGGAAGCCGAGCGCGCGCCGCGTGGCCTCGAGGACGAGGAGCGTCCCGACGACCCCCATCAGGAAGGCGTACGACGTCGACCCGAGCGGGATCCCGACGGCGGCGAGCGCGTCGACGAGCGGGTGGAGGAAGCCGAAGACCTCCTGAATCGGCCGGCCGGCCTCGAGGCCGAAGACGCGCAGGCGCTGGATCTCGGTGAACTCGGTGACGACGTAGCCGCCGGCGAGGAGGGCGAGCCCCATACAGACGAGGTCCACGGGCGTGACGCGTTCGCCCTCGCGGTCCAGCATGAGCCACGCGAGCGCGGCCGCGACGCCGTCGGCGAGGCGAGCGACCGGGCCTCCGACGCGGGCGTCGATGGCGTCGTGCGCCGCAGAGAGTCGGCGGGCGAGGAACCCCTGACCCATCGTCGGCGGGAAGAGGAGGAAGGCCAACAGGAGCGCGAACGTCACGTGGATCGCGTTGACCTGGAGTTGCTGGAGGGCCGCGATCCTGATCCGGCCGACGACCGGGAGCGTGACGGTGAGGGTGAAACCGCGCGCGGCGAGCCAGAGTTGGAAGAGGGAGAAGGCGGTCCCGATGACTGCCGCGAGGATCGCCGCGGCGCCGCGGAGGCTCCGCTTGCGTTCGAGTTCCTGGACGATCTCGTCGGCGTCGTCCGGGAGGCTGTCGTCGACGTCCGTCTCGGCGTCGGTGGTCGGTGTCTCACTCATGAGTGTAAGATCGTGGCGAGTAGCGAGCGGTCGGTGACGCGGATCGTGACGGCTCGCGCGTTCGAGCGCTCGACGAGATCGTACGTCCGGTCGTCGACGACGAGTCGGTGACCGGCGACGCGACCGGGTTTCACGTGGATCTCACGGCCCTGCCAGTCGGGATCGGCGAGGACGAACGTCCCGTTCACCTCGCGGACGTCCGAGCGGCTGGGGAGGCCCCACCCGTACGACTCGAACTCCATGCGGGTGTAGACGAGGGTGTGTCCTCGGACCGTGTACTGATCGACGACGGGCGACTTCTGGACGCTGTGCGTGTAGTGGAGCGCGACCGTCGAGTTCTCGTGGACCGGCGTCTGGATGACGACCTCGCCCGTCTCCTGATCGGTGACGGTGAGCTGTTTACCGGCCGGGACGGCCGACGCGGTGGCCGTCGCGAGGAGCGCGACCACGACGACGGCGGCGAGCAGCGCGGCTCGCCGGCCGAGGCGCTCGCGGAGTCTGTCGATGAAAGCGAACACGAGTGAAGAGTCGGGGTGCGCGTTCAGCCGAAGTAGGCCTGCGCGCCCTCGTGGAGGTCGATGGACATGCCGTCCTGGGCGCTCGCCTTCGAGATGAAGTTCGTCTTGATGCTGAGCTCGTCGACGTTGTCGAAGATCGCCGCGCTGACGTTCTCGACGACGTCGGCGGGCTGCTCGGCGTTCGTCGCGATCATCGCCTGCACGGCGACGGTGGGGACGGCCTCGTCGATGCCGCTGTAGGTGCCGGCGGGGATCTGGTCGTCCGCGAAGAAGGAGGCGGCGTCCTTGACCTGCGCGCGGGCGTCGCCGTCGATGGGGACGATGCGGACGTCCTCGGTGGTGGCGAGGTCGCTGATCGCGCCGACGGGCCAGCCGCCGACGGTGAACGTCGCGTCGACGTCGCCGTTACGGAGCTGCTCGGACGCCTGGCTGAAGCTCGTGTTCTGCTCCTCGAAGTCGTCCTGCGTGATGCCGACGGCGTTGAGGATCTGGAGCGCGTCGACCTGCGTCCCGGAGCCGAGGTCGCCGGTGTTCACGCGCTTGCCCTCAAGGTCCTGGAGGGTCTCGATGCCGGACTCGGCGAGCGTGACGACGTGGATGGTCTCCGGGTAGAGCGTCGCGACGCCGCGGAGGTTCTCGATGGGGTTGTCCTGGAAGGCGTCGATGCCGGTGCCGTTCTTCGCGAAGTACGCGATGTCGTTCTGGATGAGCGCGAAGTCGGCGTCGCCCGAGTAGAGGCTGCCGACGTTTTCGACGCTGGCGCCCGTGGATTGGACCTGCACGCCGTAGTCGGTGTGGCCCTCGATGACGCTCTTGAACTCGTTGGAGAGCGGGTAGTAGGTCCCGCCGGTGCCGCCGGCGTGCCACGAGAGGCGGGTCTCGCCGCCGCTCCCGCCGCTCGTCGTACTGGTCTCGCCGTCCTCGCTCGTGGTGGTCTCGCCGTCGCCGGAGCCGCCGCCGGAACAGCCGGCGAGCGCCGCGATGCCCGCTACCCCGGTAGCTTTCACGAAGTCACGTCGGTCAAACTTCGACATATACGGAGGTAGCACACCGTATATGTAAATATTCGCTGGTTTGCTACGAACGTTCGGGCGGGTATGAAAGGCCGCGCCGAGCGGCAACGCGTGCGTCGCTCCGTCGACGCGCGATCCACCACCACCGAGTCACTGTCTCACAGGGGAGCCGTCCGGGGGTGCGTTTCGGCTCGACCGTTCGGCCCGCCGACCCGGTGGAGTACTGCGGTTTCGAGGAGAAGCGAGGGGGTTACTGCGTCCGGAAGGCCCGGTCGCCGGCGTCGCCGAGGCCGGGGATGATGTAGCCGTTCTCGTCGAGGTGGTCGTCGATGGAGACGGTGAGGAGGTCGGCCTCGGGGAACTGCTCGCTGACGCGCAGGAGACCGTCGGGGGCCGAAACCGCGGAGAGCACGAAGAGGTTCTCCGGGTCGGGCTGATCGTCGAGAACGGCGTCGAGGACGGTGCACATCGTCGAACCCGTGGCGAGCATCGGGTCGGCGACGATGACCGTGTCCTCCTCGCGGATGTCGGGGAGCTTCACGTAGTCGACGGTGATGGGGAACTGGCCGTCCTCTCGCATGCCGGCGTCCTCGTCGCGGCCCGCGGAGATGACGCCCTGCTTCGCGCGGGGGAAGGCCTTGAGGAGGCCCTCGACGAACGGCGTCGCGGCGCGCAGGACGTTGATGATGACGACGTCGTCGAGCCCCTTCACGCGCTCGCCCGTCGTCTCGGTGAGCGGCGTCTCGATGAAGACGTACTCGGTCTCCATCGCGCCGTCGATGACCTCGTAGCCGGCGATGCGGCCGAGCTTCACGAGCCCCTTGCGGAAGGCGACCTGTTCGGTGTGCTTGTCTCGGAGCTTCGAGAGGGTGTCCTTGGCGAGCGCGTGCGTGATGACGTGCGCGTCGTCTCGGTCCTCGATGGTCATGGATGGAGAAGGGCCCGGGCTCGGGGTGAATGTACCGATCCGGAGTCGCCGCCGCGGCCCGCGCACGCCGGCGGTGTTAAACCCGCACGGTCCCACGTGACGGTCGTGACGATCCACGAGCAGTTCGCGCGCTTCCGCGAACGGGCGGCGGAGGTCGTGCACGGACTCTATCACGGGATGATCGAGCACCCGGCGTTCGAGCAGATCGAGGACGAGGCGATGGATCAGGAGGACGCATTCTTCTTCGCGTGCTTCGCCGACGCCTTCGGGATCCCGAGCCCCGTCTCCTACTACACGGCCGAGCTCCTCCCCTACCTCGCCGAGGACTTCGAGGCCTGGGAGCGCCGGATGTGGGACCGGGACAGCGTCCTCGACTGGAAGGGGCACTTCCACTTCTGATGGCGCGATTCACCTTCTTCGGTGGGAAGGGCGGCGTCGGCAAGACGACGGTCTCGGCGGCGTACGCGCTGCGGTGCGCCGACGCGGGGCACGAGACGCTCGTGGTCTCGACCGACCCCGCGCACAGCACCTCCGACGTCTTCGACCAGCCGTTCGGCGACGAGCCGGCGCTGGTCGCGGGTCACGAGCGCCTCGACGCGATGGAGATCGACCCCGAGGCCGAGGTGGAAGCCCACCTGATGGACATCCGCCGCGAGATGGAAGCGCAGGTGAGTCAGGTCGTCGTCAACGAGATCGACAAGCAGATCGAGATGGCCCACGAGACGCCGGGGGCGTACGAGGCCGCGCTCTTCGATCGCGTCATCCGCGTGATGCGCGAGGAGGCCGAGGCGTACGACCGCGTGATCTTCGACACCGCGCCGACCGGCAACACCCTCCGACTGCTCTCGCTCCCCGAGTTCCTCGGCGACTGGGTCGATCGGCTCATCGAGAAACGCGAGACGAGCCTCGATCTCTACCAGAAGGCCGCGATCGGCAGAGAGGAACCGCGAAAGACCGCCGAGAACGATCCGATCATCCGTCGGCTCCGCGAACGCAAGGAGAAGTTCGAGTTCGCGGGCCGGACGCTCCGCGAGGAGGCGGACTTCTACCTCGTCCTGAATCCGGACGAGCTCTCGGTGGCGGAGACGCGTCGCACCGTCGAGCGCCTCGGTGAGCACGGCCTCGCCGTGGCCGGCCTCGTCGTGAACAAGGTGACGCCGGAACCCGACGGGGACGAGCGCGGACGCGGCGCCGACTATCTCCGAGAGCGCGTCGAACGGGAGCGCGAGCGGATCGCGGAAGCCGAGGAGACGATCCCCGTCCCGGTCGTCGCGCGCATCGCGTCGCGGACGGGCGAGGTGACCGGCCCGCTCCTCGACGAGGTCGCGGCGGAACTCGACATCGACGTCGGCGACTGACGGGACGAGCGCGGGCGCGGTCGATGGGCGGTAGACGGTGGATGGTGGAGGAGATCGGCGGGCGATAGACGGTGGGCGGCGGACCACGGACGAGCCGCGGGGAACACGCCGCCGAGGGGGAGACGCCGCCTTCCGTAGAAGAAACAATTATGTATATTCGTGAGTTTCTCACGCATGACATGGTCGCTTTACTCTGGCTGGTCGTCGGTGTCCTGATCCTCTTCAGCATCGGCTACCTCGGCTACTCGAAATATCTCGCCGGGTTCGTGGGGCTCGACGAGGACGCCGAGACGCCGGCGCACAAATACGAGGACGGACAGGAGTACGTTCCGGCGAAGAAACCGGTGCTCCTCGGGCATCACTATTCGAGCATCGCCGGCGGGGCCCCCATCGTCGGGCCCATCACCGCCGGCCTCCTGTGGGGGTGGCTCCCCGCGGTCCTCTGGATCGCCATCGGGAACCCCCTGATGGGCGCGGTCCACGACTTCGTCTCGCTGAGCGCCAGCCTCAAGCACGAGGGGCGCTCGATCGGATACATCATCGGGGAGTACGTCGGCGACGAGGGGAAGAACCTCCTGCTGTGGTTCGCCTTCCTCACCATCATCCTCGTCGTGGCCGTCTTCGCCTTCGTCGTCGGGCTCGTCTTCCAGCAGTATCCGAGCGCCGCGACGGCGAGCATCCTCTACATCGGGCTCGCGCTCCTCTTCGGCGTCTACCTCTACCAGCTCGATCTCCCGTTCATCCCGGGGACCGTCATCTTCGTCTCGCTCGTCTTCGTGAGCGTCTTCGTCGGTCTCGAGTTCCCGATCCAGCTCAGCCAGCAGCAGTGGATCCCCATCGTGTTGATCTACTCGCTCATCGCGAGCGTCCTCCCGGTCTGGACGCTCCTACAGCCGCGTGACTACCTCTCCTCGTTCCTGCTCTACGCGGGCGTCGGCGGCGCGCTCGTCGCCGTCATCGTCGGCACCGTGCTCGGCCCGTACCTCGGCGCGGTCTCGCCGAGCCAGCCGCTCGTGACGAACATCCCCGCCTTCACCGGGTTCGGCGGGAACTCGACGCTGGGCGCGTTCAGCCCGCTGTTCCCGATGCTGTTCGTCACCATCGCCTGCGGGACGATCAGCGGCTTCCACTCGCTCGTCTCCTCCGGGACGACGTCGAAGCAGCTCAACAAGGAGACCGACGCCCGGCTCATCGGCTACGGCGGAATGCTCGGGGAAGGGCTCCTCGCCACGCTCTCGCTCTGCGCGGTCGCGGTCGTCGGCGTCACCGCGAGCGACGCGACGGGCGGGGTCGGCCTCGCTCTCCCGAAGTTCGCCGAGGGCGGCGGCATCTTCCTCAGCAGCCTCGGGATCCCGGCCTCCTTCGGCGCGCCGTTCATGGCGCTCGTGATGGTGAGCTTCCTGCTCACCTCCACGGACACCGCGCTCCGACTCGGTCGGTACCTCTTCGAGGAGATCATCGGCACGCCCGAGACGCAGGTCCAGGAAGCGGCCTCCAATCGCTACGTCAACAGCTTCGGACAGTGCGTCGTCGCGTACGTCCTCATCGCCTCCGGGACGTGGACGCCGCTCTGGCAGCTCTTCGGGAGCGCGAATCAACTGCTCGCCGCGCTCGCGCTCCTCACGGGGACGGTCTGGCTCGCGAACTGGAGCGAGAAGAAACAGCTCCTCAGCACCGGCGTGCCGATGGCGATCATGAGCGCGATCACGGTGTGCGCGCTCGTCTACCTCGAGTACTACCAGAACCTCTACCAGGGGCTGATCCTCGGGAACTCATCGAGCGCGACGTGGTCGCTCGCGCTCCAGATCGTCATCGGGACGGTCCTGATTATCCTCGCGCTCTCCCTGCTCAATAAGGGGGTCACGAACGTCCGCGAGGCCCGCGGGAAGCGGCCCGCGGCGACCGACGGCGGCGTCGACGAGTAAGCGCGTCTCTCGCCCGCGTCCCTTTTTCTATCCGAAGATCGCGTCCGCGACCCGCCCGAACAGCCCGCGTTCGCGGGCCGCCGGGTCGCGCCACGTCCGGAAGGCGTCGGCGACGTCGGCCTCCTCGCTCGCCACGCACTCCTCGGCGTCGGGCGCGACGACGAGCAGGTTCACCTCGTAGTGGCCGTAATAGCCGTACTTGAGGAGCGTGCGCTCGCGGAAGCCGTCGACGTAGTCGCGGACGGACGCGTCGATCTCGGGGACGACGAGCGCGAAGGTGAATTCCGTGCTGTAATGGCGTTCGTTCGGCGTGATGCGGGCGTCGGCGAGCCGGTGGCCGAGGTCGACGAGGTCGTCGAGGTCGTCGGCGTGGAGGTCGGCGGCGCGGCGGACGAAGAGATGCTCGTCCGAGTCGTGTCGGCCGTAGGAGATCGAGGGGTGGAGGAAGTACTTCTCGCGCTGGAGGTTCAGCTCCCCGTAGAGCGGCCACGTCTCGCCCGCGGCGTCGGCGTCGCGTTCGAGGTCGAAGGAGTACTGGAGGCGCTCGGCGACCTCGTCGAGGTAGGCGTCGTCCCACGTCGGCCGCGTCGGGGCCTCCGGGGCCGCGTCAGTGTCGGCGTCAGCGGGCGCGTCGCCCGTCCCGTCGGCGGCCGACTGCTCACTCATCCGCCTCGTACGGCGCGACGTCGTCCACGTTCGGCGCGCCGACGGCGACCGCGCGGACCGGTCCCGCGGCGTCCGCCGGGACGCTGGCGAAGTGCGGGCTCTGGGGGTCGGCGACGAACACCTCATCCGCGCCGACGACGAACTCGCCCTCGGGCGTCTCGACGTGGAGTTCCCCGGAGAGCACGTAGAAGGCCTCCTCCTGTTCCTCGTGGACGTGGTAGGCGAGGGGGATGGACTCGCCGGGGTCCGCGGTGTAGACGTTGAGCGCGAAGTTGTCGAGGTCGGCGGCGTCGGTGATCGAGCGCTGATCGCAGGGGCGCTCGGGCGTGGGTTCGAGTTCGTCCGGGTCGATCGTGTGATATCCCATGGAAACGTCGTCGTGGCCGAGAGAGAAAAGGTCACGGTCGACGGCGACTCGCGGGCGCGTAACACCGAAGTTCGTGGCGTGCCAAGGGAGACGCATGCGAGTCAAGGACGACGTCGAGGCGTGCGGGCGCTGCGCGATGTCGAGCGCGGCCGACCTCACGAGCGGACGGAGCCCGTTCGCGGACGCGAACGTCATCGAGGTCGAGGAGAGCGAGGTCCGCGCGGTGTCTCGTCACGTCGTCGCGCTCGGGCGACTCAAGACGGCGTTGAACGAGTGGGCGCGCGCGCTCACGTACGGGCGCTAGACGCGTGCCACCGAGTCGCCGGCAACACGTAAGGGCGATGCCGACGTACCGAGGTCGGTAAGGGATGGACGAGAGCATTTCGGGCTTCCGCGTGCGCGGAACGTGGGGCGACGTCGTCGAGCACGGCGAGCGTATCACGTCGGCGCTGCGGGAGGTCGATGCGGACGAGCCCTACCGGGACGCGTACGAGGAGTGGGACGACTGGCGGCCGAAGACCCACGAGCGTCTCACGACCGACGTCAACGAGAAGACCGCCGAGCAGGCGAGCGTCGGCGAGGGCGAGGGCGAAAAGGCCGGCGAGGACGTCGACGACGACCTCCAGACGGCCGGCGAGCGCCTCAGCGAGTCCTACGAGAAGTTGGAGGACGACGACGCTGAGGGCGCCGTCGAGAAGTGGGGTGAGTCCATCGGGCACGTCGCGCGCGCCGCCGACACCGCGGGCCGACGCGCCCTCCGAAAGGTCGAGAACACCGTCTACAAGCGCGTGATGACGCAGGTGGCGCCCTACTACTTCGACAACGACCTGATCTCCGCGAACATCCGACGGGTGCGCGGCGAGGACGACGTCTTCGCCTTCGAGGTGCAGGTGAACGACGACGACCTGCGTGACGACGTGCGGGAGGTACTCCACGAGTACGACGACGTGGAGCGCTGGCACGTCGACACCGAGAAGGAGACGGACGCGGCCGCGGCCGCGGAGGGCGTCGAAGCGCCCCCGACCGGTGGCGAATCGAAGCCGTCGACGAACTGAGTCGACAGCCCTTTCTCCGCGCCCCCTGTCGAGGTTACAAATGGTCACCGTCGCCGCTGCCGGGACCCTGCTCGTCGCCGCGCTCGCCAGCATGTTCATGGCGTGGACCATCGGCGCCGGATCGAGCGGATCGACGCCGTTCGCGCCCGCCGTCGGGGCGAACGCCATCCCCGTGATGCGCGCGGGCTTCTACGTCGGTCTGCTGGGGTTCCTCGGGGCGGTCCTACAGGGCGCGAACGTCTCCGAGGCCGTCGGTCGCGGCCTCATCAGCGGGGCGACGCTCACGTCCGTCGCGGTCATCGTCGCGCTCCTCACGGCCGCGACGCTCGTCGCCGTCGGCGTCTTCACCGGCTACCCGATCGCCACGGCGTTCACCGTCACCGGTGCCGTCGTCGGCACCGGCCTAGCGATGGGCGGCGCGCCCGCGTGGGACAAGTACGCGCAGATCGCGGCGCTGTGGGCGCTCGTCCCGTTCGTCGGTGGGTTCACGTCGTTCGCCACCGCGTACGGCCTCCGCGAGATCGACCGCGACGCCCTGCTCGTTCCCGCGCTCGCGGCCGTCATCGGCGCGCTCGTGGCGAACGTGAAGTTCGTGCTCCTCGGCCCGCCCGGCGTGGGCCAGTCGCTCGCCACGACGGTCGCACGGGCGTTCCCCGGCGTTCCGACGACGCTCGCCGTGGCCGGGGCCACCGCGGCGATCGCGCTCGTCGTCGCCGGCCTCGTCCGCTGGGACGTCCGCGAGAACGGCGACGCGGGGAACCGTCACTTCCTCCTCGCGCTCGGCGGCCTCGTGGCGTTCTCCGCGGGCGGAAGTCAGGTCGGCCTCGCCGTCGGCCCGCTCCTCCCGCTCGTCGGCGACAGCGTCCCCACGACGTACGTCCTCGTGGGCGGGGGTCTCGGGCTCCTCGTTGGGTCGTGGACCGGCGCGCCGCGGATGATCAAGGCGCTCGCGCAGGACTACTCCAGCCTCGGGCCCCGCAGGTCGATCGCCGCGCTCATCCCGAGTTTCGCCATCGCGCAGGCCGCCGTCTTCTTCGGCGTCCCCGTCTCGTTCAACGAGATCATCGTCTCCGCCATCGTCGGCGGCGGCTACGCGGCGGGCAGCGCGGGCGGCGGCGTCAGCCGCGAGAAGATGCTCAAGACCGTGGCGGCGTGGGTGGGGTCGCTCGCGATCGCGCTCGCCGCCAGCTACGCCGTCTTCCACGCGGCCGACGTCGCGCTCGGCCTCACGTAGACTCGAGCGTCTCGTCGACCTCGTCGGCCTCGGGCTCCCCATCGAGTTTCGTCACGCGCGCCTTCATGATGCGGGTGTTCTCGACCTGCTCGGCGCGGAGTTCGACGTTCTCGTAGCGGAACGTCTCACCGACCTCGACGAGGCGGCCCGCGCGGTTGAAGATGAACCCCGCGATGGTCTCGAACTCCTCGCCCTCGGGGAGTTCGATCCCCAGCGCCTCGTTCACCTCGTCGACGTTCACCTCGCCGCGGACGATCACGGTGTCGTCGTCGACGAACGTCACCGGGCGCTCCTCCTCGCCTTCGAGGATCTCGCCGACGATCTCCTCGATGAGGTCCTCGGTCGTGATGAGTCCCTCCGTGGTGCCGAACTCGTCGAGGACGACGACGAGGCCGACGCGCTCCTCTTGCATCTCCTGGAGGAGTTCGTCGACGTTCTTCGACTCGGGGACGTGGAGGGTGGGCTCCATCAGGTCGTCGAGGGTCACCTCGTCGCTCTCGCCGTACTGGTGTTGGCGGACGAGATCGCGGAGGCTGACGGTGCCGACGACGTTGTCGAGACTCCCCTCGTAGACCGGGAGGAGTTCGTGTCCGGAGCGGACGCACGTCTGGATGGCCTCCTCCAGGGAGGCGTCGGTCGAGACGGCGTCGACGTCGAGACGCGGCGTCATCACCTCCTTGGCGATGGTGTTGTTGAACCGGAAGATCCGCTGGAGCATCTCGCGTTCGTCCTCCTCGATGACCCCCTCGCGCTCGCCCGTGCGGATCATCTCCTGAATCTCGTCGCGCGAGACGTAGGAGGACTCGATGGCCGCGCCGCCGCCCGTGAGGCTGTTGACGATCCGCGTGAGGTGATCGAAGGTAACGACGAGCGGCAGGAGGAGGCGTTCGCACCACTTGAGGGGACCGGCGATCCGGAGCGCCCACGTCTCCGAGTTCTCGACGGCGTAGGACTTCGGCGCGCTCTCGCCGAAGAGGAGAACGAGCGCAGTGACGCCGAACGTCGCCGCGATGACCGCCTGTCCCTGCGAGAGGTAGAAACCGAGAAGGCCCGTGGCGATCGACGACATCGCGATGTTGACGAGGTTGTTCCCGACGAGAATGGTGATGAGGAGGCGGTGCGGGTCGGCCTTCAGGTCGGCGACGGCCTGCGCGCCCGGCACGCCCTCCTCGGCCAGCGACTCGACGCGGTGGCGCGCGAGCGAGAACATGGCGAGCTCGGAGGAGGAGAAGAACGCCGAGAGCCCCATCAGCACGACGAGGACGGCGACCCCGACGGCGGTGATCGTCGGCGTGTCGAACCCCAGCACTGCCGGCGTCGTCGCGAGAAGTGCAGATGCGCCCATTCGGTACCGTGGGTTCCGGCCCCCGACGATTAAGCGTTTCTGCACGGTTCCGCCGGGGGCGAAGCGTTTACCCGGGATTCGCCCGACGGTCGAACCATGAGCGCGACCAGCGCCCCACCGAACCCGGAGAGCCAGGACGAAGCGATCACGCTGTATCGCCTCCAAGCGTGCCCGTACTGCGAGCGCGTCGTACGCGTGCTCGACGACCTCGGCCTCAAGTACCACTCGCGGTTCGTCGAGCCGATGCACTCGGAGCGCGACGTCGTCAAACGCCTCGTCGGCGCGCGGACCGTCCCCGCCATCGTGGACGAGAACACGGGCGTCGCCATGGCCGAATCCGCGAACGTCGTGCGATACCTAGAGAGCACCTACGGCGACGGCGAGGGGGGTGAGAACTGATGGTCGATTTCGAGGTCACGGATCTCCCGGCAGCCGACCACCCCGAGGTGGGCGAGACCGCCCCGGACTTCACGCGCCCGCTCGTGACCGCGGAGTTCTGGGAGGACGCCACGCTCTCCGATCTCACGGACGAGGACCCGGTCCTCCTCGTCTTCCATCCGATGGACGGCGCGTTCCCGACGACGTACATGTGGCAGGAGCTCGTCGAGCGCGACCTCGACGTCCAAGTCGTCGGCGTCTCGATCTCCACGCCGTACGAGCACGCGACGACGATCGAGGAGCGCGGCCTCGAAGCGGTCGGCTATCGCCTCTTCAGCGACCCGCAGAACGAGGTCGCGGAGGCGTACGGGATCAGCCACGACCTCGACGGGATGGCCGGCGTCTCCGAACCCCGGCCCTCCGTCTTCCTCGTGGAGGAGGACCGAACGGTCGCGTACGCGTGGACGGCGCAGGAGTGGCCCGATTTCCCGGCGTACGACGCGATCGAGGCGGCCGTCGCGGAGCTGTGAACGTCCCCGCAGGCGAGCTGGACGCGGCCGCGGACGCCATCGAGCGCGGCGACCTCGTCGTCTACCCGACGGAGACGGTGTACGGCCTCGGCGCGGACGCCCTTGACCCGGACGCGATCGAGCGCGCGTACGCCGCGAAGGGCCGCGACCGCTCGAAGCCGCTGAGCCTCGGCGTGCCGAGCGCCGACGCCGCGCGCGACTACGTCGTCGCCGGCGAGCGCGAGGAACGGTTCATGGAGGCGTTCCTCCCCGGTCCGGTGACCGTCGTCTGCGAGAAGCGCGACGTCGTGCCGGCGGCCCTCACGGGCGGGCGCGAGCGCGTCGGCGTCCGCGTCCCCGACCACGACGTCGCGCTCGCGCTCTTGGAACGCGTCGCGCCCGTCACCGCGACGTCCGCGAACCGGAGCGGAACGGGAAGCGTCCGTCGAGCGGCCGACCTCGATCCGGCCTTCCGCGACGACGTGGCCGTCGTCCTCGACGGCGGCGAGACGGGCGGCGTCGAGAGCACCGTCGTGGACGTCGCGAACGACGAGATCATCCGCGAGGGGGCGAACGCCGACGCCATCGCGGCGTGGCTCGCCGACCACTGAGGATCAGAGCAGCGAGGAGAGCGAGCGCGTGCGGACGCCGCAGTCCGTGCGGTAGTCGCAGTTCGCGCACTTCGCGTCGTTCCGGAGACGCGAGGGCGGGCCGTCCATCCCGCGGACGGTCCGCAGCGTCCGTCGATACGCCGCCTTCGCGCGCGCCGTGATCGGCACCTCGCGGACGACGGCGTGACGCGGGTACTCGACGTAGGCGTACTCGACGGGCGTGCGCTCGCGCCACGCGAGGGCTTTCGCGGCCGCGACCGCGCGCACTCGCTGCGGTTCCCACACGCCCGCCTCGGGCGGTTCGCCCGGCGAGACGAGCGTCGGCGCGAGCGGGGAGACGACCTTCGCGGCGCGCCCCCGGCAGTCCTTCCCGGTGAGCAGCACGTCCGTCTCGTCGGGCGACACGAGACCCGGATACCGGGTCAGGACGGCCCCGAGTCGCGCGCGGTAGGTCGCGGGATCGACGGCCACGGTGTTCCGGAGCGCGGCGTCGCTCGCCTCGACGAGCGTCGGATAGCGGCGAGCGAGTTCGCGGACGCGATCGACCGATGCCGGGAGGTCGCGGACCCCCTCTCTACGCCGGTAGTAGAGCTGGCGCGGGCAGTAGGCGGCCGTTGCGAGGTCGCTGAAGGAGACGAGGTCGGACACGCGACCCGATGGGCGCGCTATCGGGCTTGAACTTCGGGAAAACACCTACGGGGGCCGGATCGGAAGAGCGGGCATGGTCTCCGAGCGAGTTCGGGCGCTCGTCTGCGCAGTCGTCGGTCTGGTCGTCGGGGCCGTCCTCGGTCCGCTGTTCGTTCCCGATCCGACCGGGATCGCCGCGGGCGCGCTGGCGGTGGTCGTCGCGCTCGCCGTCGGCAGCGGTCTCCGCGCGACGTGGGGACGAGACGGGGCGTAGCGCACGAGCGCACGCGGCGACCACGGCAAGGGTGGAGATCTGCAAGGTCGTGGCGGGACCGGAGGTCCCGCTGGATGTAGGCGGACGCTCCGCGTCCGCCGATCAGGTTTTCCGGGGGCGCTCTCCGATCGTCCCCGGAAAACGGCTTGCTAGAGGTTGGTGTTGGTCTCCTGGCCCTCGGTGGCTTCCTCCAGGCCGTCCTCGCGGGCGGCAGTGGTGAGGCGTTCGGCGAGGTCGCGGTCCTGGAGGACGGTCTCGAACTCGGCGCGATAGCGGTCGTTGACGGACTGGATCTCGGTCTGGACGCGGGCGACGTCGCGGTAGTCGCGGACGGTGGCCTCGTCGCTGTCGAGGCTGTCGGCGAGCTCGGCCGCGTCGGGATCGCCGGTCTCGATGGCGCGACGGAAGGCGTCGAGGTCGAGGGGCGCGTCGGCGACGTCGGGCTGCACGAGGTGGAGGTCGCGGCGGGCCTCGGTGACCGTCGCCTCGTCGACGCCGAGGGCGTCGGCGAGCGCGGCGTCGTCCTGCCCGGCGTAGAAGCCGCGGACGAGGCGAACGAGGGCGTCGAGGTCGAGGTCGGTGCGGAAGTCGAGACGCTCGCGCATGGCGGAGACGGCGTCGCGCAGGCGCTCGTCGATCTCCGCGTCGGTGGCGAGCGACCCGTGGCCCTCCTCCTGGCGCTCCGTGACGGTTTCGCCGTCGGTGACGTCGACGAAGATGTCGCGGAGCTCGCGGGTCTTCTCGTCCATATCGTCCGGGGTTACCCCTAATCGTGTATAGGCTTTCGGGTGACGGCGGCCGCGTCTCGTAAACCGCTGTTTTGATTGTGGTTGACGAAATGGTGGACGGTATGAGCACGGACACGGGATCGGTCGCCCTCGTCGGCGACGAGGTCGTGGAGAACGTGGTCCGAGCGGCGCTGTTCGCGGCGCTGACCGGCGTCTTCTCCTACGTGAGCTTCCAGTTGCCGGTCTCGCCGGTACCGTACACGCTGCAGGTGTTGGGGATCTTCCTCGCGGGAGTCTTCCTCGGGCCGCGATGGGGGGCCGCCTCGCTCGCGCTCTACGTGGTCGCGGGCGCGGTCGGCGCGCCGGTGTACGCGTACGGCGCGAGCGGGATCGGTCAACTGTTCAGCCCGTGGGGCGGGTACCTCTGGTCGTATCCGTTCGCGGCGGGACTGCTCGGCTACGTGGCACACGGGACCGACGAGCGGACGCCGACCGGTGAGATCGCGCTGTGGCGGCTCGCGGCCGGACTGACGGCGGCGACGGTCGTCATCTACGCCTTCGGGACGGTCGGGTACGCCTACTTCGGCGACCTCGCGCTCTTCGCCGATCCGGTCCGCGCGCTGGTGAGCGCGGCGCTCGTGACCGCGGTGCCGTTCGTCCCCGGGGAGATCCTGAAGGCCGTCGTCGCGGTGTTGGCCGCGCGCAGCGAGCGGCTCCGAGGCGCGTGATCGACGTCTCCGGCGTCGTCCACCGCTACGGCGAGGCGACGGCGCTCGACAGGGTGGACCTGGTGGTCGAGGACGGCGAGTTCGTCGTCCTCGCGGGCGCGAACGGCTCGGGGAAGACGACGCTCGTGCGCCACTGGAACGGCCTGCTCGAACCCGATTCGGGGACGGTTCGGGTGAACGGAACGCGGGTGAGCGCGGATCGCGTCGCGGCGCGGACGGCGGTCGGGATGGTGTTCCAGGAACCGCGCGACAGCTTCGTCGCGGCGACGGTCGGCGCGGACGTCGCCTTCGGCCCGGAGAACCTCGGGCTCCCCCGGGACGAGATCGACGACCGCGTCGGGGACGCGCTCGACGCGGTGAACTTGGCGGGACGGGAGGACGAGCGGATCGAGACGCTCTCCGGCGGGGAGCGCGAGCGGGTCGCTATCGCGGGAGCGCTGGCGATGCGCCCGGATCACCTCGTCCTCGACGAGCCGTTCACCGGGCTCGACGCGCCGGCGCGAGAGAGCGTCCTCGAACGATTGTGCGCGCTCCACGCCGCCGGGACGAGCGTCGTCGTCGTCACGCACGACCTCCGGGACGTGCTCGCGCCTGCGGACCGGCTGGTCGTCCTGAGCGGCGGGGCGGTCGTCGTGAACGACGCGCCCGACGCCGCCGTCGAGCGGTTGGCGGGAGTACCGGTCGATCGGCCGTGCTGAGCCACGCGCCCGGCGACACGCTGGGCCACCGCCTCGATCCGCGGACGAAGCTCGCGGCCCAAGCGGCGATCGCGGCGGTCGCGCTCGCGCGTTCGACGCCGGCGTGGCTGCTCGCGCTCACGCTCGTCTGTCTGGTCGCGCTTCGCGGCTGCGGGCTCTCGGTGCGTGCGGTGTACGCGGAGTACCGCGGCGTCCTGCCGTTTCTGCTCGTCGCGCCGCTCGTGGGGGCGCTCCGGTTCGGGCCGCCGTGGATAGAGCCCGCGGGGGTACGAGATCCCCTGCTCGCCGTCTATCGGACGGTGCTCCTGCTCGCGCTCGCGGCGGCGTACGTGCGGACGACGTCTCCCCGGGAATCGCGGGCGGCGATCGCGCGACTCGTTCCGGGACGCGCGGGACGGTTCCTCGGACTCGGCGTGGCGCTCGTCTTCCGCTTCCTCCCGCTCCTACGGGCCGACCTCCGGCGGCTCCGGGAGGGGTCGTGGGTCCGACTGGGCGACGAGCGCCGCGTCGACAGGCGAGTGGTGCACCTCGCGGTCGGCGCGCTCGAACGGGCGTTTCGTCGCGCGGACGCGTTGGCGCTCGCGCTCCGGGCGCGCTGTCTCTCGTGGAACCCGACGCCCCCCGCGCTCTCGTTCGCGCGCCGGGACTACGCGGTCCTGTGTCTCACGGGCGCGCTGATCGCGGCCGCCGTCGCGTGGTAGCGCACAGGGAGAGACGCTACTCGCGGAGCTCGACGGCGTGGCCGCGTTCGGCGGCGAACTCGCAGACGGCGACCGGGCCGGTCTCGACGTCGAACGACCGGTCGGCGGAGGCGGCGTCGCGGAGGTCGTCGGCGAGGTCGGCGAGCGCGTCGCCGGTGACGGTCCCGTCGTAGGCGTCGAGGCAGGCGCCGAGGTCGTCCGGCACGACGGCCTCGACGTACGGGCGCTCGCCGAGGTATTCGAGGCCGAGCTGGAACCCGGGCGTCGCGGCGGGATCGTTCCACTCCTCGTCGGGCCGGAGACGGCGCTTCTTGGCCTGCAACGTCGTGTAGTACGCGTGGAGGAGCTCCTCGCCCCACTCGTCCGTCACGGCGAGTGCGATGGCCGTCATCGCCTCGGCATGTGGGATGGTAACGCAAATAGTTGTCCACCGGGCGAAAGGACATAAATTCCATACCGCGATACGAAATCTCCCGGCGGGGCGCCTTCGGGAGCCATAAGCGGGCGGGCGCCGTGGGACGGGATATGGACATGACGCGACGACCGCGGCGGCTCCGCCGGGACGGCGTTCGCGGGCTGGTGAGCGAGACGACGCTGAACGCGAGCGATCTGATCGCGCCGGTGTTCGTCGACGCGACGACCGAGGCGCGCGTGCCGATCGAGTCGATGCCCGGGCACGAGCGCGTGCCCGTCTCGGAGGCGGTGGCGCGCGTCGAGGAGGTGTTGGCGACGGGCGTCGAGGCGGTCATCGTCTTCGGGGTCCCGGAGTCCAAGGACGAGCGCGGCTCGCGCGCGTGGGCCGAGGACGGCGTCGTCCAAGAGGCCGTCCGACGGATCACCGCCGAGACGGACGCCTACGTGATCACGGACGTCTGCCTCTGTGAGTACACCGAGCACGGCCACTGCGGGGTTCTCGCGAGCGACGCGAGGGAGAACTGGGAGGAGCGCCGATCCGACCCCGGCGTGGCGGGCGGGGCGCGCACGGGCGGGGGGCTAACGGTGAAGAACGACGAGACGCTCGACCTGCTCGCGCGGACCGCGGTCTCGCACGTCGAGGCGGGCGCGGACATGGTCGCGCCGTCGTCGATGGCGGACGGGCAGGTCGGGGCGCTTCGCGCGGCGCTCGACGAGGCGGGCCACGAGAACGTGCCCGTGATGGCGTACGCGGTCAAGTACGAATCGGCGTTCTACGGCCCGTTCAGGGACGCGGCGGACGGCGCGCCGGCGTTCGGCGACCGACGACACTACCAGATGGATCCGGCGAACGGGCGGGAAGCGATGCGGATGGCCGAGCGCGACGCCGCGGAGGGCGCGGACGTGCTGATGGTGAAACCGGCGCTCCCGTACCTCGACGTCGTCGCGGACGTCCGCCGGGAGTTCGATCATCCGGTCGCCGCGTACAACGTCTCGGGAGAGTACGCGATGCTGAAGGCGGCCGGCGAGAAGGGGTGGCTGGACGCGACCGAGAGCGCGTACGAGTCCGTGTTATCGATCAAGCGTGCAGGTGCTGACCTGATAATCACGTATTTCGCGGAAGACATCGCACGCTCGCTTCCCTGACCGGCGCGCGGGACCCGTATTCCGTCCGAAACGGGCTGTAGTGTGCGTCCGCAGACACTACGGACGACCGGTTTTGGCGGTGTTCATGCCGGTGAAGTGGCCATTATACATCCTTATACAGACATGACTCGAATAAGTATCTGTCAAATGCTCAGTCCGAGACCCTATTTATTGTTATTTTAAAGCAAAGCATTATACTTAGCCATTCCCTGCACTTCTCTCGTAGATCAGCAAGATGGTTTCACGCAAATACGCGATTCAAGTGGACGAGCGTCTAACGGATATGCGGTCTGACGGGGGGGCGAAATGGTAGACGTCGCGAACATCGCCAGCGGGGTCAACACGGTGTGGACGCTGGTGGTGTGTTTCCTGATCTTCTTCATGCAGCCGGGGTTCGCGCTGCTGGAGGCGGGTCAGGTCCGCGCGAAGAACGCTGGGAACGTCGTGATGAAGAACATGATGGACTGGTCGCTCGGCGTGCTCGTGTTCTTCCTCGTGGGGAACGGCGTCTACGCGCTCGCCGGGATGCTCACGTCCGGGCAGGCCGTGAGCGTCGCTAACGCGTTCGCGTACATCAACTCACCGACGAGCTGGATCGGGTGGCTCTTCGGTGCGGTGTTCGCCATGACGGCGGCGACCATCGTCTCCGGGGCGGTGGCGGAGCGCATCAAGTTCTCCGCGTACGTGTTCCTCGCCATCTGCCTGACCGCGGTCATCTACCCGGTCATCGGCGGCTTCGCGTGGAGCGGCGGCCTGCTCGCCGGCTCGGGCTTCCTCGGCCAGATCATCGGCGCGGGCTACGAGGACTTCGCGGGCGCGACGGTCGTCCACATGCTCGGCGGCGTCGCGGGCCTCGTCGCGGCGTACATGGTCGGGCCGCGTCGCGGGCGCTTCGACAGCGAGGGGAACCCGCGGCCGATCCCGGGTCACTCGGTCGTCTTCGCGGTCATCGGGACGCTCATCCTCGCGTTCGGCTGGTACGGCTTCAACGTCGGGACGCAGGCGAGCGTGCTCAGCGCGAACGTCGACGCGCAGACGCTCTCCTTCAACGGCGCGGCGCTCGGTCGCGTCGCCCTGAACACGACGCTGGCGATGGGGATCGGCGCGGTCGGTTCGACCATCGTCACGACGATGCAGGAGGGCAAGCCCGACCCGCTCTTCGCGGCGAACGGCCTGCTCGCCGGCCTCGTCGCCATCACGGGCGCCTGCGCACACGTCACCTGGTGGGGCGCGCTGATCATCGGTCTCGTCGGGGGCGTTCAGACCCCGATCGTCTACCGTTGGGTCGTCGAGAACCTCAAGATCGACGACGTCTGCGGCGTCTTCGCGGTACACGGGAGCGCGGGCGCGATCGGGACGATCCTGATCCCCGTCTTCGCCGCGGGCGGCTACGCGGACTTCGTCCCGCAGCTCGCGATGCAGATCGCGGGCGTGATCGTCATCGCGGTGTGGACGATCGTCACGACCGCCATCGCGCTGAAGATCGCGGACGGCATCTGGGGCCTCCGCGTCGACGAGAGCGAGGAGGAGATCGGGCTCGACCGCGGCGAGCACGGCATCGAGGCGTACCCCGAGTTCGTCGACGAGGGGGTCGTCACGGACGGCGGCGAACGCAATCAGGTCCGCACGGACGGCGGCGCGGACGACGAGATTCGGACTGACGGCGGCGTAAACATGGACACGCAGGACACGCACGAGATCCGCACCGACGGTGGCGTAGACGTCGACGACCGCGAACTCCGCGCGGACGGGGGCGAGGACGTCGACGCCGAAGACGACGACGGTGAGATCAAACTCGTGATGGCGGTCATCCGCCCCGACCGGCTGGGCGAGGTGAAGAAGTCGCTCGCGGAGGTCGGTGCGCCGTCGCTCACCGTCACGAACGTCTCGGGGCGCGGGAGCCAACCCTCGACGACCGAGCAGTGGCGCGGCGAGGAGTACGTCGTCGACCTCCACCAGAAGGTGAAGTTGGAGTGCGTCGTCGCGGACATCCCCGCGGAGGACGTCGCGGACGCGATCCGCGAGGGTGCGAAGACCGGCGAGCCCGGCGACGGGAAGGTCTTCATCATCGACGTCGAGGACGCCCTCCAGATCCGCACCGGCAAGACCGGCCCGGAGGCGGTCTGAGCGTGACCCCCGGCGCCGACGCGGTGGCACGGGACGCCCGCGTGGGGCCCGACCGCCCCGGCGTCGGGAAAGGTCGCGGTCAGTCGCGCGCGCGGCGACCGGACCCGGGGGTGATCGTCGTACCCTGAGCCGCCTCGCTGTGGTTCCGGTCGACGACCACGTTCGTCGTACTCAGTCACCCGTCGACCGGCGGCGCCACCCGCCGCCGCGTGGATTCACCGCCTCGAGGCCGGTGTACGGACGCTCGCGTTTTTCGCAACAATTGCCGCGCCACCGGGCTCATTTACCCTTATACGGAGTTATATTGTCCCAACATTGGATGCGTGTTCAGTAGAAGTTCGTATACACGAGAATTTTTAAGCGAGGGCTTTTATCGGTGGACGGCTTGCGATCTCCCGTGACTGAGCACGACACGATCACCGACGGTATCACGGAGGGGACGCCGTGAGCGACCTCTCGACGATCGCGACCGGCGTCAATCTCGTCTGGCTGTTGCTGGTGACGTTCCTCGTCTTCTTCATGAAGGCGGGATTCGCCATGCTAGAGGCGGGACAGGTGCGGGCGAAGAACGTCGCGAATCAGCTCACCCAGACGATCATCACGATGGTCGTCGGGTTCATCGTCTTCTTCGGCGTCGGGGCCGCGGTGGCGACCGTCGTCGGCGAGGTGACCGGGGGCGGCGTGCTCGACGTGGGTGCGGCGTTCATGAGCGTGTACACGCCCGCCGATCAGACGGGCGCGTGGACAAGCTGGCTCTTCGGCGGCGTCTTCGCCATCGCCGCGGCGAACATCGTCTCCGGGGCGCTCGCCGGCCGGACGCGGCCGCGGATGTACGTCGTCTACACGGCGGTCATCGCGGGCGTCATCTACCCGGTCGCGGACGGGCTCGTCTGGTCGGGCGGGTGGCTCGCGACCCTCGGCTTCCACGACTTCGCGGGCGGAGCCGTCGTTCACACGCTCGGCGGCGTCGGTGGTCTCGTCGGGGCGTATCTCATCGGGCCGCGGCGGGGGCGCTTCGACGCCGACGGCTCGACGAACGTGATGCCCGGCCACTCCATCACGCTCGCCGTCCTCGGGACGCTCATCCTCTGCTTCGGGTGGTACGGCTTCAACGTCGGGACCGCCGCGTCGGTCCTGGCCGTGGAGAACGGGCAGCTCGTCCTCGATAGCTTCTCGTACGTCGGTCGGGTCGCCCTCGACACGACGCTCGGGATGGTGTTCGGCGGCGTCGGCGCCGGCGCGGTCGCGTGGTACAAGACGCGGAAGCTCGACACGCTCTTCCTCGCCAACGGCCTGCTCGCCGGGCTCGTCTGCGTCACGCCCGTTGCGGACGTCGCATCGTGGCCGGGCGCGGTCGCCCTCGGTCTGATCGGCGGCGCGCAGCTCCCGGTCGTCTTCGACGCCGTGGAACACCACCTGCGCGTCGACGACGTCTGCGCGGTCTTCCCGGTCCACGGCACCGCGGGGATCATCGGGACGCTCGCGTTCCCGTTCGTCGCCGCCTCCTTCACGGGATCGCGCCTCGCCGCGTTCGGCGTGCAGGCGCTCGGGGTCGGCGTCGTGATCGCGCTGAGCGCGGGCGTCACCGCGGTCGTCTTCCTCGCCGCGCGCGCCGCGAACTGGGCGCGCGTCGACTCCGGTTCGGAGAACACGGGCCTCGACGTCACGATGCACGGCGTCGAGACGTACCCCGAGTTCGGCGAGCACGAGAGCGTCAGCGTCCCGGACGGCGGCGTCGTCACCGACGGCGGCCGACCGGCGAGCGACATCGAACTCGTGATGGCCTACATCCGGCCCGACAAGCTCAGCGAGGTGAAGACGGAACTCGCCGGGATCGGCGCGCCGTCGCTCACCGTTACGGACGTCTCGGGGCGCGGGAGCCAGCCCGCGACGACGGGGCAGTGGCGCGGCGAAGAGTACGTCGTCGACCTCCACCAGAAGGTGAAGGTGGAGTGCGTCGTCGCGGACGCGCCGACCGACGACGTCGTCGACGCGATCTGCCGCGGGGCGAAGACGGGGAACAAGGGCGACGGCAAGGTGTTCGTCCTCCCGGTCAGCGCCGCCACGCAGATCCGGACCGGGAAGACCGGCCCGGAAGCGGTCTGAGCGGGTCGAACCCCCTCACGCGCGCGGTAGCCGATCGTCGGCCCGGACGACGCGGCGACGGCCGATCGGCGTCTCGATCGGCCGGTGGGTCGCGCGCTCAGAAAGGACTTTCCCGCTGGCAGCGCTGTCCTCGCGTATGAACCGCGAGACCTCGCGCGACCTCTACGACCGGGCGCTGGGCGTGCTGCCGGGCGGCGTGAACTCCTCGGTCCGCGCGGCGCCACAGCCGTATCCGACGTTCGTGCGGAAGGGCGACGCGGGCCGCATCGTGGACGCGGACGGCGAGAAGTACGTGGATTGGGTGATGGGGCTCGGACCCCTCCTCCTCGGTCACGACGTCCCCGACGCCGTGCAGGCGGCGATCCAACGGCGCGCGAGCGAGGGGCCGATGTACGGGATGCCGACCGAGGTCGAAGTCGAGCACGCGGAGTTCATCGCGCGCCACGTGCCGAGCGTCGAGATGGTGCGCTTCGTGAACTCCGGGACCGAGGCCACTGTCTCGGCCGTCCGCCTCGCGCGCGGTCACACCGGGCGCGACAAGGTGGTGGTGATGCAGGGCGGCTATCACGGCGCTCAGGAGTCGACGCTGGTCGAGGGCGACGGCGACGAGACGGCGCCGTCCTCGCCCGGGATCCCGGCGTCGTTCGCCGAGCACACCCTGACGGTACCGTTCAACGACGAGGCGGCCGTCACCGAGGTCTTCGAGGCGCACGGCGACGACATCGCGGCGGTGCTTGTCGAACCGATCCTCGCCAACAAGGGGATCGTCGAGCCCCGCGGGGACTACCACGAGACGCTGCGCGATCTGACCGAGGACCACGGGGCCCTCCTCATCTTCGACGAGGTCATCACGGGCTTCAGGGTCGGCGGGCTCTCCTGCGCGCAGGGGAAGTACGGGATCACGCCCGACCTCACGACGTTCGGGAAGGTCATCGGCGGCGGCTTCCCGATCGGCGCGATCGGCGGGAAGACCGAGATCATGGAGGAGTTCACGCCCGCGGGGAACGTCTTCCAAGCGGGGACGTTCTCCGGCCATCCGGTGACGATGGCGGCGGGACTAGAGACGCTGACGTACGCCGCGGAGAACGACGTCTACGAGCACGTGAACGACCTCGGAGAGCGACTGCGCGACGGACTGCGCGACGTCGTCGCGGAGCACGCCCCGGAGTACAGCGTCGTCGGGACGGACTCGATGTTCAAGGTCGTCTTCACGCGCGACGGCGAGGCGCCGCGGAACGGCGCGGCCGTCGGGCGCGCGAACGTCCAGCGCTGGAACCGCGTCTTCCGCCCGCAGATGCTCGAAGCAGGGGTCATGCTCTCGCAGAACCAGTTCGAATCGCAGTTCGTCTCGGACGCCCACACGGCGACGGACGTCGAGAAGACGATCGAGGCCTACCGGGACGCGCTGTGAGCGACCGTCGGGTCGCGTACTGATCGGCGGTCCGAAGGGGGTTTCAGGACGCGTATCGGAAGAGAGAGTATGCGAGAGGAGTCCATTCGGCTGGCGACGCGGGGGTCGTCGCTGGCGCTACGCCAGGCGGGCGAGATCGAGGCCGCCTTAGAGGAGCGACGCCACGACGTCGACCTCGTCGAGGTCGAGACCGAGGGCGATCGGATCACGGACGAGCGCATCGCGGACCTCGGGCGGACGGGCGCGTTCGTCCGCGCGCTCGACGAGCGCGTGCTCGAGGGCGACGTGGACGCCGCGGTCCACTCGATGAAGGACGTGCCGACGGAGATGCCCGAGGACCTCGTCGTCGCGGCGGTCCCGCGACGGGCGAGCGCCGGCGACGCCCTCGTGACGCCCGACGGCACCGCGTTCGACGACCTGCCGGAGGGCGCGGTCGTCGGGACGTCGAGCATGCGGCGGGGTGCGCAAATCCGCGCGCACCGACCGGACTTGGAGGTGGCTGGCCTCCGCGGGAACGTCGACACGCGCGTCGAGAAGCTGCTGGCGACGCACCTGCAGGCCGAGCACGAGGCGCGCCAGGAGGCCGAGGAGACGTACCAAGCGGAGCGCGAGCGCGCGGAGACGGCGGAGGGAGAAGATCCCGAGGAGGGCGAGCGGGAGTACGAGGAGACGGTCGAGTCGTGGTTCGACTCGCTCACGGAACTGGAGAAGCGGGCGCTCGGGCGCGAGGTCGACACCGAGTACGACGCGATCGTGCTCGCGCGCGCCGGGCTCGAACGCTCGGGGTTGGCGCACGGCGTGAATCTCGTCGACCTCCCGACGGGCGAGTTCGTCCCCGCGCCGGGGCAGGGCGCGCTCGCGGTGACGGCGCGCGAGGGGACGGAGGTCGCGGAGGCGATCCAGTCGGCCCTCGATCACCCGCGCTCGCGCGTCGAGACGACGGTCGAGCGCATCGTCCTCGAAGCGCTCGGAGGCGGCTGTATCGCGCCGATCGGCGTCCACGCGTTCCTGCAGGGCGAGGTCGTGCGCACGGACGTGCAGGTCTACTCGGCGGACGGGACGAGCGCGGTGACGGAGACGCGCGAGCTCGACCTCGACGACTACGCGCGCGAGGCGCGCGAGCTCGCCGCCGACCTCGCGGACGCGGGCGGGGCGACCCTCATCGCGGAGGCGACGGGGGAATGACGACCGCCGAGGCCGGTACCGTCTACCTCGTCGGGAGCGGGCCGGGCGATCCCGGACTCCTGACCGTGAAGGCTCGCGACCTCCTGGAGAGCGCGGACGTCGTCCTCCACGACAGGCTCCCCGGGCCGGAGATCCTCGATCTCATCCCGGACGGCAACGCGGAGGACGTCGGCAAGCGCGCGCACAGCGACAAGCGTACCTCGCAGGCGGAGATCAACGAACGGCTCGTCGCGTACGCGACCGACGGGAAGAGCGTCGTCCGCCTGAAGGGCGGCGACCCGTTCGTCTTCGGGCGCGGCGGCGAGGAGGCCGAGTACCTCGCGGACCACGGCGTTCCGTTCGAGGTCGTGCCGGGCGTCACGTCGCCGGTGGCCGCGCCGGGCGTCGCCGGCATCCCGGTGACTCACCGCGATCACGCCTCGTCGGTGACGTTCGTCACGGGCCACGAGGACCCGACGAAGCCCGAGTCGAGCGTCGACTGGGCGGCGCTCGCCGCGGCGGGCGGGACCATCGTCGTCCTGATGGGCGTCACGCGACTCCCCGACTACACCGCGGCGCTCCGGGACGCCGGGATGGACCCCGAGACCCCCGTCGCGCTCGTCGAGCGCGGGACGCGCCCGAATCAGCGGGTGGCGACCGGGACCCTCGACACCATCGTCGCGGCACGCGACGAGGTTGGCATCGAGCCGCCAGCGGTGACGGTGATCGGCGGCGTCGCCGGCGTCCGCGAGGAACTGGAGGCGTTCCTGCGATGACCCGAGAGGTTCGCGCGGCGGTGTTCCGGCCGGACGACGGTCGCCTCGAGGCCGCCGTCGAGTTGCTCGAATCGCTCGGCGCGACGCCGGTGCCCGACGCGATGCTCGCCGTCGAGCCGACGCGAGCGAGCGCGCGCGAGGACGCCGACTACGCGATCTTCACGAGCAAGACCGGCGTCGAGCTCGTCTCGGAGACCGACTGGGAGCCCAGGGAGGCGACCGTCTGCGCCATCGGTGAGCGCACGGCCGGGACGCTGCGCGATGCGGGCTACACCGTCGATCGCGTCCCGGCGGAGTTCTCCAGCGCCGGCCTCGTCGACGCGCTTGCGGACGAGGTGGACGGCGCGCGCGTCGAGGTGGCGCGCTCGGATCACGGCTCGGCGGTGCTCACGGACGGCCTCGAAGACGCGGGCGCGTACGTCCACGAGACGGTCCTCTACCGGCTCGTCCGGCCGCCCGAGGCCGGCGTGTCGTCGGAGCGCGCGGCCGACGGGGAGCTGGAGGCGGCGCTGTTCACCTCTTCGCTCACCGTCGAGCACTTCCTGGAGGCCGCGGCGGCGCGCGGCGTCCGCGACGACGCGCTCGCGGGGCTGAACGACGGCGTCGTGGGCTGTATCGGCGAACCGACGGCGCGAACGGCGGAGCGCCACGGGATCGACGTGGACGTCGTCCCCGAGGAGGCGTCGTTCGACGCGCTCGCGGCCGCAGTCGTCGAGGAAGCCGCACCGAGCCGTCACGAGTAGACGCACGGTAGTACGGCGCGCACGGCGGACGCGGATACGGGCGTTTATCGGACGTGACGGCGTATCGGGACGCCATGGACGCGCCCGTTCCCGAACTCGCGACGCGGGCCGCGCGGTGCGCCGAGCGGCTCCGCGCGGCGGACGACCTCCTGCTCGCGTCGCACATCGACGCCGACGGCCTGACGAGCGCCGGCATCGCCAGCACGGCGCTCGAACGCGCCGGCATCGCCCACGACGTCGTCTTCGAGAAGCAACTCGACCGCGAGGCCGTCGAGCGCTACGCGGCGGCCGACTACGACGCCGTCTTCTTCACCGACTTCGGGAGCGGCCAGCTCGACGTCATCACCGACTACGAGGCGTTCACGCCGGTGATCGCGGACCACCACCAGCCGGCGGACGCCGAGATCGAGTTCCACCTGAATCCCCTGCTCGAAGGACTCGACGGCGGGAGCGAACTCTCCGGGGCGGGCGCGAGCTACTGCGTCGCGCGTGCGCTCGAAGGGAACGACGGGGACAACCGCGACCTGGCGGCGCTGGCGGTCGTCGGCGCGGTCGGCGACATGCAGGTCGTGGAGGGCGAGCTGATCGGGGCGAACGCGGGGATCGTCGCGGAGGGCGTCGAGGCGGGCGTGCTCGACGCCTCGAAGGACCTCGCGGTGTTCGGGACGCAGACGCGCCCGCTGCCGAAACTGCTCGCGTACGCGAGCGACGTGCCGATACCGGGGATCACTGGCGATCGGAACGGCGCGCTCCGGTTCCTCGACGGCCTCGACGCCGAACTGCGCGAGGACGGGGAGTGGAAGGCGTGGGCCGATCTCGACACGGCGGCGCGCCGGACGGTCGTGAGCGCGCTCGTCCAGCGGGCGATGCGGACGGGCGTGGGGGCCGACGAGATCGAGGCGCTGATCGGGACGACGTACACGCTGTGCGGGGAGGAGCGGGGGAGCGAGCTTCGGGACGCGAGCGAGTTCTCCACGCTCCTGAACGCGACGGCGCGCTACGACCGGGCGGCCGTGGGGCTCGCGGTCTGCCGGGGCGAGCGCGGCGCGCCCCTCGATGCGGCGCGCGACCTCCTGCGGGAACACCGTCAGACGCTGGCGACGGGCGTCGACGTGGTTCGAGAGGTCGGCGTCGAGCGCGAGTCGCACGTGCAGTGGTTCCACGCCGGGGATCGCCTGCCCGAGACGGTCGTCGGGATCGTCGCCGGGATGGCGATGGGGGAGGACGGCGTGGAGGCGGGCGTCCCGATCATCGCGTTCGCCGAGAAGGACGACGGCGGGGACGACGAGCCGGGCGTGAAGGTATCGATGCGGGGGACGCCCAGACTCGTCGAGCGCGGCCTCGACCTCTCGACGGTCGCGGCGGAGGCCGCGGCGGCGGTCGGCGGCGACGGCGGCGGCCACGAGGTCGCGGCGGGCGCGACGGTGCCGGCGGGCCGGGAGACGGACTTCGTCGCGGCCGCCGACGCGGCGGTCGGTGAGCAGCTCAGTTCATAACGAACGACCGTTATAGTTTTGTGGGCGGGAGTCGTACGGCGTCGTATGACCGCACCCGTAGCACACGCGCGCCGGTACACCCAGACGATCGACCCGCGAGCCGAGAGCCCACCGCTTCCCACGACACCACCCAGATGACTCAGAGTGCGACGCGGACGACGACGACGGACGAACTGCTCTGTGACCCCCCGTTCAGTTTTCGCGCGGCCGACGGTGCGCGCGTCGAGATCGGGGCCGCGACGGCGGGCGACGCCGACGCGCTGGCCGCGATGTACGACGCGTTCCCGCTCACCGATCGGACGCAAGGTCTCCCCCCGACGGACGCCGACGAGCGCCGCGAGTGGCTCGGAACGCTGCTGGACGCGCACGGCGTCATCGCCCGCCGCGGCGGCGAGGTCGTCGGACACGCGGCGCTGATCGAGGCGGGCGACGCGCACGAGCTCGCCGTCTTCGTCGCCCCGGACGCGCGCGGAAACGGCGTCGGGACCGGTCTCCTCCGCGGGCTCCTCGGCGCCCACCGGACGCGTGGCGGTGGGCGCGTCTGGCTCGCCGTCGAGTCGTCGAATCGCTGTGCGCGCGCGCTCTACCGGCGGTTCGACTTCGAGGTCGAACGCCGCGGGCGCGTCGAGCTGACGATGGCCCGGACGATTTGATATCGCGGTATAGGATGTATAGACGCGGACCGCCCGGCTTTTGGCGCTCCGCGGCGGAACGTCTCGTATGGCCGACTTCACGCCCGACGAGTTCGAGGAGGGGAAGTACACGGAGTATTTCGCCCAGCTCCAGACCGCGTACAAGCGCGCGTTCAACGACCTCAACGAGCGATACGACAGCACGCTCGTCCACTCGCTCGACCAGCAGGTGCTCAACGAGAGCGAGCCCCACTACGAGGGCGACGGCGAGTTCAGCGTCGAACTCCCCGCGAATCCGATAGAGCGACTCGACGGCGTCGTCGAGCCCGAAAAGGCGGAGGCGGTCCTCGAACGCTACGTCGAGGGGATCGAACATCAGCTCCGGGTCGCCTTCGATTTCGAAGGCGAGGACGGCGGGCAACCAAAAGCCTAAGGCCGCGAATCACCTACTTCCGGGTATGAGCACCGAGAGTCAGTCCGGGGACGACCTCGAGGAGCGCGTCACGAGCTTCCTCCGGCGGAACTTCCCACAGATCCAGATGCACGGCGGGAGCGCCTCGATTACGAACATCGACCGCGAGAGCGGCGAGGTCGACATCCAGCTGAGCGGTGCCTGTTCGGGATGCGGTATCTCCCCGATGACGATCCAGGCGATCAAGGCTCGGATGACGAAGGAGATTCCCGAGATCGAGACGGTCAACGCCGACACCGGAATGGAGGGCGGCCACTCGGGCGGCATGTCTCCGTCGTTCCCCGGCGAGACGTCGGACGACGACTCCGAGACCGACGAAGGTCCGCAGGCCCCGTTCTAAACGACCGTTCTTCCGTTTTTTCTCGACGCGCGTAGCGACGGCGTCGCCGGACTCCTCAGTCCTCCGTCCAGTAGTAGAGGTGTTCTCGCGGCGCGTTACAGTCCGGACACTCGTCGGGGATGTCCTCGACCTCGCCGACCGCACCGCAGTCCGAACACCGCCAGAGGAGTTCGGCCTCGCCGAGGTCGTGGGGGGTGTGCTCGTGCTCGACGGAGAGCGCGGCGACGCCCTCGCGGGTCGTGACGAAGAAGCCGTCGTCGTTGAACCCGCGGACCGTCCCGATCTCGCGGCCGTCCGCGTCGTACACTGCGGTCCCGATCTTCACCGGTGAATCGTCGCTCATACACGGGGGTTCGGCCGGTCGTTCCTTAAAGCCAATCGCCGGACGGGTGTGGAACGACCGCACACCACAGTAGGCGAGGGGTTCGCCGGTCGATACCTTACTACCCGGAAGGGAAGTAGAGAGGGACGTGACTGGGACACCGCGACAGACGAGCGAGCGTGATCACGAGGGCGAGCGATGACGTACGAGGAGGCCGGAAACGCCGGACTGCTCGACCAGCAGGCGGCGCGCGAGTCCAGCGCCCGCACCTACCCCCGACACCTCCCGTTCGCCATCCGCGAGGCGAGCGGCGTCGAGCTGACGGACATGGACGGGAACACGTACTACGACTGTCTCGCGGGCGCGGGCACGCTCGCGCTCGGGCACAATCACCCCGCGGTCACCGACGCGATGGAGGCGGCGCTCGACGACGACCGGCCGATCCACACGCTCGACATCACGACGCCCGCCAAGGAGCGCTTCGTGGACTCGCTCATGGCGAGCCTCCCCGATGACGTCTCGGAGAACGCGAAAGTGCAGTTCTGCAGTCCCGCCGGGACGGACGCCATCGAGGCCGCGCTGAAGCTCGTCAAGACCGCGACGGGGAACGACGACGTGCTCGCGTTCCGCGGCGCGTACCACGGGATGACGAACGGCGCGCTCTCGATGATGGGCGACACGCACGCGAAGAAGGAGCTCTCGGGGCTGATGGCCGGCGTCCACCACCTCCCCTACCCCTACCGGTACCGAAGCCCGTTCGGCGAGGCGGGTGACGAAGACGGCGCGACGGCCGCGCGCTACGTCGAGCGGTTCCTCGACGACCCGGGCCGAGGCGTTCGCGACCCCGCGGGGCTCTTCGTCGAACTCGTCCAAGGCGAGGGCGGCGCGGTGCCCGCCCCCGACGAGTGGACGCGCGAGATACGTCGGATCACCCGCGAGCGCGACATCCCGATGGTCGTCGACGAGATCCAGTCGGGTCTCGGGCGAACGGGGGAGACGTACGCCTTCGAGCACGCGGGTATCACGCCCGACGTCGTCACGCTCTCCAAGGCCGTCGGCGGCGGCCTCCCGCTCGCCGTCGTCGTCTACGACGAATCGCTGGACGGCTGGGAGCCCGGCGCGCACGCCGGAACGTTCAGGGGCAATCAGCTGGCGATGGCGGCCGGCGAAGCCACCATCGACTACGTGCTCGAACACGACCTCGACGACCACGCCGAGCGGATGGGGGCGCGCCTCCGCGAGGCGCTCGACGCTCTCGAAGCGCGCTACGACGCGGTCGGCGACGTCCGCGGGCGCGGACTCATGCTCGGCGTGGAATTCGTGGACGCCGACGCCGAGCCGGACGACGCGGGCGCGCGGCCCGCCGACGAGGACCTCGCGGACCGCGTGCGCACCGAGTGTTTCGAGCGCGGCCTCGTCATCGAACTCGGCGGCCGCGGCGGGTCGACGGCGCGCTTCCTCCCGCCCCTGATCGTCGACGCGGACGACGTCGACGAGATCGCCGCGATCTTCACGGAGGCCGTCGCGGCCGCCGTGAACGCGGAGGTGGCGCCATGAGCGACCTCGAAGAGCGCTTCCTCGGCACCGACGCGGGCGCCGAAGCCTACCGCGATGCGGCCGAGCGAGCGCGCGAGGCGGCGATCGACGCGACCGATACCGACGACCCCTTCTCGGGCGCCGAGCCGGACGCGATCCGCGCGTCGCTCCCCGAGGACGTCCTCCCCGAGTCGGGGATCGGCCTCGACGCGGCCATCGACGAGGCGGCGGCCGACATCCTCGCGGAGACGGTGAACGTCTCTCACCCGCGGACGGCCGCGCACCTCCACTGCCCGCCGACGGTGTCCGGCCTCGCGGCGGAGACGATGCTCTCGGCGACGAACCAGTCGCTCGACTCCTACGATCAGAGCGGCGCGGCGACCGTCGTCGAGGAGCGCCTCGTCGAGACTCTCGGCGACCTCTTCGGCCTCGGTGACGGGTCGGACGGCGTCGTCACGAGCGGCGGCACGCAGTCGAACTTCCAGGCGCTCTTGCTCGCGCGGGATCGCTACTGCGAGGAGCGCTTGGATCACGACGCGCAGGCCGCGGGCCTCCCACCCCAGGCCGACGACCTCCGGATCGTCTGCTCGGCGGAGGCCCACTTCACCGCGGAGCAATCCGCCCACCACCTCGGCCTCGGCCACGATGCCGTCGTCACGGTCGAGACGGACGCCGACCACCGGATGGACGTCGACGAACTCGACGCGACGCTCGACCGTCTCGACGAGGCGGGCAACGAGGTCGTCGCCGTCGTCGGGACCGCCGGCACGACGGACTTCGGTGCGATCGATCCGCTCGATCGGCTCGCCGACCGCGCGCGTACGCGCGACGCGTGGTTCCACGTCGACGCCGCGTTTGGCGGTGCGCTCGCGCTCACCGACGACGCCGACCGCCTCGCCGGCATCGAGCGTGCGGACTCAGTCTCCGTCGACTTCCACAAGCTCTTCTTCCAACCGATCAGCTGCGGCGCGCTCCTCCTCGACGAGCGCGAGGCCTTCGGGTACGCCGCGCGCAACGACGACTATCTCAACCCCGCGGACTCCGCGCTCCCGAACCTCGTCTCGAAGTCCACCCAGACGACGCGGCGCTTCGACGCGCTCAAGCCGTACCTCACGTTCCGCGCGCTCGGCCGCGAGGGGATCGCCGAGGCCGTCGAAACGGTGTGCACGACCGCGAACCGCGCGGCGACGCTCCTCGATTCGTCCCCCGACTTCGCGCTGCTCGCCGAGCCGTCGCTCAACACCGTCCTCTTCCGGTACGAACCGCGGGAGATGGCGGACGACGACCTCGACGCACTGAACACGGCCGCCCGCGAGGCGCTCTTCCGCGACGGGCGGGCCGTCGTCGCGCGTACCGAGGTCGACGGCGTCGAGGCGCTGAAGCTGACGCTGATGAACCCGCTCACGACGCTGGACGACATCGCCGACACGCTCGACGCGCTCCGCGACGTCGCCGAGAGCGTCGACGTCGGGTCGCTGACGGCCCGGGACGCATAGGTCGGCGGCCGGCTTTAAGCCGCGCCGCGACGACATCCTGACACCGATGCCCTCCAACGAACGCGATGGAAACGGCGGCCCCGACGAGCGCGACGAAGCACCCCGCTCGACGGTGTACTGTCGGGGGTGCGGCGCGGAGATCAGCGAGGACGCCGACATCTGTCCGGAGTGCGGCGTCCGCCAACCGACGGGCGGCAGGAGCGCGGGCGACGCCGAGTTCTTCGAGCAGTACTCCACGCTGACGTGGCTCGGGAGCGCGCTCGTCACCGCGCTGACGTTCCCCGTCGGCCTCCTCGTGCCCGCGTACTTCGCCTACCGGGCGAAGCAGGGGACCGGCGTCGAGCAGGGCCGCTGGGAGGTGTGGGCCGTCCTCCTCGGGAACGTCATCGGAATCGCCGCGGTCGAGCTCGCCGGCGAGACCGGCGCGAAAGTCGTCGTGATCCTCGAACTCCTCCTCGGGATCTTCGTGATCCTCGCCGGGATCATTGGCGCCTTCGTCCTGTCCGGCGCGTACGCGCAGGTCGGCGGCGCGCCGCTGCTCGCGCTCGGCGTCTAAAGACCCGAGGTAGGCAGATCGGAGGCGTCGCGAGGAAGGGGAACGAAGCAAAGCAGTGCGGTGCGGTACGGTATAGTGCGGCGCAGTACGGCGTGGAGCGGGTACGACGCGGCGCGGAACGATACGGTTCGCCACAGCGCGGTGCGGCGCAGAACGATACGGTGCGCCACGGCGCGGTGCGGAACCGCACCGCACCCACCGCGCGCCGGCGGCGCGCGGGAGTTTTGAGTGGAGGTTTTTGCCGCGAGGGGTCGCGCAGAGCGCGACCCCTCGCGGCAAAAACGTCCTACATGAAGTCCGCGATGCCGGACTGTTTGTTGTGGTCGTCCTCGAAGACGGATTCGAGCGAGGCCTCCAAGACCTCCAAGCGCTGTTTCGTGTACTCGCGGCAGTCGTACTCCTCCGCGACCTGAAGTGCGGTGTCCATATACTTGTTCACGGAGCCCTCGTGGACGGTGAGGTTGACGCGCCCGCCGCACTCCCGGCAGTCACCGGAGAGGGGCATTCGCCGGTACTTCTCTCCGCAGTCGAGACAGCGGGTCTCCTGGCGGCTGAACGCCCGGAGGTTGCCGATGAGGTCGGGGAGGAAGTGGCCCTCGATGACGCGCTCTGCGACGTCCGTCTCGTCGACGGCGCGGAGCTTTCGCGCCAGCTCGAGCTGGGCGTCCATCTTCTCCATCATCGAGCCGAGGGTCTTGTAGGCCGATAAGTCGGGACCGAGGGCGATGTCGGTCGTGTCGTGAGTGTGTCGGAAGCCCGTGTACTCCTCGTCGGTGCCGAGCGACTCCTCCGCAATGGTGATGTCGACGTCCTCGGGATCGGCCATCTCCCGGGTCGCCTCGTAGAACTCCAGGGGGTAGTGCTCGACGACGTCCATATTGTGCGCCTCGTCGTCGATCTCGCTCGGGTCGATCCGCGAGGACATCACGAGGGGCGCGTCCATCTGCCCGCCGCGCTTGTCCGGGAGATAGGACTTCGAGAAGTTCAGCAGGCCGTCCATCAGGAGCATGACGCAGTCCTCGTCGCCGTCACATTGGCGGTTTGATAAATCGTTAGCGACGAGCGAATGCGTGTCTTCGACCGTGAGACAGTAGGTGTGGTCGGTGTCGGACTCACAGTACTCGACAGACGCGACTTCCTCAACGAGGTACTCTCCGTCCCCTCCATCAAAGACACGGGAGCCACGCGACTCGATACTCGACACTTGGTTGGCGAGTCGAGCGGCCTTGCGAGGGAGGTGGAAGCCGACGCGTTCGTCGAACCGAACGGCGTCGTCCGAGGTGACGTGGAGGACGTAGCTCGTCGCTGCAGTTGACTCGTCGATCGCATCGTAATAATCCGGGAACTGTTCAGCCAGCGGACGTGGATCGGTAGTCTCGACTCGCCCGGAGATGCCGAGGCGCGTGAGTAGCGCAAGCACGTCTTCTTTGAGTTCCCGGCTCACCGTCGTCGCCGAAACTGCTAATCGATCCGTTTCGACTGTCCCGTCGCCACTAAAGTACCCAGACAGATACGCGCTGACGATGTCGTTGGAACCGTCGAAGATACACTGTGGTACGCGTTTCGTATCAGCGTACGACCCGCCACCGACCACGTCGCTGAAGAACGCTCTAAGCAGGCGACCGGACGCCGTAACCTTCGCGTGGTTCTCGTAGTAGGGATCCGCACCGAACTCCTCGCGGAGCACCTCGACGAAGAAGTCGCGGGCGTCGTCCTCGATGCCGCAGATCGTCGTCTGATGTATGGTCCCTTTCGGCGTCGCCTGTTCGCGGACGAACCCTTCGGCGGCGTAGTACCCGAGGAGCGTGGCGACACGTTCGTTCAACTCGACGTAGCGGTCGAGTTCGGTCGTATCACGTTTCATCCCGAGCGTCACGTCGCCCGGGACGTGCTCGATTGCGGCCTCGGCGGAGCCGAACACTGCCACGAGGAGAGAGAACGGAACGCTCTCGCGGTAGACGTAGTTGCTCAGTGCTTTCTTGGTGAGGCCGAGATACTCGGCGGTGCTCTTGAGGGGGTAGAACCGTCCGTCCCAGTCGGCCGCGAGCGCGTCCTCGAACAGGTCGTAGAGAGCGTCGCGTTCGATCCCTTTGACGGTGAGTCTGTCGTTCTCGACGGCATCGCTCCGTGCGAACTCGGCGAGGAGGTCGAACGTCCGCGGTTCGTCTCCAACGTTGAGCGCGTCGAGGTGTGCGGGCTTGACGACGTAGTCGCTCTCGCTCAGTTGTGCGGCTTCTTTCGACGCGATTTCGCCGTCCTCGAAGACGTGGACCTCGTGGTCGGGCGTGACCGTGATCTCCCGGCCGCTCCGCGTCTCGATGCGCACCATGTGGTCGGGCGCGCGGTGTTTCGACACCGCAGTGACGGACTTGCGGACGACGGTTCCCTCGTCGTTCACCGAGGGGACGTGGACGTCGCCGTCGAGCCCTTGGACGAGCGTGCCGAAGTCGTCCGTCTCCGGGTTCTCCAGGCGCTCCTCGACGAGCGTCTCGATGGCCTCGTAGTGCGTCTCGCCGGACTCGTCCTCGAACCAAACCTTGGTGTCGGGGTGGAAGCAGTTCCGGCGCTTGGCGGCGTGGAAGTACGGGTGCGCGTACCCCACCGCCGCGGACGTGAAGCCGACGACGCGGCCGACGACCGCGGCCGACGTGTGGGGGGCCATACCGAAGACGAGTTCCCCCACGAGATCGTCGCGCTCCTCGACCTCGTAGAAGGGGTCCATCCCGTAATACTCGCTGAGGAGGTCGTCGACGAAGTCCGCGGTCTTGAGCATGTGCTCGGCGGCGCCGTCGGGGAGGACGATGTCCTGCACGCGAAGCTCGACGAGCTGGTCGTCGTGCGTGAGCGGGCGGCCTTCGATGTCGGTGTCGTAGCCGAGGTCGCGGAACTGTTCGACGGAAACGTCGAGTTCGGCGGGGCGCACCGAGGTGACGGGGAGGTCCGTCATGTCGTATCGCACGGTGCCGTCCTTGAACGTCGTGACACCGTGTTTCGCGCGGAGGACGCCCTTCTCGATGGGTTCCGGGATCTTCTCCGTCGAGGTGAGCCCCTTGACGCCCTTGAGGATATCGTAGGCGTTCTCGCGCTCGCCGACGGCCTGGAGGGCCTCGCGGTAGGCGCTCCGGACGTCGACGGTCTGACGCTCGACGTTGTCGAGTTCGCGCTCGCACCGCGGGCACTCGACGCGCCCGGACTCGTCGGGGCGGGCGACGACGCCGCAGTCCGCACACTCGTAGTGTGGGTCGGTCCACGCGCCACACGCCCCGCAGCGGGATTTGTAGGTGCGTTCGCCGCAGTCGGGGCAGACGCGCTCGCCGAGCTGGACGTCGACGAGGCCCTGCTCGGCGCGCATGTCGGGCGTGTAGTCGGCGGCCTCGCGGAAGGAGCGCTGCGGGCCGCCGGCCTCGCCGATGGGGAAGAGCGTGTGGACGGCGGGCGAGAGGTCGCGGGACTCGGACTTCTCCGGGCGGCCCATTCGGTTACCGATGCGCGTCGGAGCGCGCTCCTGGACGGCGAAGGGCGCGACGGCCTCGACGGCCTTCATCGCGTTCGGCCACTCGCGTACCGCCGCTCCGAAGTCGTCGCTCGTCCAGTCGCGTTCGAGGTCGTCGTCGAACCCGAGCGTGCGGGCGAGCGGGCGCCAGTCGTCGACGGCGAGCGTCGCCTCGCCCTGTGCGTGCTCGACGAGGAGGCGTTCGAGCGCGCAGCGCGCGCCGTCGGTGCGCGGGATCTGGAGGGTGTCGTCCTGCACGGCCGCGCCGTCGATGGCCTCCGCGAGCGCGCACAGGTCGTCGAGGTCGAGGTCGTGCCACGTGTAGGTGTACTTCGGGTGGAGCGGAGCGTCGTACTCGCTCGCCCACGAGAGGGCCTGCTCGGCGTCCGGATCCGCGAGGTCGACGTACGGCGAATCGCGCAGGGCCTGCACGTCCGCGCCGGCCGCCGCGAACGCCTGCTCCCACCACTCGACCGTCCATCCCGCGGGCGCGAGCGGGTGGTTGTTCTCCACGAACTCCCCGTAGTTGACGAGGTATTCGCCCAAGTCGAGGATCTCGACGACGCCGTTCTGGACCTCTAAGGCCTCCGCGGGGTCGTCGATCCGGCGGACGTCGCCGTTCGCCAGTTTGACCGTCGGCCCCTCGATGGAGTCGACCGGGACGACGCCGCCCGCCTTCCCCGGACGCTCCGTCTTGATCTGCGTGCCGGTCGCGAGGAAGTCGTCGACGACGTGCATCGTCGCAGGGTGAACGCCCGCCGTCGCGAAGCCGTGATTGCGCGCGCGGCCGTAACGCAGGCGGAAGCCGCCCACCTCCGAGGGGTGGCCGAACACCGGTCGACCCGCGATGAGGTCGCGGAGGTATTTCCCCGCGGAGTCGACTCGCGGCGGCCCGTCGGGATCGGACGCGTCGTCGTCGTCGTCGGTCTCGGTTCCCTCGGCCGCGTCCGCGTCGGCCGCGTCGCCGTCGGCGTCGTCACCCGTCGCGTCGCCGTGATCGTCGTAGTACGTCCCGTCGATGAGATCCTGAAGCCACGGCCACTCCACCTCGTCGAGCTGTCGCGTGTAGCGCTGGATCTTCGGCGCCTTGAGCGCGATCCCCTCCGCGAGCACGAGACACATCCCGCCGCGCGCGGAGTTCGTGTCGACTCGCTCCAGATCGCGGAAGCCCGAGACCTCCTCGTCGCCCGTGGCCTCCCCGTCGAGCATGATCGGCATGTGCTCGGCGATGAACTTCGTCTCCTCGTCCTTCGGCGAGTACTGGAGACCGGTCTCGTCGTCGTAGAGCGAGACCTCCTCGGCGTAGCGTTCGACCTCGTCGTCGCGCGCGGCGTACTGCTCGATCCCCAATAGGGAGCGCGCGTAGTCCGCGACGAGCACGGAGAGGGCCTGTGCGGTCCCGCCGGCCGAGCGGATCGGGCCCGCGTAGTAGACATTCACAAACTCCGTCCCGTCGCCGTTCTGCAGCAGTTCGACGCGATCGATGCCCTCGATCGGGGCCGCGACGACGCCTTCGGTGAGGAGGGCGACGGCGGTCCGGACCGCGCCCTCGATCTTCCCCGCGCGGGTGTCGTAGTCGCCGACCGTCCCCTCGACGAAGTCCTCGACGAGCGCGAGCGCCGCCTCCTCGCGGCCCATCTCGCCCTCCAGTTCGCGGACGCGTTCCGCGACGCCCTCGATCCCGAGGATGTTCTCGACGCGGTCCGCCATGTCGCGCGCGACCGGGATCTCGACCGCCGGAACAGGGTCCTCGCCGCGGGTCTTCGCCGCTTCCGCGACGTCGAAGGCCTCGTCCAACTGCGATTCGAGCCCCTCGAAGTAGGCGTCGTCTACCGGGCGCATCAGTTCACGACATGTACAGCGCTGACGCTCTTGAGGGTTGTGCTCGCCCCGCCGCCGCGACGCGTCGGCTACTCGCGGATCGCGACGCTCGACGCTCGTCCGTTCGGTTTCGAGGGCCGTCGGCCCTCGCTACTCACGGGTCGCTTCGCTCCCCGTTCGTCGTTCGCGGCGCAAAGCGCGCGCTACTCCCACAGCGCTCGGCCGCCCGCCGGGTCGACGTCGCGCGTCAGGTAGTCGTCGAAGGTCCGACAGTAGAGCTCCCCGTCGAACACCGTCGCGCGTTCGAGCGCGCCCGCGATCGACTGCCCCGAGGGCCGCGAGAGGACGACGTGCGCGGCGATGGCGGGGTCGTCATCGTCGTCGAGCGCGATCGTCCCCGTGCACGACGCGACTTCGAGCGGTTCGTCGTAGCTGACGGTCTCGTACGCGAAGGCGTCCTGGTCGTAGTAGGCGAGCTCGGCGTCCTCGACGGCGCCCGTGGCGTGGAACCAGCCGGCCTCGACGTCGGCGGCCGCGGCGAAGGATTCGATCTCGTCGATCCACTCCGTGCCGTAGTCGAGGCGGACGGCGAACTCGCGATCGCCCGTGACTTCCCGTGCGTCCATGTGTGGGGGTCGCGGCGGGGCGAGAAAAAGGGGCGTGGTTAGCACATCTCGTGAAGCGGCGCCGCCTCCGCAGTGGGGGTGGCGAGCCAAGCCCCGTCGCGTTCGACGTCGGCGATGACGTACCGCTCCACGCCGCCGTCCTCGTCGACGGCGGCCATGACCTCACCGGCGCTGCCGTCAGCGCTCGGCACGACGGTCGTATCGGATGCCATGTCATCTGATACGAGGAGACAGCACCCACTTAAGCCCATCGATGATTCCCCGTGACTGTCGCACCTTTTGGCCAAAAAGGTAGACGCATGAAGTTATTGCACCCCGGTAATATCTGAATATTCTGTAATATACATCCGAACAGGACGAACGTGTATCGAACATACGACAATACCGAATGAACGACCATTTAGAATATTGGCAGCGGGGATCACCTCATTCGCCTCACCGAAGAGGCGGGAGAGATAGAGGGGACATCGAACCGCTGTCGTCCCGTCACCGCACCGTCCCGTCACCGCACCGTCACTGCACCGCTACCGCACTACCCCTGGCTCACCACTTGTCTCTCCCCTCGCTCGCCTTCACCAGGGAGGCGAGGCAGGGAGAGACGGTGCGTAGCCTACAAATGGACCGCCGTTCTAGTCGGCGCCATGAAAGTCGCCGACGTGATGACGCCGCGGGCGGACGTCGTAACCGTCTCGCTCCCGGGGACCCGCGACGACGTGCTGGAGTACCTTCAGGAGCGCCACTTCTCGGCCGTCCCCGTCGTGAAAGGGGAGGGCGACGAGGAGGTCTATCGAGGGCTGATCTCCCGTGCGGACCTGATCGAGGATCCCGACGAGGACCAGCTCGCACTCCTGCTACGTGAGGTTCCCACCACCAGCGGCGACACGTCCGTCGTCGAAGTCGGGCGCCTGATGGCCACCGAGGGCGCCCGCCGCGTCCCCGTCGTGGACGGCGAGCGACTCACCGGCATCGTCACCATCACCGACGTCGTGCGGGCCATCGCGGACGGCGACGTCGCGGGCGAGGCGACCTGCGGCGACCTCGCGCGCCGCGACGTGAACACGACCTACGCCGGCACGCCGCTCCCCGTCGCGGAGCGCGAGATCGCGTACGCCGACGTCCCGTACGCCATCGTGCTCGACGACGAGGCGGACATGGCGGGCGTCCTCACCGAACCGGACGTCATCGACGTCGCGCGCGTCGTCGAGGGCGAGGACGACGTCGGCGCGAGCGTCGCCGGCGACGACGACGAGTGGAAGTGGGAGTCGCTCAAGGCCACCGGGAATCGCTACTTCCCGACGCGGAACGTCGAGATCCCGGGCGAGCCCGTCAGCGAGTTCATGACCGCGGACCCCGTGACGGTGACGAAGCGTCGGACGGCCCGGGAGGCCGCCCAGCGGCTCCTCGAACACGACATCGAACAGCTCCCGCTCGTTGAGGGCGACGCGCTCACCGGCATCGTCCGGGACGTCGATCTCGTCGCCTCGCTATGACGGACCTCGTCGAACTCGCCAAGCGCCGCGGGTTCTTCTTCCAGTCGAGCGAAGCCTACGGCGGCGTCTCCGGGTTCTACACCTACGGTCCGCAGGGCGCGTCGCTGAAAGCGCACGTCGAGGAGACGTGGCGCCAGCGCTTCGCCCTCGCGGAGGGGCACATGCAGATCGACGCTCCCACCGTTATGCCCGAGCCCGTCTTCGAGGCCTCCGGGCACCTAGACGGGTTCGACGACATGCTCGTCGAGTGCGCGGAGTGCGGCGAGAGCCATCGCGCCGACCACCTCATCGAGGGCGCCACGGACATCGAGGAGGCCGAGAGCCTCCCGACCGACGAGGTCGCGGCGCTCCTCGACGCCCACGACATCGTCTGTCCGTCCTGCGGCGCGGCGCTCGCCGGCCAGCCCGTCGAGGAGTTCAACCTCATGTTCGAGACGAACATTGGGCCGGGCACGAGCCAGACGGGCTACCTCCGGCCCGAGACCGCACAGGGGATCTTCGTCGAGTTCCCGCGGCTCAAGGAGTACGCCCGCGGGCAGCTCCCCTTCGGCGTCACGCAGATCGGGAAGTCGTACCGGAACGAGATCAGCCCCCGGAACGCCCTCGTCCGCACGCGCGAGTTCACGCAGGCCGAACTCGAACTCTTCGTCGATCCCGACGGGGACGCCCCGGACGTCTCCGCGGTCGCGGACGTCGACGTGACGCTCTATCCCGCGGCGAACCAGCCCGACGGGGACTACGTCGAGACGACCGTCGGCGACGCCGTGGCGGAGGGGATCGTCGACCCGTGGGTCGCGTACTACCTGGGCGTCGCCACGGAGTGGTACGAGACGATCGGCGTCGACTTCGATCGCTTCCGCTACCGGCAACACCAGCCGGGCGAGCGCGCTCACTACGCCTCCGATTGCTGGGACGCCGAGGCGGACGTCTCGGCGCCGGGCGAGGCCCCCGAGTGGATCGAGATCGCGGGCTACGCCTACCGGGGTGACTACGACCTCTCGAAGCACGCCGAGCACGGTACGGAGACCTTCACCGTGTTCAAGCAGTACGACGAGCCGAAGACGGTCGAGCGCGCGAGCGTCGACCCCGACATGTCGTACCTCGGGCCGGAGTTCGGCGGGGCGGCCGCCGACGTCGCGGACGCCCTCGCGGCGCTCGCCGAGCGCGACCGGACCGCCTTCGAGGGCGAGGAGGTCGCGGTGGACGTCGACGGCGAGACGTACACCGTCCCGACCGAGAAGACCGGCTTCGAGTTCGCCGAGGAGACGGAGGCGGGGCGACACGTCACGCCGCACGTCGTCGAGCCCTCCATCGGCATCGACCGCACCGTCTACACCGTGCTCGCGCACGCCTACGACGAGGACGAGGTCGACGAGGGCGAGCGAACCGTCCTCCGCCTCGATCCCGCCGTCGCGCCGACCGGCGTGGCCGTCTTCCCGCTGATGGATAAGGACGGGATGGGCGAGCGGGCCCGCGAGATCGCCGCTGACCTCCGCGCGGACGGCTACGACGTCACCTACGACGACTCGGGGAACATCGGGCGACGCTACCGCCGCCAGGACGAGGTCGGGACGCCGTTCTGCGTCACGGTCGACTACGAGAGCGTCACCGAGGTGCCGGAGACGGTGACGCTGCGCGAGCGCGACAGCACCGAGCAGGTCCGCGTCCCGACCGCCGACCTCGGCGCCGTCCTCGCCGACCTCCGGGCGGGCGAGACGACCTTCGACGACCTGTAGATGCCCGAGCTCGGGCGGCGCGCCGTCCACGCGTCCGGGGCGGTCGTCCCGCTCGCGTGGCTCTTCGGCCTCGTCGCGTGGCGGTGGGTCGAGTGGATCCTCGTCTGCGGGCTCGCGCTCGGCGCCGTCCTCGAATACCTGCGGCTCTCGGGGCGCGCGGAGTGGGCGGTGTACGACCGACTCACACGCGAGTACGAGCAGGAGCATCTCGCCGGCTACTTCCTCTACGTCGTGGGAATGGCCGTCACCGGCCTCGGCTTCCCGCCGCACGTCGCGGCGCCCGCGATGTTGCTGCTCGCGCTCGCCGATCCGTTCAGCGGGATGCTCCACGCGGGCGGCCTCGATCGCAAGCCGCTCGGGGTGATGGCCGCGACGTTCGCGCTCTGCGTCGTCCTCGGCGTGACGTCGGGCGTGGCGCTCCTGCCCGCCGCCCTCGGCGCGCTCGGCGCGACGCTCGCTGACGGGCTGTCACCGACGGTCCGGGGACACGTGATCGACGACAACCTCACCATCCCGATCGTGGCCGCGAGCGCGATGTGGATCGGCGTGCAGCTCGCGTGAGCGGCCGAGAACGGTCCAAGGGTAGATTCGACGGGTTCGAAGGTCGAAGGATGACCCGATCGAGCGGGCGATCGCGCCCGTCGTCGCGCCCGTGATCGTCGCCGCGGTCCCCCACGCCGCGGACGGCGAACGCCTCGTGGAGCCGGTGACCGAGGTCGGGAACTGAGGCGGCGGGGGGAGTCGGGGCGTCGACGGCGCGCGACCGTATCCGACCGCGGGACTTTATAGCGTGACGCACCCAGAGACTGCCGTGGCAGCCAGCGACCGGGACGCGGACGCGGATGCGGAGTACCTCCGGTTCTTCCCGAAGCCGTCGCCGTACGAGAACCAGCGGGAGGCGATGGACCGCATCCGGGACGCGCTCGACGAGGAACGCGACGTGCTCTTCGAGGGAGCCTGCGGCACGGGCAAGACGCTCGCGTCGCTCGCGCCCGCGCTCGATCACGCCCGCGAGGAGGACAAGACCGTCGTCATCACGACGAACGTCCACCAGCAGATGCGACAGTTCGTCCGCGACGCCCGCGAGATCCACGCCGGCGAGCCGATCCGCGCCGTCGTCTTCCGCGGCAAGGGGTCGATGTGTCACATCGACGTCGACTATCAGGAGTGTCAGGTGCTCCGCGACAACACCTACGAGCTCGCGGAGACGGAACGCGACAGGCGCCAGCTCGAACGCCAACAGGAGGAGCTCCTCGACGCGGCGCGGGAGGGCGACGACGACGCCGCTGAGGCCCGGAGCGCCATCGTGGACGAGCTCGAAGCGCTCGACGACGAGCTCGACGATCTCCGCGAGCAGAACGTCTGCGAGCGCTACTACGAGAACCTCACGGCGGAGAGCGACGAGTTCGTCTCGTGGCTCTACGACGACGTCCGGACGCCGGACGACGTCTACGACTACGCGGAGGAGAACGGCCTCTGCGGCTACGAGCTCCTGAAGGACGCGATGGAGGGCGTCGACCTCGCGGTGTGCAACTACCACCACCTCCTCGATCCGGGCATCCGCGCGCAGTTCTTCCGGTGGCTCGATCGGGATCCCGAGGACGTCGTCGTCGTCTTCGACGAGGCGCACAACGTCGAGGACGCGGCGCGAGACCACGCCTCGAAGGCGCTCACGGAGAACACGCTCGGAGAGGCGCTGAACGAACTCGCGGGCGAGACGGAGACGGACGCCCGGGCCGAGTACGCGGAGAACGTCCTCCGGGCGTTCCGCGACGCGCTCGTCGAGACGTACGAGGGCGGGGTCGGCCCGCACGGCGACGGACCGCGCTCGTTCGACGCGATCGGCGAGAACTGGGCGGACGTCCCGGTGGCGAACGACGAGAAGCGCGACGACCTGACGCTCGCGTTCCTGCAGGCGTACGAGGGGCGGGGAATCGGGAAGGACCTCGACGCCGCGATCTCGCTCGGCGAGGACTTAGAGGAGGCCTACGAGGACGCGTATCGGAACGGCGAGGCGACGACGCGCGAGGAGTGTCAGACGCTGCGGGCCGCCGAGTTCGTGGACGCCTACCTCACCGACGGCGACGCGCTCGGACAGTACCCGACGGCCGCGGTCCGCCGGGACGCGGGGACGAACGAGGTGTACGGCCGCGCGGAGCTCTACACCTGCATCCCGCGGGACGTCACGGCGGAGCTCTTCGACGCCGTGCACGCGAGCGTCCTGATGTCCGCGACGCTGCGGCCCTTCGACGTCACGGGGGAGATCCTCGGCCTCGACGATCCGGTGACGATGGCCTACGGGTTGGAGTTCCCCGAGGAGCGCCGCCGGACGTTCGCGGTCGACACCGAGCCGCTGTTCTCCTCGAACCGCGACGATCCCGACGTGCAGGACGCGGTCGCGGGCGTGCTCGCGGACGCCGCCGAGTTCACCGCCGGCAACTCGCTCTTCTTCTTCCCGAGCTACGGCGAGGCCGAGCGCTACCACGCGCTCGTCGAGCGGGCGGTGGCCGGCACGTGCTATCTCGATCGGGCGGGCGAACCGGCGGAGGAGTTGCGCGAGCGCTTCGTCGCGGACGACGACGCGGTGCTCTGCACGTCGCTCTGGGGGACGCTCGCCGAGGGCGTGAGCTTCGACGGCGACGACGCGCGGACAGTCGCGGTCGTCGGCGTCCCCTATCCGCGCCTCGACGCGCGCGCCGAGGCCGTGCAGGACGCCTACGACGAGGCGTTCGCGAAGCCGGACGCCGGGTGGCGCTACGGCGTCGAGATCCCGACGGTCCGCAAGACCAGACAGGCGCTCGGGCGTGTCATCCGCTCGCCGGACGACTACGGCGTCCGGATGCTCGTCGACAGACGTTACACGAGCGCGTCGCGGACGGGGATGCGCAAGTACAGCGTGAACAGCGCGTTCCCCGCCGAGGAGCGCGCGGAGATGGTCGACATCGACCCCGAGAAGCTGAAGTTCGCGGTGCTGAACTTCTACGGCGACATGGACGCGTGGGGAGATGACGGGCCGCCGGCGCCCTGAGCGCGTCGCTCGCGTGTTCGATCGCTCCCGCGGACCGACCCGACCTACTCCTCGACCCGCGCCTCGTCGCCCGCCAGCATCTCGATCACTTGCATGACGCCGGAGTTGTCGTCGCGGCCCATCCCGTTCGCGCACATGCTCTTGTAGAGCTCGTGGGCGAGTTCGGTGAGCGGCATCGGCGCGGCGTAGGTCTCGCCGGCGTCGGTGGCGATGCGGAGGTCCTTGTACTGGTAGTCGGCGAAGAAGCCGGGGTCGAAGTCGCCGCGGATCATGTCGGGCGCGCGGTTGTCGAGCGTCCAACAGCCGGCCGCGCCACCGGAGATCGCGTCGACGACGGCGTCGAGGTTCGCGCCGGCTTTCTGCGCGAAGACGAGCGCCTCGCTGACGCCGACCATCTGGGCGGCGACGACGATCTGGTTGCAGGCCTTGGTGGTCTGGCCGGCCCCGCTGGGGCCACAGTGCGTGACCGTCTCGCCCGTCGCCTCGAAGAACTCCGTGCAGGCCGCGAAGACGGCGGGGTCACCGCCGACCATGATGGAGAGCGTGGCGTCGATGGCGCCCTCCTCGCCGCCGCTGATCGGCGCGTCGAGCATGTCGACGCCGGCGTCGGCGAGGTCGGCGGCGAGCTCCTCGGTGGCGACGGGGTTGATCGTGGAGTGATCGACGTAGACGTCGCCCTCGCTGAACCCCGCCATCAGGCCGTCCTCGCCGCGCACGACGGTCTCGACGGCCGGCGTGTCGGGCAGGCAGGTGAAGACGACCTCGGCGCGTTCGGCGACGTCGCGGGGGGTGTCGGCGACGGTGCCGCCGCGCTCGCGGAGCGTCGCTTCGGGGTCGTCCGAGCGGTTGTGGCCGACGACGTCGTAGCCGGCGTCAAGGAGGTTGGTCGCCATCGGGAGACCCATGATGCCGAGGCCGACGAAACCGAGCGTGCGTGCCATACGATCTCATTTAAGCCCCTATGTCAAAGTAGGGTGGGATGAGATAGGCGCGGGTCCAGCGGGCAAGAAGTTCGTGTCATTAAAACGAAGATAGAACGCAAGGTGTGCTAGCTTAAGTGTCTTAATTGTTTTGGAGACACATACAGCCAGAAGGTTTATCATATGACATATCGTAAATGTAGGTACCGATAAAGCCGTGAGCGGGCGATGACCTCGCATAGGTGTGAAAAGCACCTCGTCTGGTAATGTAGACGCTCCTGAATAAAGCTGATACAACACCAGGCTGGCGGGTGGGAGGCCAATCACGGTACGGTTCTTAAATGGTGAGATCTTTCTCTAGTTGCGCGAGCGAGAAGGAGCTAGATTCAGTAATACTGTCTTGAGATAACTGGGCCAACCAGTCAGTACCGCATTTAATGTCTTCGGCAATTCCCCCGGCAAGACAGTCGGCAGTTTGCACGCCAGGACTCTGTCGTGACCCAGCGATTTTCGGATCAATTTCAGAAACAAAATGCCGTACATGTTCAGCAATTGCTTCAGATTGGCGTCGTGAGCTGACTCGGTCAAAAGTAAATGAAGGGTTCTGGTCAGTAGAGATACTCATCTCAAATAGAATCTCACCATACGCGTATCCTTCTAGCGCCAAATCCCAGGCAGGAGGAAGATTCACACCCTAATAGAGAAGGTGATAATTTTCCATTGTATGAAGCCGGTCTAAATCAAATACGGTATATCCAAATTGGAGTTCCTGATCACTTAGACAGTCGAAAAAGCGGCGTTTCTGTACACGAGTGAGATCATGCCATTTTGCTTCTGGGATATCTTCGATTTTCCGAACCGCGCGCTTCGCACATCGGCTGCAGTCAATCGGGTCGCCACCGATAACCGCGACAACGCAAACATCGCAGTCACCTTCGATTAGACTTCGCAAAGTCCCCGAAACATCCCCGAAATAGTCCATCTACAGACACCTATCGTTCGCAGCGTAAAAATTTTCAGATTAACAAGAATCGGCGAGAGGAGTCCTCGCTAAGCCGGCAAGCGCACGGCCTCGATCCGCTCGCCGTGGCGGGCGTCGTAGAACTCGAGTTCTTCGACCGTCCACGTGACCGGCGCGAAGTCGTGTCCGCGGACTCGCTCGACGGCGCGGGCGTCCCCGTCGCGGGCGAGCGTGACGTGTGGGACGTAGTCGTCGCCCTCGATACCGTCGACGCCGCCGAGGTCGGCGACGAGCTGGCGGTGGACGCGTTCGAGGCCGGGGCTCTCGACGGCGAGGTAGACGAGCGGGCCGGGGCCGCGAGCGGGGGTCTCGAAGACGCCGACGTCGGCGATGCGGGCCTCGAAGGCGGGCGCGCCGCGGAGGGCGGCCTTCGCCTCGCGGGCGGCGCGGAGGTACTCGCGGCGGTCGGCGGCGTCGAGGCGCTTGACGACGAGCGTCGCGTCCCGCGACGCACGGACGCGTTCGAAGCCGGTGAGGAGCGGGCGGACGTCGCGGAACAGCTCGCGGACCGCGGGCGGGAGGGGAACGCCGACGCTGTACACGCCGTCGCGTTCGGGACGGGCGCGTATCGGCCTTTCCGTCGACGCGCGACGCGCGTGCCGTGTGATGGCATACTAAACAAGTGTTGCAGAGTCGAAAGCGCTTAATACCGACACCGGGCAATGGTCGATCAACCATGTCGCGGCTCACCGCTCCCGCCGACGTTCTCACCCGGAGCGGCGCGGCCGACCGACGGCGACGACGACCGGGGTCCCTTTAGACCCCACCATATCTACTTCCACGGCCTTCAAGGTTCGACCCGCGAACCCCGGCGTATCGTCCACGACTACACGCTCACAACATCACACTACACATGTCCGACACCGAAACCGTCGCGCTCGCCTTCTCGGGCGGGCTCGACACGACCGTCTGCGTCCCGCTGCTGAAAGAGGAGTACGGCTACGACGACGTCATCGGCGTCACCGTCGACGTCGGTCAGCCCGAAGAGGAGTTCGAGGAGGCCTACGAGACCGCCGAAGCGCTCGGCCTCGAACATTACGTCGTCGACGCGACCGAGGAGTTCGCCGAGGTCTGCATGGACGCGGTCGGCGCGAACGCCGACTACGAGGGCTACCCCCTCGGCACCGCGCTCGCCCGCCCCGTGATCGCCAACGCCATCCTCGACGTCGCCGAGGAGCACGACTGCACGGGGCTCGCGCACGGCTGTACGGGGAAGGGGAACGACCAGCTGCGCTTCGAGGCCGTCTGGCGCGGCACCGACATGGAGGTCATCGCGCCCGTCCGCGAGATGGGCCTCACCCGCGAGTGGGAGATCGAGTACGCCGACGAGAAGGACCTGCCCGTCGAGGCGGGCGACGGGGGCACGTGGTCGATCGACACGAACCTCTGGAGTCGCTCCATCGAGGGCGGGGAGCTGGAGGATCCGGGGTACGTTCCGCCGGAGGAGATCTACGAGTGGACGAGCCAGCCGAGCGACGAGACCGAGCTCGTGGAGATCGAGTTCGAGGCCGGCGTCCCGGTCGCCGTCGACGGCGAGGCGATGGAGCCCGTGGCGCTCATCGAGCACCTGAACGAGCTCGCCGGCTCCTACGGCGTCGGCCGCTCCGACCTGATGGAGGACCGCATCCTCGGGCTCAAAGTCAGGGAAAACTACGAGCATCCGGCGGCGACGACGCTGCTCGCGGCCCACGAGGCCCTCGAAGGGCTCGTCCTGACGAAGGACGAGCGCGACTTCAAGCAGACCGTCGACGAGGAGTGGTCCCAGCAGGCCTACGAGGGCCTCCTCGACTCGCCGCTGATGGACTCGCTCGACGCCTTCCTCATGCAGTCGAACGCGAAGGTCACCGGAACGGTGACGATCAAGTTCGAGGGGGGACAGGCCCGCCCGGTCGCCCGCGAGAGCGAGTACGCGGTCTACTCGGAGCAGGCGGCCTCGTTCAACACGGAGACCGTCATGGGCATCGAGCAGGCGGACGCGACGGGCGTGGCGAAGTACCACGGCTTCCAGGCACGCCTCGCGCGCGACGCCGAGAAGCGGGCGAAGCCCGACCCGGAGGACGAGTAACGATGACGGACGGCGGGGACGAGAGCGGGGGGGCCGGCACGGCGGTGCGCCGCGAGCGCTTCGCGGGCGGGCCCGCCCGGGAGTTCCTCTCCTCGATGGCGTTCGACGACCGGTTGTTCGCCGCGGACCTCGCCGTCGACCGGGCGCACGTCGTGATGCTCGCCGAACAGGGGATCGTGGACGGCGACGACGCGAGCGCGATCCTCGGGGCGCTCGACGACGTGTCCGACGCGGGCTTCGAGGCGCTCCCGGACGGCGAGGACGTCCACGAGGCCATCGAGACCGCAGTGATCGACCGCGTCGGCCCGGAGGGCGGGCGGATGCATACGGCGCGCTCGCGCAACGACGAGGTGGCGACCTGTCTGCGCTACGAGTACCGGAAGACGCTGCTGGAGGCGGCCGAGACCACCATCGCGGCCCGCGAGGCGCTCTGCGAGGTCGCGGAGGCCGAGCGCGAGACCGTGATGCCGGGGTACACGCACCTCCAGCCGGCTCAGCCGACGACGGTCGCGCACTGGGCGCTCTCCTACGAGGCGGCGCTCGCGCGCGACACCGAGCGCCTGCTGGCCGCGTACGCGCGGACGAACCGGTCGCCGCTCGGTGCGGCGGCGTTCGCCGGCACGCCCTTCGACGTCGACCGGGAGCGCGTCGCCGAGCTGCTCGGCTTCGATGCGGTGCTCGGCAACTCGATGGACGCCGTCTCGGCGCGTGACTTCCTCGTCGAGGGCACCGCGGCGTTCGCGGGGCTGGCGACGACGCTCTCGGGGCTCGCGGAGGACCTCGTGGTGTTCTCGAACAAGGGCCTCGTCGAGCTCGACGACGACTACGCCTCCACGTCGTCGATCATGCCCCAGAAGAAGAACCCGGACACGCTCGAACTCGTCCGCTCGACGGCGGGCGACGCCTACGGTGGGCTGCAGGGGCTGTTGACGACGCTGAAGGGCCTTCCGCGGGCGTACAACCGGGACTTGCAGAACGCCTCGCCGCACGCGTGGCGCGTCGCGGACGCGGTGGCGGAGGCGACGGACGTCGCGGCGGGCGCGGTCGCGACGGCCGAGTGGCCCGCCGCGGCCCTCGAAGCCGCCGCCGGCGAGGGGTTCTCGACGGCGACGGGCGTCGCGGATCTGCTGGCGATGTGCGGCCTGCCGTTCCGGACGGCCCACGAGGTCGTCGCCGAGGCCGCTCAGCGCGGCGCGGACTACGACGCGCTCGATCGGGCCTGTGAGGACGTCCTCGGCGAGGGGATCGAGGCGTACGCCGACCGGGAGACGGTCGAGGCGACGCTCGACCCCGCGGCGAGCGTGGCGTCGCGCGACTCGGCGGGCGGTCCGGCCCCCGAGGCGGTCGCGGAGGCGCTGGCGGCGGCGCTCGACGGGTGTGTGACGGACACGGACCGCGTTGGCGCGCTCGCGGCCGACCTGGAGGCCGCGCGCGACGCGCTCGCGGCGGAGGTCGCGACGCATGCGTGAGCGACGCGGGCGACGCGTGCGACCGGGCCGACGGGAGGGGCCGACGCGACGGCGGGCGTCGGTCCCGATCGCATCACCGCCCCGACGGGGGCGACGAACTATACGATATCTGGGATATCGCGGTCCCGATTCGAGCTTTCGGCGCGTCTCGCGCCGGTAGAGTCCGGTACGCGCTACTGTAACTTTTCTGGTAAGTTCGCCAGCTATAAGGTAGTGCAGGCTGAAATCGGAGTCGTATGACCGAATGCATCCAGTGCGGTGCGGACCTCGACCTGCACGACGACCTCGAAGTCGGCGAAATCGTCGACTGTGGCACGTGTGGCGCGGAGCTCGAAGTGACCGACGACGACCCGGTGACGCTCGAGGAGGCGCCCGAGCTCGCCGAGGACTGGGGGGAATAAGGGAATGACGACGACGTACACGGGGTGGTTCGCGTGAAGGTCGGCCTCCTCTACTCGCGCATCCGGAAGGACGAGAAGCTCCTCCTCGGCGAGCTCCGCGAACGGGGGCACGACGTCGAGAAGGTCGACGTCCGAAAGCAACAGTTCGGCGTGGGGAACCCGCCGGAGGCGCTCGCCGCGTGTGACGTCGTCCTCGACCGGTGTCTGGCGACCTCGCGGAGCAAGTACGCGACGACGTTCTGCGAGTCCTACGGCGTGCCCGTGGTGAACGACGCGACGACGGCGGACGTCTGCGCCGACAAGGCGAAGACGAGCGTGAAGCTCGACGCGGCGGGGATCCCGACGCCCGCGACGACCGTCGCGTTCGACGTCGATGCCGCGATGGACGCCATCGAGTCCTATGGGTATCCCTGCGTGATCAAGCCCGTCGTGGGCTCGTGGGGTCGCCTCCTCGCCAAGATCGAGTCGGAGAGCGCCGCCGAGGCCATCCTGGAGCACAAGAAGACGCTCGGCCACTACGAGCACTCCGTCTTCTACGTCCAGGAGTTCGTGGAGAAGCCGGGCCGGGACCTGCGCGTGCTCACGCTCGACGGCGAGCCCGTCGCGGCGATGGCGCGCTCCTCCGAGCACTGGCTGACGAACGCCGCCAAGGGCGCGGAGGTGACGGAGTACGACATCCCCGAGGAGGTCGCCGAGCTCGCACGCGACGCGAGCGACGCGGTCGGCGGCGGGCTCCTCGGCGTCGACGTCATGGAGACCGGGGACGGCTACACGGTCCCCGAGGTGAACCACACGGTGGAGTTCAAGGCGCTGAACGACGCCGTCGAGACGGACGTTCCCGCGGCGGTCGTCGACTGGCTGGAGACGAAGGCCGACGCGGCGGCGAACGCGGAGGTGTCGGCATGACGAGCGCGAGCGTCGTCGGCGGCAGCGGCTTCACGGGCGGCGAGGTGCTGCGCCTGCTCGCCGGCCACCCCGAGTTCGAGATCGCCCAGACGACGAGCCGGGAGTACGCGAACAAGACCGTCGGCTCCGTCCACCCGAACCTCCGCGGCCTCGACCTGCGGTTCGTCGCACCGGACGGACTCGAGTCCGTGGACGTCCTCTTCGTCTGCACGCCCCACGGCGTGACGATGGAGCACATCGAGGCGTACCGCGACCTCGCGGGGACGGTCGTGGACCTCTCGGCGGACTTCCGGCTGCCGGACGCGGCGCTCTACGACACGTGGTACGACGGGCACGTCGCGCCCGAACACCTCGCGGACGCGGAGTACGCGCTCCCGGAGCTCAACCGCGAGAACCTCGAAGGCGCGGACCTCATCGCCTCCGGGGGCTGTAACGCCACGTCGACGATCCTCGGCCTGAAGCCGCTGGTCGACGCGGACATCCTCACGCCGGACGACCGGGTCGTCGTGGACGTCAAGGTCGGCTCCTCGGAGGGCGGCGCGGGCGGTGGCGCGGCGTCCAGCCACCCCGAGCGCTCGGGCGTGGTGCGCCCGTACGCGCCGACGAGCCACCGCCACGAGGCGGAGATCGAGGCCTACCTCGGCCTGCGGGTCTCGTTCACCGTCCACGCGGTCGACATGGTGCGCGGATCGGCGGCGACCTGCCACGTCTACCCCGAGACGATGCCCGAGACGAAGGACCTCTGGGGGGCGTATCGGGAGACGTACGACGGCGAGCCGTTCGTTCGCCTCGTGGCGGGCGGCGGCGGCGTCTATCGCTACCCCGAGCCGAAGGCGGTGGCGGGGTCGAACTACGCGGAGGTCGGCTTCGAGCGCGACGAGCGCAACGACCGCATCGTCGCGTTCAGCGCCATCGACAACATGATGAAGGGATCGGCCGGGCAGGCGATCCACGCGGCGAACGTCGCGCTCGGCTTCGAGGAACGCGCGGGGCTCGACTTCTCGGGCCTCCACCCAGTGGGGAGTCCGTAGATGTCGGGCGCGGAGTTCGTCTTCGGCTCGAAGCCGATCGACATCGCCTCCGGGGATGGCGTGACGCTCACGGACACGGACGGCGACGAGTACCTCGACTTCGGCGCGTCCTACGCCTGCGCGCCGCTCGGCCACTGTCACCCGGACGTGACGGACGCGGTCGCCGAGCAGGCCGCCGAGCTGACGTACGTGCAGGGGTCGTATCCCGTGGACGTGCGGACCGGGCTCTACGACCGGCTCGCGGCGCTCGCCCCCGGCGACTGCTCGAAGGTGTGGCTCTCGAACTCGGGGACGGAGGCGAACGAGGCGGCGCTGAAGTTCGCTCGCCACGCCACGGGCCGCTCGAAGATCGTCGCCGCGATGCAGGCCTTCCACGGGCGGACGATGGGCGCGCTCGCGTGCACGTGGAAGGACGAGTACAAGGAGGGGTTCGGCCCGCTCGCGGGCGACGTCGAGTTCGTCCCCTACGGTGACGAGGAGGCGATGAGCGAGGCCGTCGACGGGGAAACGGCGGCGGTCATCCTCGAACCGATCCAGGGCGAGGGCGGCGTCAACCCCGCACCCGAGGGCTACCTCGAACACGTCCGCGACGTCACGGCCGACGCGGGCGCGGCGATGATCGCCGACGAGATCCAGACCGGCGTCGGGCGCACCGGCGACCTCTGGGCGGTCGAGGGCGCGGGCGTCGCGCCCGATGTCGTCACGGCCGCGAAGGGGATCGCCAACGGCCTGCCGATGGGCGCGACGATGGTGCGACCGTGGATCGCGGAGAACGCCGGCAACCACGGCTCGACGTTCTCCGGCGGGCCCGTCCCGTGCGCGGCGGCGAGCGCCACGCTCGAAACGCTCGTCGCGGAGGACGTTCCCGGGAACGCCCGCGAGGTCGGCGAGTCGTTCCGCGCGGCGCTCGAGGACCTCGCCGCGGAGACGGACGCGATCCGTGACGTCCGCGGGCGCGGCCTCATGATCGGCCTCGAAGTGAAGACGGGCGCGAACCCCGTCATCGGGCAGTTGGCGATGAACCACGGCGTCCTCGCGCTCCCCGCGGGTCGGACGGTCGTACGCTTCCTCCCGCCGCTGACGGTGCGCGAGTCGCACACCGATCGGGTCGTCGAGGGCCTCCGCGACGTCCTATGAGCGCGACGCGCGAACGGGAGGCGCGCGATCTGCTCTACGACCTCGTGGCGACGCCGTCGGTCTCGGGCGAGGAGGACGCGGTCGCAGAGCGCCTCCTCGACTTCTTCGCGGCGCACGGCCGCGAGGCGTACCGCGACGACGTCGGCAACGTCCGCGCGCCGGGCGACGACGGCGTCCTCCTCACGAGCCACATGGACACCGTCCCCGGCGACATCGAGGTGCGCGAGGCGGACGGCGAGCTGTGGGGGCGCGGGGCCTGCGACGCGAAGGGACCGCTGGCGTCGATGGCGGTCGCGGCGGCGCGGACGGGCGCGAGCTACGTCGGCGTCGTCGGTGAGGAGACGACGTCGCTCGGCGCGCGCCACCTCGTGGAGACCCGCGACGCGCCCGACGCCGTCATCAACGGCGAGCCCTCGGGCTGGGACGCCGTGACGCTCGGCTACCGGGGGTTCGTGAAGGGCGCGTTCACGGCGGAGACGCCGTCCGCGCACACGTCGCGTCCGGGGCCGAACGCCCTGGAGTACGCGATGGACTGGTGGCACGACGTCGAGGAGGCCTTCGAGGCGGAGGGCGAATCGGCGGTGTTCGAGCAGGTGACGACGAAGCCCGTCGGGATGGACGGCGGCGTCACGGCCGACGGCCTCGCGTTCGAGTCGTCGGTCGACGCCCAGTTCCGCGTCCCGCCGTCGTGGACCATCGACGAGGTCGCGGAGACGGTCGAGGCGTGTCTCCCGACGTACGTCGGCGAGGAGGCGACAGTGGGCGTGGAGTGGACGGACTCCATCCCACCGGTGATGGCCTCACCGCGCAACGCGGTGGCGGCGGCGCTGCGCGCCGGCGTCCGCGCCGCGGGCGGCGAGACGACGCACCTCCGCAAGACCGGCACGAGCGACATGAACATCTACCACGGGGCGTGGGACTGCCCGATGGCGACCTACGGGCCGGGCGACTCGTCGCTCGACCACGCGCCGGACGAGCGCATCGACCTCGACGAGTACGACCGCGGCGTCGCCGTCCTGACGGCGGCCGCGGAGCGGCTGACAGCATGAACCTCATCGACATCGACGACTTCGACGTCCCGCAGTTGCATCGCGTCCTCGACACCGCCGCGGCGCTGAAGGCGGGCGAGGAGGAGCCACCCGCGCACCTCGACGGGGCGAGCCTCGGGATGCTCTTCGAGCGTCCGAGCACCCGCACGCGCGTCTCCTTCGAGGTGGGGATGACCGAGCTCGGCGGCCACGCGGTCTTCCTCGGGAAGGACGACATCCAGCTCGGTCGGGGCGAGCCGATCAAGGACACGGCGCGCGCGCTCTCGGGCTACGTCGACGGCGTGATGGCGCGCGTGAAGACCCACGAGGACATGCTCGAACTCGCCGAGTACGCGGACGTCCCCGTGATCAACGGCCTGTCGAGCGAGGCCCATCCCGCACAGACGGTCGCGGACCTCCTGACCATCCGCGAGCACTGCGGGTTCGAGGACACCACCGTCGCCTGGGTGGGCGACGGCAACAACGTCGGCGCGTCGTTCCTCGTCGGCGCGGCGATGGTCGGCCTCGACGTCGCCGCGGCGACGCCGGAGGGATACGAGTTCAACCCGGACGCCGTCGAGCGCGCCGAAGCGTACGACGGCGACGTGACGATCGGACACGACCCCGACGCGGCCGTCGCGGACGCGGACATCGTCTACACGGACGTCTGGGTGAGCATGGGCGAAGAGGAGCGGCGGGCGGAGAAGGTCGCGGACTTCGCTGGGTTCCAGTTGAACGAGGAGCTGCTGGCGAAGACCGACGACGCCGCCGTGATGCACTGTCTGCCCGCCCACCGCGGCGAGGAGATCACGGACGAGGTGATGGAGTCCGATCGGGAGCTCATCTGGGCGCAGGCGGAGAACCGCCTCCACGGGCAGAAGGGCGTCCTCGTCGAGCTCCTGTGACTGATCTGAGACTGGGATAGCGTTCGCTCCGTAGCGACGCGACGACGCCGACGCACCGCGTGTCGGCGGCCTCGGGCGGTTGGCAGAGCGCCAGCGCGTGGCGTTCGGGATCGCCTGCTACGGCGGCTACTTCGGGTGGTCGCGGAGCGGCACCGCGGAGGAAGTCGCCGAGGCCATGGGTATCACCGCACCGACGTTCGACCGACACCTCCGGGAGGCCGAGCGGGAGCTGTTCGCCGGATACGCCGAGCGACGCGGAACGACGGGGCGAGGGCCGCGGGAGGCGCGAACCGGCGTCGCTCACCACCCCGGTCTGCGCGACTCGGCACCGTCGGCGCGTCGGTAGAGGAGGCCGGCGACGACGAGGACCGTCGCGCAGACGGCGAGGAGTGCCGGACGGGCGAGGCCGTCGCGGAGGAGGAGCGTCGTCGCGCCGAGGGCGCCGAGGACGGCGCAGAGCGCGGCGGCGACGCGGACGCGGGTGGCTGTCTGCACGCCGTACGGTCGGTCGGGGGGCCACCTAAGCGTTCGGACGGCCCGTCTCCGTCCCCTATATGGTCGTTCGGGTGTGACATCCGGTATGGTCGATCTGGAACTCGGCGGCGAGACGCCGGCGGCGGAGACCGACGGGGTCTGGCTGGCGTGCGTGGCGTGTAGCGAGACGGTCGCACCCTACGACGACGTCGTCTACCGGTGTCCGGACTGCGGCGGTCTCCTTGAGGTGCGGTACGCGGAGTATCCGACGTTCGACGACTTCGAGGGGACCGGCGTCTGGCGCTACGCCGACGCGCTCCCGCTCCCGACGGGCGTCTCGATCCAGGAGGGGAACACGCCGTTGTACACGGTCCCGGAGATCGAGGCGGGCGTCGACGTCGCGGACGTCCGCGTGAAACACGAGGGGATGAACCCGACGGGCGCGTTCAAGGACCGCGGGATGACGGTCGGCGTGAAGGTCGCGGAGCGCCTCGGCGTCGATCGCCTGGCGTGCGCGTCGACGGGGAACACGTCGGCGGCGCTCGCGTGTTACGGCGCGCGCGCGGACACCGAGGTGCTCGTCCTCCTGCCCGCGGGGAAGGTCGCGGCTGGCAAGATCGCGCAGGCGGCGCTCCACGGGGCGCGGATCCTCGAAGTCGACGGCAACTTCGACGCGTGTCTGGACGTCGTCGCCGAGCTCGCCGACCGCGGCGAGGTCTACCTCCTCAACTCGATCAACCCCTTCCGGCTGGAGGGGCAGAAGACGATCGGCCTCGAGATCCTCGAACAGTCGCGCGAGGCGACGGGCGAGTGGCCGGATCGGATCGTCCTTCCTGTGGGTAATGCGGGCAACACCGCGGCGCTCTACAAGTGTTTCCGCGAGCTCGTCGCCGCCGGCGCGATGGACGAAGCGGAGATGCCGGCGCTCACGGGCGTCCAAGCCGAGGGCGCGGCGCCGATGGTGGAGGCGGTGCGCGAGGGGAACGACGAGGTGCGACGCTGGGACGACGTCGAGACGCGCGCGACCGCGATCCGGATCGGCAACCCCGTGAACGCGCCGAAGGCCCTGCCGGGGATCCGAGCGACGGGCGGCACGGCGGTCGCGGTCTCGGACGACGAGATCACGGACGCCCAGCGCTCGCTCGCGCGCGACGGCGTCGGCGTCGAGCCGGCCTCCGCGGCGTCCGTCGCGGGGTTACGGAAGCTCAGCGAACGGGGCGAGATCGGCGCGGACGAGCAGGTCGTCTGTCTCACGACCGGGCACCTGCTGAAGGACCCGGACGCGGCGGCCGCGGCCGGCGGCGACACGACGCCCGTCCCCGCGGACGCGGACGGCGTGCTGGACGCGCTGTGAGCTGATAGAGGCGGCGAGAACAGAGACGGCGAGAAGTGCGTGACGGAGTCGGGAGCGGCGATCGACCGCTCGATTGGAGGGGGTCTACGTCCCGTTCAGTTCGATCTCCGTGATCTCGGTGATGCGCGTGTCGCCTTCGAGTTCCGCGCGGGCGGCTTCGGGCAGCCCCTCGTCGAGGTTGTAGACGGTGAGGGCTTCGCCGCCGTCCGTCTCGCGGGCGTTGAACATGCCAGCGATGTTGACGTCGTACTCGCCGAGCACCGTCCCGATGAAGCCGATGACGCCGGGTTCGTCGCGGTTGCGTGCGACGAGCATGTGGCCGTGCGGGATGGCGTCGACGCGGTAGCCGTCGATGGAGACGAGGCGGGGGTCGTCGCCGGCGAACAGCGTGCCGGAGACGGAGAGTTCCGCCTCGCCGTCGCCGACCGTGACGGTGACGAGGCTCTGGAAGTCCGCGGAGGAACGGGTCTTCGTCTCCGTGACCTCGATCCCGCGTTCCTCGGCGACGCGCGGGGCGTTGACGGCGTTGACGTTCCATTCGAGGGGCTCGAAGACGCCCTTTTGCGCGCTCGCGGTGACGAGATCGACGTCCTCGGCGGCGATGTCGCCGGCGTAGGAGACTTCGATGCGTTCGATTCGCTCGCCGAAGAGCTGCGCCGCGACCTTCCCCGCGGTCTCCGTGAGATCGATGTAGGGCTCGATCCGCGGGAACGCCGATTCGTCGACGGACGGCGCGTTCAGCGCGTTGAGAACGGGTTCGTCGTTGAACGCGGCGACGACCTGCTCGGCCGTCGAGACGGCGACGTGCTCTTGGGCGGCCTCCGTGGATGCGCCGAGGTGGGGCGTGACGACGATGTCGTCGACGTCGAGCAGCGGCGAGTCCTCGGAGAGGGGTTCCTCGGCGAAGACATCGACCGCGGCGCCCTTCATGACGCCGTCAGAGACGGCCTCGGCGAGGGCCTCCTCGTCGACGACGCCGCCGCGCGCGCAGTTGACGAGGTAGCCGCCTTCGAGGTTGGCGAGGGCGTCCTCGTCGATGAGCCCCTCCGTCTCGGCCGTGAGCGGGACGTGGACGGTGAGGAAGTCCGCGACGGTGAGACACTCTTCGAGGTCGACGAGGTCGGCTCCGAGCTGATCGGCGCGCTCCTCGCTGATGTAGGGGTCGTAGGCGACGAGGTCCATGCCGAGGGAGGCGAGCTTCTTCGCCACCTCCTGGCCGACGCGGCCGAGACCGACGACGCCGAGGGTCTTGCCGTTGACCTCCGTGCCGAGGTAGTCGCTCTTGGCCCACTCGCCCTCCTTCAGACGAACGTGGGCCTGCGGGATGGAGCGCGCGGCGGCGAACGCCATGGCGACGGTGTGCTCGGCGGCGGCGCGAACGTTGCCCTCGGGGGCGTTGGCGACGATGACGCCGTGTTCGGTCGCGGCGTCGATGTCGATGTTGTCGACGCCGATGCCGGCGCGCCCGACGATGACGAGGTCGGGCGCGGCCTCGAAGACCGCCTCGGTCACGTCGGTTCCGGAGCGAACGATGAGGGCGTTCGCGTCCGAGACGGCGTCGAGGAGGGCGTCGCCCTCGACGTCGTAGGCAGTTTCGACCTCGTGGCCCGCCTCGCGGAGGGTGTCGAGGCCGGCGTCCGCAATGGGGTCCGTGACGAGTACCTTCACGTTCGGGGGAAACCCGCGCGGCACATTAACGCTTTTCTCATCGGCGGCGCGTGACGCCGATCGACCCGGCCAATCTGTACACGGACGTGAGTAGTGTCGTCTATATACCGCTCGTGATGTCCACGGCCACGCCCCCTATCGGATGACCCCTTCGTTTCGTGTGGAACGCGGTGTGCGAACGGAACGCACTTGGCCGGCGGCGTGCGAACGGGGACCATGACGCTGTTCGCGTTCGACTTCGACGGCACGCTCTCGGACTCGGAGATGATGGTGTTGCTCGGCGAGCAGTACGGCGTCGCCGAGGAGATCGAGGAGATCACGACGCGCGCGATGCGCGGCGAGCTCTCGTACGCCGAATCGCTCTACGAGCGCGCCGCGCTCCTCGAAGGGCTCCCCGAGGCCGAAGCGCAGGCCGCCTACGAGCAGGTGTACCTCCGCCCCGGCGCGGCCGACCTCATCGAAGCGCTGAACGACGCCGGCCACACCACCGCGATCCTCACCGGTGGCTTCACGCCGGGCGTCGAGGCCGCCCTGGAGCGCGACCGCGCGGAGGTCGATCACGTCGTCGCCAACGAACTCCCCGTCGAAGACGGCCGCCTCACCGGCGACGCCGACGGCCCGCTCATCGAGGGCACGAAGGACGAGGCCCTGGAAGCGCTCTGCATGGAGACGAACACCGACATGGACGACACCATCGCAATCGGCGACGGCGCCAACGACCTCCCCATGCTCAAGGTCGCCGGCACCGCCGTCGGCTTCGTCCCCAAGCCCGCCGTCCGTCCGCACTGCGACGTCGTCGTCGCCACGATGGGACGGCTCAAGCGCGTCTTCGAGGAGGACGGCCTACTCTAAACGACCTTTTGCCGCGCTTGAGCGCGCCAACGGCGCGCTCTGCGCTGGCAAAAGCTCGGCCACCGTAGGAAGCGAAGCTTCCTACTGTTCAGTCAGAACGCGGGGCGTTCTGACGACAAAAGCCGTCGTCGAGTGCTTCGAACCCTCTTCGGCCTCGCCTCCGGCGAGCGAACCGGCGACCTTCCGGGCTCTTCGAGTCACTCGGTCGCCGAACGCTATACGTGTGGTTCGTTAGGCCACGGCGAAAACGGGACAGGCTACGAAAGAGCGTCCGCGCGACGAGCGGTCCGAAAGACCCGGCCGTCGCGCGGTTCACTCGCGGCGAAGCCGCGAGGTCCGAAGACCCCCGGGGGCCGGGCGGATATTTTGGCCGAGCTTTTGCCAGCGACGGCGAAGCCGTCGCACAGCAAAAGGTCGTTGTTCAGGCATCGGGGAGGAGGCCCGTGCACACCCGCGGGTAGTCGGGCGTCGCGTTCCGGTCGGCGTCGGTGGTGACGGCGCTCGCACCGCGCTCTAAGAGGGTGCGGACGGGCGGGCCGACGCGGTCGGGTTCAACGAGGAAGGCGTCGTGGCCGTAGTCGCTCTCGATGACGCGGTGGACGGCGGCGCCGGGACCGGTCTCGAAGGCGTCGGCGATGACGTCGCCGCCTTCGGGCGGGAAGTGCCAGTCACCGGTGAACGAGAGGACGAGGGCGTCGCCCTCGTAATCGGCGAGGGCGGCAGCGTCAGAGGGGTAGTCCGCGGCGAGGTCGTACTCGTCGAGCGCGCGGAGGAGGTAGAGGTAGCTGTTCGCGTCGAAACGCTCGGTGAAGCGCTCGGCGTTGTAGTCGAGGTAGGAGGCGACGTCCCGATAGGGGAACCCGGCGGCAGTCGGGTCGTCGGTGCCGTCGGCGCGGCGTTCGGCGACGCGGCGGTCGAAGCGGTCGGTCATCGAGGCCTTCGAGAGGTACATGACGTGACCGATGCGGCGAGCGACGGCGAGTCCCTCGTCGGGTTCGGGGCCGCCGTAGTAGTCGCCGTCGCCGTAGTTCGCGTCGCTCGTGATGGCGCGTCGGGCGGCGGTGTTGAGACCGAGACACTGCGCGTCGAGGCGGGGGCTGGTGGCGATGGCGGCGATCCGCTCGACGCGCTCGGGGTAGCGCTTCGCCCAGTCGATGACGTTCATGCCGCCGACGCTGCCGCCGACGACGGCGTAGAGCGTGTCCACGCCGAGCGCGTCGAGGAGGCGGGCCTGCGAGCGCGTCCAGTCGCCGACCGTCACGGCGGGGAAGTCGGGGCCGTAGGGGTCGCCGTCGGGGCCCTCGCTCGCGGGGCCGGTGGTGCCGTAGCACGATCCCGGGACGTTCGCGCAGACGACGTGGTAGGCGCGGGTGTCGATGGGTTTGCCGGGGCCGACGAGGGCGTCCCACCAGCCCGCCGCTTGGCCGCTGACGCCCTCGGGGGCGGGGCCGGCGACGTACTGGCTGCCGGTCAGCGCGTGACAGACGAGGACGGTGGGGTCCGTGGGGTCGCCGTACGCCGCATAGGCGACGTCGAGGTCGAGTTCGCCGCCGCGCTCGAACGCGAACGAGCCGACGTTCACGACGTCCTCGCGGCGGCCGCGGCTCATCGCGTCGCCTCCGCGATGGCCCGGTCGAGGTCGGCGAGGACGTCCGCGGGGTCCTCGATGCCGACGGAGAGCCGGATCATGTCGGGCGTGACGCCGGAGGAGCGCTGTTCGGCCTCGCTCAGCTGGGCGTGCGTGGTGCTCGCGGGGTGGATGACGAGCGTCTTCGCGTCGCCGATGTTGGCGAGGAAGGAGGCGAGCTCCGTGGACTCGCAGAAGCGCTTGCCGGCCTCGAACCCGCCCTCGAGGCCGAAGGTGATCATGCCGCCGTAGCCGCCGTCGAGGTACTCCTTCGCGTTGTCGTACGTCTCGTGGTCCGGGAGGCCGGGATAGGTGACCCAGGCGACGTCGTCGTGGTCGTCGAGGTACTCGGCGACGAGGGCCGCGTTCTCACAGTGGCGCTCGATGCGGAGGCCGAGCGTCTCCAATCCCTGCATCGTCTGCCACGCGTCGAAGGGACTCTGGGAGTTGCCGAGCGTGCGGATGCCGCGGAGTCGGGTCGCGGCGGCCATCGGGGCGTCGGGGAAGCGCTCCGAGAGATTGAGGCCGTGGTAGGCGGGGTTGTCGCCAGCGATCTCGGGGTAGTCCTCAGGGTCCCACTCGAAGTTCCCGCCATCGATGACGACGCCGCCGAGGGTCGTGCCGGAGCCGTGGAGCCACTTCGTCGTGGAGTGCCAGACGATGTCGGCGCCGTGTTCGAGCGGGCGACAGAGCGCGGGCGTGGCGAAGGTGTTGTCGACGAACAGCGGCGTGTCGTGCGCGTGGGCGACGTCGGCGATCGCCTCGATGTCGGGGACGACGAGCGCGGGGTTGCCGATCGTCTCCAGGTGGACGAACGCGGTGTCCTCGTCGATCGCTTCGGCGTACGCCTCGACGTCCAGCGTGTCCACGAACCGAGCCTCGATGCCGCGCCGGCCCGCGGTGCCGGTGAGGTAGGTTCGAGTGCCGCCGTAGATGGCGGACGACGAGACGACGTTGGCGCCGGCTTCGGCGAGGACGAACGTCGCGGCGTCGAAGGCCGCCATCCCGGACGCGGTCGCCACGGCGCCCGCGCCGCCGGCGAGGCTGGCGAGGCGCTCCTCCAGCATCTCGACGGTCGGGTTGCTAATGCGGGAGTAGACGTCACCCTCCGCGTCGAGGGCGTAGAGGTCGGCCGCGTGGTCTGCGTCGTCGAAGACGTAGGAGGTCGTCTGATAGATCGGGGGTGCCCGGGCGCCGGTCGCGGGGTCCGCGGACTCCTGGCCGGCGTGGACGGTCCGGGTGTCGAACCGCCGGTCGTCCTCGTCGCTCATGTACCATATGCATATTTCCCCAGCGGGATATGCGCGCGAGTTACGGCAAAATCCGCTGGTACTCGCGCCCGAGTGCTTTACGGGGCCGCGCGGCGACACCGCGGGTATGCCAGGCACCGACCTCGACGGCGCGGACGAGGTGGCCGACGACAACCCCTACGTCACCGATCCCGCCCTCGACTTCCGCGACGTCGAGGCGCTCGACGAGGCCGACGCGCGCGCGCAGGCCGAGCGCCTCCGCGAGGCCGTTCGGTTCCACGATTACCGGTACTACGTCCTGAACGACCCCGTGATCGGCGATCGGGCCTACGATCGACTGTTCGAGCGCCTGCGCGAACTGGAGGACGCGTTCGACCTCGAACGCGAGGGCTCTCCCACCCAGCGCGTGGGCGGCGAACCCGTCGACGAGCTCGGGACCGTCGAGCACGTCGCGCCGCTGTTCTCCATCGACTCCAGCGGCGACGCCGCGGACGTCCGAGAGTTCGATCGGCGCGTCCGGCGCGACCTCGGCGGGGCCGAGGTCGCCTACGTCTGTGAGCCGAAGTTCGACGGGCTCTCCGTCGAGGTCGTCTACGTCGACGGGCGCTACGAGCGCGCGGCGACGCGCGGCGACGGCGAGACCGGCGAGGACGTCACGGGGAACGTCCGGACGATCGAGTCCGTCCCCCAGCGCCTACGCGGCGACCACCCGGACGTCCTCGTCGTCAGGGGCGAGGTGTACATCCCGCGCGACGCCTTCCAACAGTATAACCGCGAGCGCGTCGAGCGCGGGGACGACCCCTTCGCCAACCCCCGGAACGCCGCCGCCGGCACGCTCAGACAGCTCGACCCCTCGGTGACGGCCGAGCGACCGCTCGATTGTTTCTTCTACGACGTGCTCGCGGCGTGGGACGCGGACGCGTCGGGTGACGGCGGTAGCAGCGACGACGGCGGTGACGACGCCGTCCGCGCGGCGTGGAACGGTAGCGGCACGAACGTCGAGGCGCTGCTCGACGCGCTCCGCGAGCGATCGTCGGCCTCCGCGGGCGGACTCGACGCCGGGATCGACGGCCTCGACACCCACTGGGGCGAACTCGGTCGCTTCCCCGAGTGGGGGCTGAAGACGAACGACCGGGATCGCCGCGTCGCGGACGTCGAGGCGGCCATCGACTACCGGGACGCGCTGCGGGCGGAGCGCGAGGAGCTGAACTACGAGATCGACGGGACGGTGTTGAAAGTCGACGACCGCGCGCAGTGCGAGCGCCTCGGCACCACGGCCCGACACTACCGGTGGGCGTACGCCTACAAGTTCCCGGCGCGCACGGAGGTGACGACGATCACGGACGTCGTCGTGCAGGTCGGCCGAACGGGTCGTCTCACCCCGGTCGCGCTCCTCGAACCCGTCGAGGTCGGCGGCGTCACGGTGTCGCGCGCGAGCCTCCACAACCCCGAGGAGATCGACGAACTGGGCGTGAACGTCGGGGACGAGGTGCGGATCGAACGCGCCGGCGACGTCATCCCGTACGTCGACGAGGTGGTGGAGAAGCGCAGCGAGGGGACCTTCGACTTCCCCGAGTCGTGCCCGGTCTGCGGGAGCGACGTCGAGCGCGACGGCCCGATCGCCTTCTGCACGGGCGGGCTCGCCTGTGACGCCCAGCTCGTCCACGCGCTGGCCTACTTCACGGACGTGCTCGACATCGAGGGCGTGGGCGAGGCCGCGGCCGAACAGCTCGTCGAGGCGGGGCTCGTGGCGGACGACGTCGCGGACCTCTACGACGTCGAGGTGGAGACGCTGGCCGAGCTGGCGGGGTGGGGCGAGACGAGCGCTCGGAACCTCCGGGCGGAGCTCGACGCCGCGCGTCACCCGCCGCTCGGTGACTTCCTCGCCGCCATCGGGATCCCCGAGATCGGGCCGACCGTCGCCGCCGACCTCGCGGCTCACTTCGGTGACCTCGATGCGTTCCTCGACGCGGAGCGGGACGACTACGAGGCCGTCGAGGGCGTCGGACCGACCGTCGCCGCGCACATCGCGGAGTTCCGCGACAACGAGCGCAACCGCCGCGTCATCGAGCGCCTGCGCGACGAGTCCCGGCTCGGCGAGCCCGACGCACCCGAGGCGGCGGACGCCGGCGACGAGCTCGGCGGGGAGACGTACGTCTTCACGGGGAGCGTCGAGGGGTGGACTCGCGGCGAGCTACAGGACCTCGTGGAGCGACACGGAGCGACGGCGACGTCGTCGGTCTCGTCGAACACGGACTACCTCGTCGTCGGGTCGAACCCGGGCGCGACCAAGCGCGAGGACGCCGCCGAACACGACGTGCCCGAGCTCGACGCGGACGCGTTCTTCGAGCGCCTCGCCGAACGCGGCGTCGACGTCGACGCGCCGTGACGGCGTGTCACGCGAGCGACCGTATCTCCCGGCTTCAGCAATCGGTAGCGCGGAGGCTCCGTCCTCAACGAGCGAAGCGAGTAGGGCGGAGAGGAAGGGCGTTCGCGCGCCTTTAAGACCGCCCGCGCCGTATCCTGTGGTACTGCCGTCCTCGCACACGTCGGGGTCGGTAGGCGTCGCCAGTAGACCGACGCCTGTGGTGCGGTACTCCCGCACCCTATACTCGGGAACGACGACTGCGAACGGGGTGGACCCCCGTCCCTCGATTGAGGGGAGAGCGCGAGAACACCGGGAATTAAATCGGCGGGACAATCCTCGTCGGCGGTCGAAGTGGGAGGCATCATTAATGCACCCACGCCGTCGGCAGGACGGAAAGAGGAAGCTGGGCCGCGTCCACGCATGGGGTCGCGGGGCACAATATCGGTGCGGTAAAGCCCCGTCCTCAAGCAGTGACCGAGGGCCGCAAGGCCCGAGGGAGCGAGTAGGGCGGGGTAGTTTACATAGGGCGATAAGTGCTTTAATGCGTCTGCGGCCCCTACGTGGGCCAAATGGTACTCGACGACCTCGGGAGTTCGCTCAGGGGCACGCTCGATTCGCTCCGGGGGAAGTCCCGCATCGATGAGGAAGACGTCGAGGAGGTCGTCAAGGAGATCCAGCGCTCCTTGCTGCAGGCCGACGTCGACGTCTCGCTCGTGATGGCCCTCTCGGACTCGATCAAGGAGCGCGCCCTGGAGGAGGAGCCGCCGGGCGGCACGACCGCGCGCGATCACGTCCTGCGCATCGTCTACGAGGAGCTCGTCGACCTCGTCGGCGAATCCACCGAGCTCCCCTTGGAGGAGCAGACGATCATGCTCGCCGGCCTCCAGGGGTCGGGGAAGACCACCACCGCCGCGAAGATGGCGTGGTGGTTCTCGAAGAAGGGGCTCCGACCCGCCGTCATCCAGACCGACACCTTCCGCCCCGGGGCCTACGAGCAGGCCGAGCAGATGTGCGAGCGCGCGGAGGTCGACTTCTACGGCGATCCCGACGAGGACGACCCCGTCAAGATCGCGCGCGAGGGACTCGAAGCGACCGAGGACGCCGATGTGCGCATCGTCGACACCGCGGGGCGACACGCCCTCGAAGCCGATCTCATCGACGAGATCGAGGAGATCGAGGCGACGGTCCAGCCGGACCGCTCGCTCCTCGTCCTCGACGCCGCGATCGGTCAGGGCGCGAAGGACCAGGCCCAGCAGTTCGAGGACTCCGTGGGCATCGACGGCGTCGTCATCACGAAGCTCGACGGGACCGCGAAGGGCGGGGGCGCGCTGACCGCCGTCAACGAGACCGACTCGACCATCGCCTTCCTCGGCTCCGGCGAGACGGTCCAGGACATCGAGCGCTTCGAGCCCGACGGCTTCATCTCCCGACTGCTGGGGATGGGCGACCTCAAGCAGCTCACCGAGCGCGTCGAGCGCGCGATGGAGGAGACCCAGGCCGAAGAGGAAGAGGACTGGGACCCCGAGGACATGCTGAAGGGGGAGTTCACCCTCAAGGACATGCAGCGGCAGATGAGCGCGATGAGCAACATGGGGCCCCTCGATCAGGTGATGGACATGATCCCGGGGGTGGGCGGCGGCCTCATGGATCAGCTCCCCGACGACGCGATGGACGTCACCCAGGACCGGATGCGGAACTTCGAGGTCGTCATGGACTCGATGACCGACGAGGAGCTGGAGAACCCGCGCTCGATCGGTGCCTCCCAGATCCGCCGCATCGCCAAGGGCTCGGGGCAGGGCGAGGAGACGGTCCGCGAACTCCTCGAACAGCACAAGATGATGGCGCGGACGATGAAGCAGTTCCAGGGGATGGGCGACGGCGACATGCAGCGGATGATGCAGAAGATGCAGGGCGGTGGCGGCGGCGGTGGCGGTGGCATGGGCGGGATGGGCCCGTTCGGCGACTAGAAGCTGAAGCGCTTTTGTGCCGGCCGGTCACACCTCCCATGTGCGCCGACGCCTCCGCTCGCTGGACGCCCTCGCGGCGACGGCGGCGATCTGGTTCCTCGCGAAGTTCCTCCGGTACGCGTTCCCGCCGCTCTTCCCGGAGCTGAGCACGCGCTACGGCGTCACGGACGCGACGCTCGGGCTTGCGTTCACCGCGATGTTGCTCGTCTACGCGCTGTTGCAGTTCCCCGCGGGTGCGATCGCCGATCGGATCGGGGCGTCGGTCGTCATCACCGCGGGCGCGGCCGTCGCGGGCGTCGCCGCGCTCGCGCTCTCGCTCGACGCGCCCTTCGTCGTCCTCGTCGGCGCCATGGTCCTCGTCGGCGTCGGCACGGGCGTCCACAAGACCGTCGCCATCGGCCTGCTCTCGACCGTCTACACGGAGCGTCCGGGCCGCGCGCTCGGCGTCCTCGACACCGCGGGGGCGCTCGCGGGCGTCGCCGCCCCCGCCGCCGTCGCGTTCTGCCTCACGAGCCCGCGCGTCACGTGGCACGCCGTCTTCCTCGCGGGCGGGCTGCTCGGGCTCTCACTCGCCGTCCTCGCCCATCGCTGGCTGGGCGCGCGCGAACCCGAGCGCGACGACGGGGACGACGAGCGCGTCCCGCTCCGTCGCTACGCCGCGCTCTTCCGCCGGCCGGCGTTCGCGGGGTTCGTCCTCGTCACCGTCGGCTTCTCCTTCGCGTACAACGGCGTCGTCGCGTTCCTCCCGCGCTACCTCGAAACCGCGGGTCTCACGCCGGCGACCGCGAGCGCCGTCTACGGGAGCCTGTTCGTCGTCAGCCTCGTGCAGACCGTCACGGGCGACCTCGCGGACCGGATCGGCGCGCTCCGCGTGATCGTCGCCACGCTCGCCGTCGCCACCGTCGGCCTGCTCGCGCTCATCGCCGTCGGCGGCGGGGCCGGGATCGTCACGCTCGTCGGCGTGGTCGTCGTCTTCGGCCTCGGGAGTCACGGCTTCCGACCGGTCAGGGGCGCGTACCTGATGGCGCTCCTCCCCGCGGACGTCTCGGGCGGCGGCCTCGGCGTCGTCCGCACCGTCCTGATGGGCGCGGGCGCGATCGCGCCGGGCGTCGTCGGCGTTGTCTCCACCTACGCCGGGTTCCGGGCCGCGTTCGGCGTGCTCTGGGTCGCACTCGCCGTCGCCGCCGTCGCGGCCGGGGTGCTGCTCGTCACCGACCGGTGAGGCGCGCGACGGCCGGGGTATTTTACCGGCCGCCGCGTCTGGTGTCGGTATGAGCATCCGCGACGTCGCCGCCGACGCCTATCGGGAGGCCGTACCGGCGCTCGTCGCGAGCACGCTCGGGGGCCTCTTCGCCGGCGTCGTCCTCGGCGGGATGCGCGCCGAGTTACGCCTCGTCCCCGGCCTCCTCGTCTGCGTCCCCGCGCTGCTCGCCACCCGCGGGAACGTCTACGGGTCGCTCGGTGCGCGCCTCGCCACCGGCCTCCACCAGGGGCTCATCGAAGCGGAGTTCGAGGCCGACGACCGACTCGTCGCCGCCGGCGCGGCCGCGATGGCCAACGGCCTCGTCGCCTCCGCGTTCGCGGCGGCACTGGCGTTCTGCGTTCTCCTCGCGCTCGGCCGCACGGTCGCGGGGCTCGGGACGCTCGTCGCCGTCGCACTCGTCGCCGGCCTCCTCTCCGGGATCGTCCTCACCGGGGCCGTCGTCGCCGTCGTCTTCGTCGGCTTCCGCCGGGGGTACAACCCGGACGCGCTCGTCGGCCCCCTCGTCACGACCATCGGGGACGTCTTCGGCCTCGCCTTCCTCGTCGTCGGCGTCGAGGTCGTGCTGGGGGTGGCCTAGATGCCCGAGGAGTGGACCGTGTCCGCGATCACGCGCGCGACGCTACCCGTCCTGCTCGGCCTCACGGCCGTCGAGATCGGCAGCGGCCTCGTCCTCGGGACGTTCGAGGCAACGCTCTATCGCTACCCGAGCCTCCTCGTGCTCGTCCCCGTCACGATCGGAACCGCGGGGAACCTGGGGAGCATCCTCGCCTCGCGGCTCTCCACCGCGATGCACCTCGGGACCCTCTCCTTCGCGCCGACGGACGACGACCTCGCCGGCAACGCGCTCGCCACCGTGACGCTCGCGCTCACCCTCTTCCCGGTCGTCGGCGCGGGCGCGTGGGCCGCCACCGGCCTCACGGGCACGCACCCGGACCTCCCCGTGTGGACCGTCGTCGCCGTCTCGTTCGCCTCGGGAGCCGCGCTCGCGCTCCTCGCGGTCGGTGTCACGATCACCGCGACGTACGCCGCCTATCGCCTCCGCCTCGACCCCGACGACGTCGTCATTCCCGTGGTGACGAACGTCTGTGACGTCCTCGGCGTCGTCGTCCTCTTCGCCGTCGTGCAGGTGCTCGTCTGACTACTCGGCGTCGTCGCCGACGCCCTCCACGTCCTCGATGGGGTCGCCCTCCGCCGTCTCCGGCGCGAGGTACGCGACGAACTCGTCGACCGACGGCTCGCGCACCGTCACCTCCACGTGAACGTCGCCGAGTTCCGCCGCGCTCCCCACGGAGAAGTTCACGACGCCGCGGAAGGCCGCCTGCTTCTTCAAGTCGAAGGCGAAGCCGTCCGCGTCCTCCACGTCGTCGCGTCCGTCGAGGAACGCCGAGCGCGCGGTGTCGAGGATGCGCTGTTCGAAGAGCGCCTCGCGGAACCCTTCGAGATCGTGCGTCGTCGCCACGACCTCGTCCGGGCCGATCTCGATCTCGGCGGTCGGAAAGAGCGCCTCGACGGCGCGCGCGACGCGATCCGGGACCTCCGTGGGCCGGACGGGCGCGCGGATCTCGACGTCGACGCTGTAGACGACGCTCACGCCCCCGCCTCCTCGATGAGCTCGCGCACGCGGTCGTGGAACGCCGACAGCGTGCCCGTGTTCTCGATGGTGACGTCCGCCGCCGCCATCGCCGTGTCCATGCCGAAGCCGCGCTCGCGCTCGTCGCGCTCTTCGAGGCTCTCACCCCCCTCCTCCTTCGTCGCGTCGCGCCCGCGCACGCCGAGGCGCTCGCGGCGGAGTTCGAAGGGCGCGTGGACCTCGACGAGCAGGAAGTCGTCGCCGAAGGCCGCCTCGAAGCGCTCGACCTCCGCGTCCGAGCGGATGCCGTCGACGAGCACGACGTCGTTCCCGTCGAGGGCGTCCTCGATGATCGGGAGGGAGCGCTCAGCGATGGCGTCGACGCCGCCCTCCTCGCGGAGCGCGCGCGCCACCTCGCCGTGGTGGGTCGCCGGGTCGAGTCCGCGGTCCTCGCAGGCCGCGCGGATGACGTCGCCCATCGTCACCACGGGGACGTCGAGCTCCTCGGCGACCGCCGCCGCCTCGCTCTTCCCGCTCCCCGGGAGGCCGACGATACCGATGACAGTCATGGTCGGAAGTAGCCGCGACGGCGATTTAAAGCCAAGCATCCGGCGGGAGAGGACGGGTGCTCGGGGCGGGCGAACGCCGGCGGCATGAACCGCCGCGCGTGTTGGCGCCCGGCGCGGTGACGCGGCGTCAGAGCCGGTAGAGCGAGGTGACGTAGGGGAGGCGGTGGAACATCCAGATGGCGACGGGGAGGCCGACGATCGTGACCGCGAAGAACGCCGCGAGGTTGGCCCAGAGGAAACTCGCCCACCAGCCGACGAGGACGAAGTAGACGGCGCGCAGCGCGAGGCCGTGCTGGCTGCCGCCGTCGGCGTCGAGGTCGCGGGGTTCCTGCAGCGTCAGCGCGGTCGGGACGAGGTTGATGAGCGCGATCCCGATGGGGATGCCGACGATGGTGGCGTTGCAGAACCACGCGATGTTCACGAGGGCGGGCGTCGCCCACCAGCCGACGGCGACGAACCAGAGCGCGCGGGTGAGGAGAGAACGCTGTTCGGACATGGGTGAACGAAGGCGCGACGGGGTGAAAAGCCTCGCTACCGCTTCGCTGCGGTCAGCCGAGGCCGAGCCAACTCAGGAGGTCGAAGCCGACTCCGGTAGCCTCAACGATACGGTAGCCGACGTAGATGCCGACGATGCCGACGATACCCGGGAGCGACGGCGGCGCGGGGAGCGGGACGCGGAGACCGGCGAAGACGAAGCCGGTCGCGATACCGACGATGAGGGCCGCGAGGACGTGGGTCGTGTTCATGCGCGACGCCACGGGGAGCGCGGTGAAAAGGACGCCGAAGCGCGGGATGGGGAGATGGGAAAGTGAACGACGGAGGCGGCGCGTGGTGGGGCGTGGTGAGGCAGTGGAACGCGTACTCGCGCGAAGTGCGAGTTTCACCGGTCACCGGAGGCGACCGGGAGTTTTTCTCCCGTGTTTTTGCGAGGAGTGGTTCCCGCAGCGAACGCAGTGAGCGAGGAAACCCGACGAGGAAAAAGACGGACGGGCACGGAGGGATTCGAACCCCCGCGCTTCTGGTTAGAAGCCAGACGCTCTGTCCGAACTGAGCTACGTGCCCCACCGTCCCCTATCGCGGTGAGGGCAAAAGGCGTTCGGGACGCGGCTCACAGGAGCTCCGCGACGGTATCGAAGTTCCCGCGGCAGAACGGACAGCGGTAGGTCGTCCGGATGCCGTCGGATCGGGGGACGGTTCGGGCTCGGATCTCGTCTCGCTCGATACCGCGCTCACAGTTCGGACACGCGAGGGGCGACATGTGGTACACAATAACACACAAGGTCTTAAATCATGCGCCCGTGTCGCTCGCGGGGTACGCTGGCGAACAGTCTTAACGCAGGCTGCTAGACGTGTGTGCATGGAGAGTGAGACGACCGAGCGGGTGACGGACGGACTCGTCCGGGTGTACCGTCGGTATCTCGGCGAACCGGAGCGGCTGGTGGACGTCTACGTCGGGTTCGGGCTGTTCTTCGCGGGCGCGACGCTCGGCGTTCTCGGCGCGGTCGTGTTCGGGTGGTCCTCGACGATCCCGGCGAGCGTGCACTTCCACTGGCAGCTACGCGAGGTCGCGGGCACGCTCGCGCTCGTCGGCCTCCCGGCGTTCCTCCTCAGCATCCCCGTGTTGCTCCCGGTCGACCGGCGGGCGATGTACGCCGCGGGACTCGGCGCCGTCGTCTGCCTCGGCGGCGTCGGCGTCTTCGTGGCGAGCTACCCCCAACACTGGAACGTGCAGGGGACGGCGGACTACAGCACGCTCGGCGTCTTCGTCTACTCTGCCGGCCTCGTCGTGCTCGTCGGCGCGGGCGGCGCGGGTCTCGTCACCGACCGGATCGAGCGCGCCCGACAGTCGGCGAGCACCGCGACGGGCGCGGGGAGCGCCGGCGGCGACGGCACGACCACCGGGGACGCGGAGACGGTCAGCGACGAGCAGGTCGAACGCGACATCGAGGACGCGATGTCCGGCTCGGAGCTCTCGTGGGGCGGCGTCGAGAAGACGAGTACGACGCGACTGAACCTCAGCGCCGGCGGCGACGACGAGGCGGAGGTCGAGCGCTCGAACCTCACGCCCGACAACGCGAACGTCTCGCGGAGCACGAGCGCGGACGATCAGGTCGCGGCCCTGCAGAAGCTCCGCGGGAACGAGGAGCCGGCGGAGGAGACCGGCGAGGGCGCGGACGATCAGGTCGCGGCGCTCCAAGAGCTCCGGAAGAAACAGCAGGCGGAGGAGGTCGCAACCGCGGACGACGGAGTCGTCGAGCGCGTCAAGTCCCTCTTCGGGCGCTGAGACGGCCCGTGGGGACGAGAACCGGGCGAGCCATAGCTTTAAGATCGGCGATTTCGACCAACAACCATGGCGAAAGGCCTCGACGTCGGTACGATGAACCTCATCTCCGCGCGACAGGAGGGCGCGGAGACGGTGTTCGTCCAACAGCGCAACTCGTTCGTCGAACTCGACTACAGCGACATGGCCGATCAGATGCTCTCGCGCAGCGACGTCCTCCACATCAAGAAGGGGGATAAGGTGTACGTCGTCGGCGACGACGCCCTGAACTTCGCGAACATCTTCAACCGCGAGACGCGACGGCCGATGAAGGCGGGCATCCTCTCCTCCGACGAGAAGTCCGCCATCCCGATGATCAAGCTCATCCTCCAGCAGGTCGTCGACGAGCCCCAACACCCCGGCGAGCGCCTCTTCTTCTCGACGCCCGCCGACCCCATCGACTCCGATCTCTCCACGCTCTACCACCAGAAGACCCTCGAATCCATCCTCTCGGACATGGGGTACGACCCCGAACCGATCAACGAGGGGATGGCCGTCATCTACAGCGAGCTCGCCGACAACGACTTCACCGGTCTCGGTATCAGCTTCGGCGCGGGGATGACGAACGTCTGTCTCTCCTACTACGCGGTGCCGGTCATGCGCTTCTCCATCGCCCGCGGGGGCGACTGGATCGACGAGCAGGCCGCGCGCGCCACCGGGACGCCCGTCGATAAGGTCACGACGACGAAGGAGGACGACTTCCGCCTCGACTTCACGAGCGACGTCGGCGGCATCGAGGGCGCGCTCGGCATCTACTACGAGAACCTCCTCGACTACGTCGTCGAGAACGTCGTCGAGGAAGTCGACGAGGAGGACGTCGAGGAGGGCCTCGACGTGCCCGTCGTCGTCACCGGTGGCACCGCGAGCCCCGACGGCTTCGAGGGGCTCTTCCGCGAGCGCCTCCGCGAGGCCGACATCCCCTTCTCCGTCAGCGGCGTTCGGCGCGCCCGCGAACCCCTCTACAGCGTCGCTCGCGGCGCGCTCGTCGCCGCCCGCTCCGAGGAGGGCGAACGCGAGTCCGAAGAGGCCGAAGCGACCCCCGAAGAGTAACGAGTTACGCCGTCCCGTCGTCCGCGCCGTCGCTATCGGTCGTATCGCCACTGCCACCGCGACGATAGCGCCGCAGGATCGACGCCCACGACTCCTCGTCAGCGCGTTCGGGCGGCGAGTGATCGGCCGGGACGTCCGCGTATCCGCAGTCCTCGCAGACGACGGCGCGTTTCCCTTCGAAGACGAACGTCTCGAGGTCACCGCCACAGCGCGGACACGTCGACCCCTCCTCGCGGGTGTCGGCCATCTCAGCGGTAGTGTTTGAACAGGAGCGCGCGCACGTCGTCGCGGGTCCGCGCGTGCGCCGTCGACCCGTCCGGCAGCGTCACCCGGTATTTCCCGTCGCTCGAATCGACTTCCTCCCACGCGTCGTCGTGCTCCTCCAAGAGCTCCATCATCTGTCGCAGAGGGCTCTCCGAGCCGGACGGCGAGGGCGACGGATCGGTGCGGGTCGTCGAATCCGCGTCGTCGCTCGTCGCGTCGGCGTCGCGGCGCACCGTCTCGACGGTCGTGCTCCCGGCCGACGTATCGACCGTGTCCGATCCCGCGGCGGCCGGCTCCCCGCTCGACCCATCGGGTTCGCCCGCGTCCGCATCGCCGTTCGCGTCCGGGACGAGGGCGTCCGCCGGCCGGGTCGCCTCGTGGCGGTCGATGAGGTATTGGAGCGCGTCGCGCGGCCGCATCGCCCCGTAGCCGTCGAGGTACTCGTCGGCGAGCGCCTCGCGCAGCTCCTCGATGTACTCGGCCTGCGACGCCCCGATGTCGAGTTCCGGCATACCCGCACGGGGGCGACGCGGCTCCAAATAACTAGGCGTCACCGGGCCCATCGCGCCCTCGTTTAAGTACTTCCCGTCACAACTAGTAGATACGAAGAGCTTCTGCGGGACGTCGACCGTTGAGCGGCGGCGCCGTGTGCTCGCGGATCGCTATCCCTCCACGATCGGTGGGTCGTAATGCCCCCGCGTCGCTCGGGCGTCGCGTTGGTCCTCGCGCCTCCGACCGGTCGGCGCTCGATAGTCGGCGACTCCTCCGGAATCACCCTATTCCTCGAACCCGTCCTCGAACCGGAACGTCCCGTCGCGCTGGACGACCTCGCCGTCGACCTCGATGCGCGAGTCCTCGCTCATGTCGACGATCATGTCGACGTGGACGGCGGACTCGTTCGGTTCGCGGCCCTCGGGGACACAGTCGTCGTAGGCCATCCCGACGGCGAGGTGGACGGTGTCGCCCATCTTCTCGTCGAAGAGCATGTTGTAGGTGAACCGGTCGATGTCGCGGTTCATCCCGATCCCGAGTTCGCCGAGGGAGCGCGCGCCCTCGTCGGTGTCGAGGACGTCGCCGAGGACCTCGGCGTTCCGGTCGGCGTCGTACTCGACCACCCGCCCGTCCTCGAACGTCAGGCGGGCGTTCTCGATCTCGTGGCTCTGGTGGTAGAGCGGGAGGTCGAAGCGGACCTCGCCCTCGACGCTGTCCGGGACGGGCGCGGTGAACACCTCGCCGCCGGGGAGGTTGTGTTCGCCGTGGTCGTTGAGCGTCCGCATCCCCGCGACGCTCATCGTGAGATCCGTCTCGTCGCCGGAGACGATGCGCACCTCGTCGGCGGGATCGAGGATCTCGACCATCTGCTGTTGGTGTGCGCGCTGGGCCTCCCAGTCCTTGTCGACGGCGTTCCAGACGAAGTCCTCGTAGGCCTCGGTGCTCATGTCGGCGAGCTGGGCGTTCGCCGGCGTCGGATACTGCGTGAGACACCAGCGCGTATCGAGGAGTTCCGAGCGGGCGGGGGCGTAGGCGCGCTGGTAGGCCGCCTGCGCGTCGCCTTCCACGTCGCGCATCTCGGTGACGTTCTCGTCGCCGCGCACGCGGATCGCGGCGTCGGTGCGCTCGTAGAGCGCGGTGAGGTGGTCGGGTTCGTCGAGGTCGTCCTGATCGACGTTGCGGAGGTAGGCGCGCTCGGCGCGCGGACTCCCGAAGCGGCCGTTCGAGAGCGACACGGGGTGTGCGCCGCGCTCCGCGAGCAGTTCGTAGACGGCGACGGCGAAGTCCTCGGCGGCGGGCGGGGCGGTGACGACGACGCGGTCGCCCGCTTCGATGTCCGTGGAGTGCTCGACGACGATCTCGGCGTGTCTCCGAACGCGCGGGTCCATATCGATGCCACGGCGAGGCGACCCAAACCGCTTGCGGAGGGGGCGGTGTTTTGGGCGACGGGCGACGAGGGGGCGTATGAGCGAGCGCGAGATGGGAGGAGAGCGGATCGACCTCCGCAGCGATACCGTGACGATGCCGAGCGACCGGATGCGCGCGGCGGCGGCCGACGCCCCGGTCGGCGACGACGTGTACGGTGAGGATCCGAGCGTGAACGACCTCGAAGCGACGGCCGCAGAGCGCCTCGGAACGGACGCGGCGCTCTACGTCCCTTCGGGAACGATGGCGAATCAGACGGCCGCGCGCGTCCACACCGAGCGCGGCCAGGAGGCCATCGTGGAGGCCGAGAGCCACGTCGTGCGCTACGAGAACGCCGGGTTCGCCCAACACGGCGGCCTCCAGACGCGCCCGATCGACGCGGGCGACGGCGCCGTCCCGAGCGCCGCGCAGGTCGCCGACGCGTTCGTCGCGGACGACCTCCACCGCCCCGGGACGGGCCTGCTCTGCCTAGAGAACACCCACAACGCGAAGGGCGGGCTGGTCGCCGCCCCCGACGCGATCGAGGCCGCCGCGGAGGCGGCGCACGAGCGCGGCGTGCCCGTCCACCTCGACGGTGCACGCCTCGCCAACGCGGCCGTCGCCGCCGACGAACCGCTCGCCGCGTTCACGACGCACGTCGACTCGGTGAGCCTCTGTCTCTCGAAGGGACTGGGCGCGCCGATCGGCACGGTGCTCGCCGGGAGCGAGGCGTTCGTCGAGCGGGCGCGCGGCGTCCGCAAGCTCCTCGGTGGCGGGATGCGCCAAGCGGGGCTGATCGCCGCGCCCGCCCGGATCGCGCTGACGGAGAACGTCGAGCGCCTCGCGGACGACCACGCGAACGCGGCGCGCCTCGCGGCCGGTCTCGACGGTCTCAGCGGCCTGCGCGCGGCGACGCCGGAGACGAACATCGTGCTCGTGGACACGACCGCGGCCGCCGTCGACGCTGAGACGTTCGTCGAGCGGTGCGCCGACGTCGGCGTGCTCGGGGGCGCGATGGACGCGGAGACCGTGCGCTTTTGCACGCACCTCGGGATCGAACGCGCGGACGTCGAGGCGGCGCTGACGCGGATCGCGGCGGTCGTCTAGCGCTCGCGCTGGCCCTCGCGGAAGCTCAGGAGCGTCCGGCGGAGGAGGAGGTAACAGAAGAAGAAGAACCCGAGGACGAGCACGAGGAGGGCGTAGAACACCGGATCGCCGGGGAGGCCGAGCATACGCGTGGTGTGCGTCGCGGGCGACAAAGCGGTTTCGCCGCCGCCGGGAGAGCGATGAGTGAAAGACGCGTTTGAGCCTGGGGGAGGCCCTTGCCGGGTGCCCTCGAAAGGGGTGGTACGGGCGCGACGGGCGTCGCGTCCGCCCGCTAGTTTCGGCCCTCCACCCGGAACGAGTCGAGAACGCTCCCCTCGCGGTCGCGGATCTCGCCCGCGAGGCCGCCCGCGTCGGGCGTGAGCACCGCGTGCGACGCGGGGTTTCCCCGTGGGTCCGCGTGACTTCCTGGATTCAGTAACGTGCAGTGCTCGGTCTCGGTGACGGTCGGGCGGTGCGTGTGCCCGGAGACGACGAGGTCGGCGCCGCGCTCGCGCCCGAACATGGCGAGGGCGGTCGGCCCGCCGCGCCGGCGGTGGGTGAGCGCGACGCGGACGCCCGCGAGGTCGACGGTCCGGGCCTCGGGGAGGCGTTCGCGGACGGCGTCGACGTCCCTGTTGCCGTGGACGGCGTGGAGGCGGTCGGCGGCGTCGTGGAAGGCGTCGAGGGCCGCCGCGGTCGTGAAGTCGCCCGCGTGGAGCACGGCGTCCGCGCCGTCGACGGCGTCGTGGGCCGCGCCCGCGAGTTCGTGACCGGTCCGGCTGTGCGTGTCGCTGAGGACGGCGAACATACCCGGGAGTTCGGGCGGGGGAGAGAAAGATGCGGCGACGCGGCGGGTGCTTTTAGGTGGCGGCCGCTCCTCGTTCCGTCAATGGCGAGTTCGAAGCGAGTCGTGATCGCGGCGGGCGTCGCGAACGGCGCCATCGCGATCATGAAGTTCCTCGGCTTTCTGCTGACCGGGAGCCCAGCGATGCTCTCGGAGACGTATCACTCCATCTCCGATACGGGGAATCAGGTCTTCTTGCTCATCGGCCTCCGGTACAGCGGTCGGGAGGCCGACCGCACCCACCCCTTCGGATACGGGAAAGCGCAGTTCTTCTACAGCTTCCTCGTGAGCGTCCTCCTCTTCGGCATCGCGGGCTGGATGTCGCTCACGCACGGCTACGAGGCGATCGTCCACGGCCACGCGAGCGCGCTCCACGGGCAAGTCGAGGTGTTGGGCGCGAGCTTCCGCGCGGTCTACGTCAACTACGTCGTGCTCGTCGGCGCGTTCTGTTTCGAGACCTACGCGCTCGTCACCGCCTACCGCGGGATGCGGATCGACATGGACGAGCACGGCTGGACGAGCTTCGTCGAGGCGTTCAAGAAGACGAGCAACATCACGACGCTCACCGCGTTCACCGAGGACACCGTCGCGGTCAGCGGCATCGTTCTCGCGTTCCTCGGCGTCTTCCTCACCGACTACACCGGGAACCCGCTCTGGGACGGCCTCGCGGCGCTCTGCATCGGCCTCCTGCTGATGGGGTTCGCGCTCGCGCTCGCGTGGGAGAACAAGCGCCTCCTGCTCGGGGAGTCCCTCCAGAAGAACGAGGAGGACGAACTGCGCGGGACGGTCGCGGGCTGGGAGGGCGTCACCGGCATCGTGGACTTCCGCACCGTCTACTTCGGGCCGGATCGCGTGCTCGTCGCCGCCGACATCGCGTTCGACGAGGGCCTCGATACCCGCGAGGTGGACGAGCGCATCACCGCGATCGAGGACGCGCTCGTCGAGCAGAACCCGAGCGTCCGGAAGGTCTACATCGAACCCGAGACGGCCGGAAGCGCTGGTGGGGACTGAGCGCGCGGAAACGCTTAACCGAGCGAGCGACCAACTACCGACGACAATGGCGGCTACCGACGCGGACCCGGAGCAGTCGTACGTCGAGCATCCGCTGCTCGCCGAGGGGTTCCTCGAGGACCGCCGCTATCAGAGCGAGCTCGTCGAGACCGCCGTCGGCGATCACACCCTCGTCTGCCTCCCGACCGGCCTCGGGAAGACGACGGTGAGCCTCCGCGTCACCGCCGAACGCCTCCGCGACGACGTCGGCGCGAAGAGCCTCCTGCTCGCGCCGACGAAACCGCTCGTCGAGCAGCACGCCGCCTTCTACCGGGAGGCCCTCCAGATCCCCGACGACGAGATCGTCGTCTTCACGGGCGACGTCCGCCCGGACGACCGGGCGGAGCTCTGGGGGTCCGCGCGCGTCGTCATCGCCACGCCGCAGGTCGTGGAGAACGACCTCGTCGGGGGGCGGATCGACCTCCGCGACGTCGTCCACGTCACCTTCGACGAGTGCCACCGCGCGAGCGGCGACTACGCGTACGTCTACATCGCCGAGCGCTACCACGCGGACGCCGCCGATCCGCTCGTCACCGGAATGAGCGCCTCGCCCGGCGGCGACGAGGAGGAGATCCTCTCCGTCTGCGCGAACCTCGGCGTCAGCGAGGTCGCCGTGATGACGGAGGACGACGCGGACGTCGCCGACTACACCCACGACACGGACGTCGAGTGGGAGCGCATCGAGCTCCCCGATGCGGTCCTCGAGATCCGGGACTCGCTGAACGACGTCATCACCGAGCGACTGGAGGCGCTCAAGGAGCTCGGCGTGACGCGCTCGACGCAGCCCGACATGTCTCAGAAGGACCTCAACCGGATGCGGGGGAAGCTCCGCGAGCTCATCGACAACGACCAGTCGGAGGGGTACGAGGGGATGAGCCTCCACGCGGAGGTGATGAAGCTCCGGCGCGCCGTCGAGCTCGTCGAGACGCAGAGCGTCGAATCCGTGCGGCGGTACTTCGAGCGACAGAAGAACGCCGCGCGTTCCTCCGGGGCGTCGAAGGCCTCCCAGCGCCTCGTGAGCGAACCGCGCGTCAAGGAGGCGATGCGACGCGCCGAGGCGTTCGACGGGCTCCACCCGAAGTTCCGGCGCGTCCGGATGCTCCTCGCCGAGACGCTCGGCATCGAGGGGGGCGAGCGCGTCATCGTCTTCACGGAGTCGCGCGACACCGCCGAAGCGCTCACCGAGTTCCTCGGGAACCACTTCGACGCCAGACGCTTCGTCGGGCAGGGCGACAAGGAGGGGTCCGACGGCATGACCCAAACGGAGCAGGGGGAGGTCTTGGACGCGTTCAAGTCCGGGGAGTTCGAGGTGCTCGTCTCGACGAGCGTCGCCGAGGAGGGCCTCGACGTCCCGGAGGTCGATCTCGTCTGCTTCTTCGAGCCCGTCCCGACCGCGATCCGCTCCGTCCAGCGGAAGGGCCGAACGGGCCGACAGGCCGAGGGGCGCGTCGTCGTGCTGATGGCGGAGGACACCCGCGACGAGGCGTTCTTCTGGATCTCGCGCCGCCGCGAGGAGGAGATGGAAGAGGAGCTTCGGAGCCTCCAGTCGCTCGCGGACGACTTCGCGGACGAGTTCGGCGGGCAGGAGACGCTCGCGGAGTACGCGGACGGCGACGCGCCCGCGAGCGTCGCGACCGGCGGAGCGGACGGCGGCGACGCGGCCGGCGTCCGGAGTGCCGCGGACGGGCAAGCGGGGCTCACGGACTTCGACGACGGCGCGGGGGAGACGGACGACGCGGGCGAGGAGGGCGGCGAGGCGAACCAAAAGGGGACGGCCGACGGAGCGGACGCCGATGCCGGCGAGGCCAGCGAAGAAGAGGGGGCCGTCGCTCGCGCCGACCCGCCGGCCGAGGAAGACCACGTCGAGGTCGTCGTCGACCAGCGCGAACTGGAGTCGACGATCGCGCGCGACCTCTCGAAGCGCGAGCACGTCGAGACGCGCCTTGAGACGCTCGCGGTCGGCGACTACGTCGTCTCCGATCGGGTCGCGCTCGAACGCAAGAGCGTCGCGGACTTCCTCGATACCCTGCTCGGCGGGGACCGCGACCTCTTCGAGCAGGCCCGCGACCTGGCGCGCCACTACGACCGCCCCGTGCTCATCCTCGAAGGGGGCGACCTCTACGGCGCGCGGAACGTCCACCCGAACGCGATCCGCGGGGCGCTCGCGTCGCTCGCCGTCGACTACGGGCTCAGCGTCCTCCGGACCGAGGACGAGGACGACACCGCGGACATGCTCGACGTGCTCGCGGGACGCGAACAGCTCACCCGCGATCGGGAGGTGTCCGTCCACGGCGAGAAGAGCGCGAAGACGCTCACGGAACAACAGGAGTACGTCGTCTCGTCCATCGCGGACGTCGGCCCCGTGACCGCGCGTGCGCTCCTCTCGCACTTCGGGAGCGTCGAGGCCGTCATGACCGCGGACGAGGAGACGCTGCTGGAGGCCGACGGCGTCGGCGAAGTGACGGCCGAACGCGTCCGCGAGGTCGTCGCGGGCGACTATCGGCCCTGACGGTGAGGCGACCGGACCCGGATTAAGGAACGACGGTCACGGGGACGCGCTCGGCGTCCATCACCGTCTCCGTCACGCTCCCGAGGATGGCGCGCTCGACCGTCCCCGCGCCGTGGTGTCCCATCACGACGTGATCGTACCCCTCGTCCGCCACGAGCGAGAGGATGTCCTCGCCGATACGGTTCGACGGCCGGAAGTCGAGGCCGATGTCCGTTCTGACGTCCGGGTCGTCCTCGACTCCGTGGGCGTCTAAGACGTCGCGGGCGCGGCGGATGGTCTCCTCCGTCGCCTCGTCGCGCGAGTCCGTGATGTGGACGACGTGGAGCGTCGCGTCGAAGTCGGTCGCCATCTCCGCGGCGAACGCGAGGGCGCGGAAGCTACAGTCGGAGCCGTCGACTGGGACGAGAATCTTCACACCGTCACGTCGCCTGCCGGCGTGTTAAACTTTCAGCGGAGCGCGTCGAGCGCCTCGGCGGCCTCGCGGGCGGCCTCGGCGAGCTCGCGGGCACGCCGCGGATCGTCGGCCGCCGCGGCGCGCTCCGCGAGGCGTGCCACGCTCCGCGAGAGCGCCGCGCGGGCCGCCGGGACGTCGCCGGACGCGTCCCCCGACGGATCGGTCCCGTGGGCGATGCCGTCGTCCCGTACGCGATCCGGCGCGGCAGGGCCGGTCGTCGCGCCGTTCTCGGCGGGTTCCGCGCGGGCGTCGTGCGTGTGGGTTTCCGGGGCCTCGGCCTCGACGTCGGCGACGTTCGTCACGGACGTCGTGGGAGGTCCGGTCGACGGCCGCGACGCGCCGTCGTCGATCGCGGTCGCCGCATCCTCGTCGCTCGCGTCGGCAGCGGCTGTCGCATCCGCGTCGGTGGGAGTCTCGTCAGCGTGCGCGGCCGTCGGCGACGCCCCCGCGTCGGTGTTCGCTCCCGCCTCCGTCGCGCCCGCGTCGGGTTCGCCCTCGGCCTGGCAGGTCGGACAGAACTCCCGGCCCTCGTGGCGAAAGAGCGGGTTCCCGCAGCGATCGCAGTGCTTGTTCGTCATCGTCGCGCCCTGCAAGAGCAGCTCGCTCATCCGGCCGGTGCGCTCGCGGTCCTCCGCGTCGCGGGCGTACTTCTCGCGGAGTTCGCGCTTCTGGGCCTCCCGATCGAACCCCTCGGGGTCGTCGCGGTCGCTCATACCCACAGGGAGGGCGTGCGCGCCGAAAAGAGTTGGTGCCGACCTCGACGACCGGTGGCGGTACGCTTAACGGACTCCTCCGCATCCGATATACCTGTCATGACGAAAGTGAGCATCGTCGGTGCGGCGGGGACGGTCGGCGCGGCGGCGGGCTACAGCCTCGCGCTTCGGGACGTCGTGGACGAACTCGTGTTCGTCGATATCCCCGATCAGGAAGACGTGACGGTCGGACAGGCAGCGGACGCGAACCACGGGATCGCGTACGACTCGAACACGGTGGTGACGCAGGGCGACTACGCGGACACCGCGGGCTCCGACGTCGTCGTCATCACCGCGGGCATCCCGCGCGAGCCCGGCCAGTCGCGGCTCGACCTCGCGGGCGACAACGCGCCGATCATGGCCGACATCGGCGACTCGCTCGCCGAGTACAACGACGATTTCGTCACCGTCACCACCTCGAATCCGGTCGACCTGCTCAACCGCCACCTCTACGAGACGGGCGAGCGCGATCGCTCGAAGGTGATCGGCTTCGGCGGGCGCCTCGACTCCGCGCGCTTCCGCTACGTCCTCAGTGAACGCTTCGAGACGCCCATGCGGAACGTCGAGGCGACCATCCTCGGCGAGCACGGCGACGCGCAGGTCCCCGTCTTCTCGAAGGTTCGAGTCGACGGCCGCGACCCGCACTTCAGCGACGACCAGAAGGAGGCCATCCTCGACGAGCTCCAGCGCTCCGCGATGGACGTCATCGAGCGCAAGGGCGCGACGCAGTGGGGGCCCGCGACCGGCGTCGCCCACACCGTCGAGGCCATCGTGCGCGACACCGGTGAGGTGCTGCCCGCGAGCGTGGTCCTCGACGGCGAGTTCGGCCACAGCGACACCGCGCTCGGCGTCCCCGTCAAGCTCGGCGCCGACGGGGTCGAGGAGATCGTCGAGTGGGACCTCACCGAGTACGAGCGCGACCAGCTCGGCGAGGCCGCGGAGAAGCTCTCCGACCAGTACGCGGACCTCGTCTAAGCGGAGCGCTCGGGACGGCACGACGCGTCCCTCGCTCCGCCGTTCACGTCGCCCGATTCGGTCGTGCCCTCACGCTCGTCCGCCACCGGCCAGTCGAGGACCTCCTCCCAAGCGTGACACATGGTATCGTGACGAGTGGGGGGACGCGGGCCGGGATCAAAAGCGTTGTGCGGGCTCAGACGATCTGCTCGCCGTCGTCGTCGTACACGCTGATCGCGTCGACCGGGCAAGCGCGGGCCGCGAACTTCGCGTCGAGTTCGGCGTCCTCGGGCACGTCGCGGGCGTAGACGCCGCCCTCCACGTTCTCGCCGTCGACGAGGACGGCCTTCCCGGTGTCGCGGTCCTCTTCGAAGCCCGCCTCCCACTCCACGACGCACTGGAACATCCCGATACAGGCGTCCCGGTCGAACTCGATGCGCATACGCGTGGGGTGGGACGGCGCGCGTTTAGCGCTGGTGGTCAGGGGCGCTCGTCGACGTGGTGGACCGCGCTCGGGGAGATCAGTCTGCCGGAGGGAAGTTCGACCCAGCCGTTCGCCCCGATCCGGACCGGCCCCTCGTGGAGGACGTCCTCGCTCTCGCGGTCGGCGTAGACGACCGCGTCGTCGTACTCGCGCTCGAAGGCGTCCCGGATCGGACCCAGCGGGGAGTTCGGGGAGACCATACGCGCCGTCTCGGGGGCGGGCCGGGAAAACGTTCGGGGGCGCGACGGCGGCGACGACAGTTTAAACCCGAGCGGGAGCCTACCTCGGGCAATGAGAGTGACGGAGCTGACCGGGCTCCCCGACGGCGTCCCGGAGCACCTCGAAGGCGAGGGGATCGAGGCGCTCTACCCCCCGCAGGCCGAGGCGGTCGAACGCGGCGTCACCGAGGGCGAGAGCCTCGTGGCGAGCGTGCCGACGGCGAGCGGAAAGACGTTGATCGCGGAGCTGGCGATGCTCGCGGCGGTCGAGCGCGGCGAGAAGGCCCTCTACATCGTTCCGCTGCGCGCGCTCGCCGGCGAGAAGGCGAGCGCGTTCGAGCGCTTCGAGCGCTTCGGTCTCTCCGTCGGCGTCTCCACCGGCAACTACGAGAGCGACGGCGAGCGCCTGGCGAACAACGACGTGATCGTCGCCACCTCCGAGAAGGTCGATTCGCTCGTGCGCAACGGGGCGGCGTGGGTCGATCGACTCGGCTGTGTCGTCGCGGACGAAGTTCACCTCGTCGACGACGCACACCGCGGCCCCACCCTCGAGGTGACGCTGGCGAAGCTCCGTGCGCGCGTCGAGGACCTCCAGACGGTCGCGCTCTCCGCGACCGTCGGGAACGCCGACGAGCTCGCGGCGTGGCTCGACGCCGAACTCGTCGACTCTGACTGGCGGCCCATCGAACTCCGCACCGGCGTCCACTACGGGCAGGCCCTCCACCTCGACGACGGCACCACGAAGGAGCTTCCCGTCGAGCGCGGCGAGAGTCAGACGGCCGCGATCGTCCGCGACACGCTCTATGACGACGGCTCGACGCTCGTCTTCGTCAACTCCCGCCGAAACGCTGAAGGCGCGGCCAAACGCCTCGCGGCCGTCGTCGAGAAGGAGCTCACCGACGACCAGCGTGTCGAGCTCGCGTCGGTCGCCGAAGAGATCCGCGCGGTCAGCGACACCGAGACCTCGGAGACGCTGGCGAGCGCCGTCGAGCGCGGTGCGGCCTTCCACCACGCGGGGCTGGCGAAGGAGCACCGCGAGCTCGTCGAGGGCGCCTTCCGCGACCGACTCGTGCGCACCGTCTGCGCGACGCCGACGCTCGCGGCCGGCGTCAACACGCCCGCCCGCCGCGTCGTCGTCCGCGACTGGCAGCGCTACGACGGCGATGCCGGCGGAATGCAACCCCTCGACGTCCTCGAAGTCCACCAGATGTTCGGACGTGCGGGCCGCCCCGGTCTCGACCCGTACGGCGAGGCGGTACTCGTGACGGACGACCACGACGGGCTCGAAGGGCTGTTCGATAAGTACATCTACGCCGACCCCGAGCCCGTCCGCTCGAAGCTCGCCGCCGAACCCGCGCTCCGGACGCACGTCCTGGCGACCATCGCAACCGGTTTCGCCACGACGCGATCCGAGCTGCTGGAGTTCCTCGACGGAACGCTCTACGCCGAACAGACGGACGAAGCCGGGCGGCTCGCGTCGGTGACCGACGACGTACTCGCGTACCTCGACGCGAACGGGTTCGTCGAGCGCGACGACGACGGCCTCCGCGCGAGCGAGACCGGCCATCTCGTCTCGCGGCTCTACGTCGACCCGATGAGCGCCGCGGAGATGATCCACGGACTCAGGGAGGCCGACGCGGACACGACGCCGCTCGGCTTTTACCACCTCGTCTCTCGAACCCCCGACATGTACGAGCTCTACCTCCGATCGGGCGATCGGGAGACGTACACCGAGATCCTCTACGAGCGAGCGGACGAGATCCCCGGCTCGACGCCCTCCGAGTTCTCCGAGGGGGAGTTCGAGGACTGGCTCGCCGCGCTGAAGACGGCGACGCTCATGGAGGACTGGACGGAGGAGCTCGACGAGGACCGCATCGCCGAGCGCTACGGCGTCGGGCCGGGCGACATCCGCGGAAAGACCGAAACCGCGGAGTGGCTGCTCGGCGCGGCCGAGCGTCTCGCAGGCGAACTCGATCTCGATTGCGTCCGTGCAGTCCGGGACGCCCGCAAGCGCGTCGACTACGGCGTTCGCGAGGAGCTGCTCGATCTCGCCGGGGTACGCGGCGTCGGGCGTAAACGCGCTCGCCGACTCTACCGCGCGGGCGTCGAAGACCGCAGCGGCCTCCGGAACGCCGACAAAGCGACCGTCCTCGGCGCGCTCCGCGGGCGGCGCAAGACCGCCGAATCCGTCCTCGCCGCCGCCGGTCACCCGAACCCCGAGATGGACGACGTGGCGGCGGACCCAGCAGCCGCCCCGGACGCGGACGGCGAGGCGAGCGAACGGAGCGGAGTCGACGCGGAGGAGGGCGACGGGCAGGCCAGTCTCGGTGATTTCGAGTGAGACTCGTCGAAGGCGTCGCCGACGTGGAGGACGTCGAAGCGTTCGTCGAGGCGCTCGGGGAGATCGGCGACGCGAACGACTGTACGGTACAGGCGTTCGACGCCCGATACGTCGCCGGACGCGACCACCTGGCGAGCGCGCTCGACCACGCGGACCGAGCGTTCGAACGCGGGGAGAACGTCGCGCGCGAGCGCGCCGTCGAGGTGCTGTTATACGCGGCCGGTCGCCGACAGATCCGCCGCGCGCTGACGATGGGCGTCGAGGCGGGCGTCTCGCCCGCGGTCGCGCTCGTCGCCGCCGATCCCGGTATCGGTGATCCCGAGGGGGCGGAAGCGGCGAGCGCAAACGCCATCGCCGAACGCCTCGGGCCGGGTGGCGGGTTCGACGCACGCGATGAGGAGCTGATCCGGGAGTTCTTCGAAATCGAGGAGATCGAGCTCGCGGCGACGGACACGTCGCTGGGTGATCTCGTCCGGGAGCGGGTCGCACTCCTCGACGTCGAGAAGTAGGCTACCCGAGCGTGGAACGCGCGGGTGCCATCGGGGCCACTACGTTCTTCCGGGTCGCGTCGATAGTTCCAGATATGGCTGATCCGAACGAGCACGCGTCCGAACGCACGCACGAGCGCGCCGAGCACGTCGAGAGCATCCTCGAGGACACCATCGACGGCCTGGAATATCCGACGAACACCAGTGAGATGAAGGCGGCGTACGGCGATCGCGTGAACGAGCTCCCAAACGAGACGGAGACGCTGGGCGACGTCTTCGACCGACTCGCCCCGGACGAGTACGACACACCACAGGACGCACGCGAGGCGGTACTGGGCGAGCTGACCGGCAGAGCCGGCGGCGAGCACGGGGACGAAAGCGAATACAACCCCGAGCGCGAACTCGACGCGATGGACCGAGAGGAACGCGAGGAATCACCGTAGTACTCGCCCGGAGTCGAGAGCGCGTCGCCTACCGGCCTCCACCCGAAACGGCGCCCGCGTCTGGCTGACGCACGTCAGACGAGAGCCGGGAGGGTAACAAATCCGAGGGTAGACAACGAGAACGGAGTATAGTTCCACCAGGATTCGAACCTGGGTCGAAGCCCCCAGAAGGCTTCAGGATTGGCCGCTACCCCATGGAACTACGCTTCTTACGCCGCACTCGCTCGTAGCCGGTCGACGAATATGAGTCTTGCGGAGCGCACCGACGAGCCCCGCGAGCACATCCCCTACGTGGCGCCCGGCTCGTGGGTCGGTCGCCCGGATGTGCCCACATCGCCATCTATTTGCCCGTGATCTACACACGTTCTCGTGTATGTACGTCGGACGCTTCGTCGTCGTCGGCCCCGGGATCGGGGCGTACCGTGTCTCTTCCCGATCGTTCCCGAACCGTCACGTCACCGCCCGCGAAGACGCACTCACCGTCGGTCCAACGCCGGACGCCCCCGAAACGGACAATCCGTACATCGCCTACAACTGTGTCCGGACCGCCGGAGACACCGACGGCCTCGCGGTCGTCGGCAACGGATCACACGTCGATCCCGTCGCGGAGAAGCTCGACCTCGGCTATCCCCCCCGCGACGCTCTCGTCACCGCGCTGTTCGCGCTCGACTACGAGAAGGACGACTACGATACGCCCCGGATTGCCGGCGTCGTCGACGATGACGAGGCCTACATCGGGACCGTCCGGTCCGACGCGCTCCACGTCAAGCGCGTGACCGAGCCGACGCTCGTCGCAACGTACGAGAAAAACGACCCCGAACCGTACCCGCTGGCCGCGGACACCGCAGACGCCGCCGCTCGCGAAGTGTACGATGCCGACTTCGAGCACACCGTCTGTGCGGCCGCCGCCGAGGTCAATGGGGCGGCCGTGGAGACCGCCTACTACAACGGGTAAACAGCGACGAATCGTCACGATAATCGAACCGGCTTCGACACCCCACGGTACTTCTCGCCCGAAATGTCGACCGAGATGGACAGCGAGCAGTCCGTGAGATAACGGCGTGTCTCTTCATGCACGTACTGAGTACGGCCGTCGAGCGCGACCTCACAGCTACGTGGTTGCTTGCGAGAGGGCTAGAGAGCGCTATGGCTCTCCGGGCAAACGAATACCGAATGAACGAGTCGGCGGAATCCGCCAGCATCCCTCCGACTCTCCGATTATGAATAGCGAG